>JADFGN010000647.1 GCA_022567695.1 Candidatus Poribacteria bacterium | reverse complement strand
TAGCCTGTTCTATTGTTTTGATTTCTCCTATGTGGCCATCCTCATCGCAGCGATCCAAACTCACGGCTCGCCAACAAAGCAAACGCCAAATCCTTACCCGCGGTTCTCGCATCCTCTGCCTCCGACAAAAGCGGGACAAATGCCCTCCTTTCCTCAGAACGCGGGGGGCGCGACAGAATTAAAGTGTACAAATCTTCAAGCTGCTTGCTCGCATCTATCTCGAAGTCGAAAACGGCATCCACCTGATTTCCCGCCTGTTCTAGCCCTGCTTGAATGAGGCCACTGTTCATGACATAAAGCTGTCGCGATAGCGGGGATTCCGGTGGGGAAGGCTGTTTGATTTCCACGCCTACAACAAACTCAACCGCAGCTTTGAACTGCGCAGCCGAAAGGGGTCGTGCCTCCCTTCGTGCCATGTATTGAAGCACCGGATCGCCGGATAAAGACTCCTCTCCAGTCGGATCGCTCGAAAGCGCATATAGCCGGGAGGTCACGATAAAATGCACCAATTCCCGGAGATCAGTTCCGCTCGCTCGGAAGGTTTCCGTCAAGAGATCTAAGATGGGTTCATGAATGGCTGGATTACTCAAGCGGTGGTCTGTTGGCGGATTGACCAGATATTTCCCAATCAGCACACCAAAAACCCGGTTGGCGATATTTCGAGCAAATTGATCACCGCCTCCCTCAAGAACCAACCAAGTCAATTTTTGGGCATTAGAAAGTTCGGCATTCGGTTCGCTTGAACTGAGTGGCAACAAAACTGGCTCAATCAATTTCCCATTTTCTGGTTGAAAAAACTTGCCCATCATCATCCCGCCACCGGCAGAGGGACGCAGATCGGTAAAATAAGCCGAGAATTGGAGGTGTTCGGTCCGTTTCCACCGATCTAAGGGGTGGTTATGACAACGCGCACACCCGATACTCAAACCCAGCATCGATCTCCCCACGAACTCGGCGCGGTCCCGTGGATCGCTGAACCTTTGCCATGCTTGCTTCGGGCCCTCTTCGGTCAAAATTTTTGTGACGATTTCGGACATCGAATCGTTAGCTTGCATCGACTCCCGGAAGAATTGTCGCAGAAAGTCATTTCTTTTCCTATCGTTTCTGCCATCCTTACCGGGCGGTGGGACTTCAAACCATTCTCCAAGATGGAGGGCGAACGCTTCGGAGAACTCTGGAGATTTCAACAGTCCATTAACCGTGACCTCAACCCGGTCCTTGTCAGGCAGTCCCAAAAAGCGATCCACCTCATAAGGACTTGGCGGCCTTCCAGCCAAATCTAAATAAAGCCGACGAACAAGAACAGAGTCGGAAGCGGATGGAGCGGGGATCAATCCAAACTCCTTGATGCGTTTGAGCCAAACCTCGTCTAGCGGGTGAGGTCGATATAACGAATCGGTTGGTGTCGTCGTTGTGTGGGAGAGGTTTTCCACGTGAGGAAAAGCCTGCTTTATCGAGATTCGGGCGCTCAGATGTCCGTACCGAGCAAGTATCCACGCTTCTCCCGGTCCCTGCCGAGCGACGTTTCCATGCTTATCCACAGTGGCAACGAGGTCGTTTGTGGAATTTAACATCGCCAATCGTGTCACATCGCCTTCCTGCCTCCCGTTTGACGTTTGAAAGGTTGCAATGACCGCATAACGCAAGGTGCCATCGGTATCTGGTTTTAACGCCAAGTCAAGCAGATTTTTCGGTTCACCTTTAATATAGGGTGTTCCACGCTCGATCCAGCGGAGTAGGTCTTTGAAAGCTCGATCATCTTGGTGGAATCGTCGTCCGCCCCCATGCCGCATTTGTCTCGTGGGCTTCTTGAGGATTAGACTATTCGCTGGGAGTCGCTCATCCACGCGCCTTCCACCCAACTCCTGCGTAATTGTCTCATAATCGCTTCTTGGATCGGAGCCAAATAGAGACAGCTTGAAGCCACCGCGTCCGGTTGCACTGCCATGACATTCCGCCGCTGAACAGCCGGATTTCGCCAAAATCGGCAGAATGTCATAGGTGAAATGGAAGGATTCCGATGAGGTGGTGTTTTCTCCAACTGCCTTGCTTACCACCAATGATGTCCAGACCAGCATCAAGAGACAGAGGTGTGTCGATCGTAATCTTCTCATTTTCCTTGCTCCGCGTGACTTTTGAGGTACGTTTCTGCCAACTCTTGCGCGTATTGACTTCCGTATCGATCTCGCAAACTCAACATCAATTTAAACATGTCAATGACTTGCGTTGCCAGTTGATCGCTTTCAGCCGCTCGCTTCTTAATATCCGCGAAAACCGCATCTGTTTGTTCCTTACTATTTGTCTGTCGAATAAACCCCCGAAACAACAGATTCAGCTTTGCATCCGTCGGTGGTTTGCCTTGTCTGACGGCGGATTCTGAAGCGGGACTGGTTTTGGGCTGTGCAACGTCGCGGGTTTCCTTGCGCTCCATGCGGGACTCCTGCATTGCGTTTTTTTTGCCGGAAGATCGCTGCATCTGATTTCTGTTCCTTGCGGCCTGAGCGCGGGCTAACACACGATGCATGAAGAAAACTTCCCCAGCTTGATCGACTGCCATTGAGCGTAAGGTGTCGATTTCTGCGGGCATCCACGCTTCGACGATTTCTCGTAAAGCTTCTGACGGCTGTGGGATTGGACCTGTCATCTTTTCAATAGTTTTTAGCACACGCGAGAACGCTTCCTCTTTTGAATGCCCAAAGGCGACATGGGCACGCGCTACCTTTCGCAACGCTTCCTCATTGTCGGACAGCCACGTCAAAACGAATTCGCGTAGCTCGTCAACATCGTGGGGCACAGGGGCCAGAACTTCGTTTATCAGTTGCCGAACATAGGGCAAATTATGGACGCCGGTATCTGTAAAGCCAACCGATTTGTGAATCTTTCCGGCTTTTGTCACAAGCAACGTCAGCGCTGCCTTGCGATTCAAGGCATAATTTCCGGGGCCTTCGATGCCATCTAAACTGAGCATTACCGGCTTCTCTAACCGTAAGAAACCGTATTTTCCCACGATGGAAAGTTGCCGATCCATCACGGGAGGGCTTTTTCTCATCGCCAGTTGGCTTTCTGCTTTGGTTCGATCGGCGGCAAGCACGAGGGTAAATGACTTCAATCCGAGCAGTGCGTATTCGGCAGCCATTTTATCAAACCCCATGACCATCCGAAAGGTGTTTGGCACCCAGTCATGGACAAACAGAAGTGCGCCGGGGGAATCGGAGATTTCTTTGGCGACGTCGAATTCTCGTCCCGCTAAAGGCCCGACAGGCGCGTAAGCCATCACTGGCGTCAGGGCAGTTTGTGGCGATGGGCCGGAAACCACAGTGGACGCAGACATATCGTCCATCGCTCCAGGCGACATCTGCTGGCGAGCGTTTCTTCTGGCTTGTCGTAACTGTTCCAGCTTGTCATGTAACCAGTGAAGTTCGATTGCCTGTTGAACCGCCAACTTTTGCAGAGCGTCACGTTCCGGCGGCAGCTGTTCTGCCATCCATTCACGCGCAGCCTTCTCATTCTCAGGCATCGGACCGCACGTTTCTTCTATCAATCGGCGAAGTTGAGGCAGGTCGTTTTCGCCGGTATCCAAAAATGCGACGGATTTGTAAACTTGCCCCGATTTAGTGAGAATCAGAGACAGCGTACACTTGCGATTGAGCGCGTAATTCCCCGGTCCCTCTGCCCCATC
>JADFGN010000099.1 GCA_022567695.1 Candidatus Poribacteria bacterium | reverse complement strand
AACTGTAACCACTGAATCAGTTTCCGCGCCTTCCTTTCCCAACCACCATCAATGTTTTCCTGCCCTTCCTAACGACCGAGTTCAGGCGCGGCGGGGTTCGCAGGAAACCTTCCGACCACCCAAACCCGGTCAGTTGTTTGTTGATATTCGTAAAACGAAAGATCCCGCCGTCGCCTGCAACGACTGGTTAGGCACTCCGACGGGTAAATTGATCTTCCTACGCAGAAAACGCTTGAATTTTTCCTGAAACTTCCACGACCACAGGAAATCCCTCAAATTTCGCATTACCTTTAAGTTGTTGCACGATCGGGAAATGAGCATCTGCCACATAAATGCGCAGAGCATCTTCATTCGCATAGTGACAAATTCCGACACCAACAAAACCCTCTTCAAAGCGATAGCGGTCTTGCAGGTGTTTCTTCGCTTCAAAAATGGTCATCATCAGCCACCTCCTTTTATCCAACAATGGTTATTCCATAGTGTTGAAGCACCAAATCTATCGGATTGGCAAAAGTCAGTGAATCCCCGCCTGCAAAGAGCAAAGCAACAGGTTCAAGGGTCACTGCATCGACAATCAGTGAACCGGAATCTCCGCCGCGGGAGAACGGGGCTGCTCCTATCCCCATGACTGCAATTTGATCTTCAAACCATGCTGAGAGGTTTTGGTTGCCTACTCGATAGCCGACCCAAATATTCGCACTGAGGTCCGTTATGACTCCAATCGTGTGCCCTGTGGTTCGACCATGCTTCCGCACAGATTGGTAAAGCAATGCAGTTTTCGGCGTTGGTTGAGGGCTTCCAATATCGATAATTTCCGGTTCAACCGTGGTTTGAGTATCCGCTCCGACTTCCGCTATTGCCGCATCAATATGATTCGGATTTCCACTGAAATCAATACTTTGGTACGGTTCCAGAGTCGCAATATCATCATTTGGAGATGAGCCTCCGTCTGCCGCACCTTGCTGAATGATCTGATCGCCTACTGTAGCATTGTTACTATCAGCCAAGACGTGATTATTGCTCAAGATATAGTGCCTACTGTCTTTCTCGACCAAACAGCCAAGCGTTCCTGCCGTAATGTTGGGGTGTCCGACGGAAACACCACAGGAAGTCGGACGATGCTGACCGAACCGTTGCCAAGTTCTCAAACTTTGAGAAGCTGTGACATTACCGACTTCGATGACATCTGTGGGTAGCGCACCGAATTGCTGGGGGATGATGTGATTCGCAGATAATTGGCCGCGAGGCATCTTGACGCGAACGTAGACCCGGACAGCGTCTTCCCCAGATAGAACGGTGCCGGAGACTACCTTTGCCCCAATGCCTAAACCAATGATATTTTTAGAACTTGGTCCGGTTGTTCCTCCAATGGCAGCCGCTGCTGAGACGGTTGGTCCCCGAAAGTACGCCATCGCGTCATTCTTGGCGTCGAGTTGAGTTGAACTAAGCATGCTAATCCAATTTCAATGCCTAACTTATGATTAGCAAGAAAAAATTTATTCGTGAAAAAAATCTCGATAAAATTTTGGAAAATCTGGGGACAAACCAAATTTATCGTCACTTAAAATCGTCTGTGTCGGAAGGCAAAATCCAATCCTAAAACGGTTTCCCACCACTTCAGAACCTTTGCTTCTTCCGTCGCTCACGACGAATTTTTGGCATGAACCCCAATTTTTATCCGAGAAAGAATTCCCGCATAAATTTTATCCGAGATTTCTCCTTGAATCCATAACGAAAATCTGCTAAAGTACAAAGCAGATGTGCCCTAATTTAGGAAACGTCACCATTATAACCTAACCCAACAACGGTGTCAATTCCAAAATTTACCTGGAGAAACCACTGGATTAGCTCATGCCTTGCGGAGTTGCTTCTCGCCTGAATCTTCCGACCCTTCGATTTAGCAAATGACACGTCTCACACTCTTTATTTATTTCATTCTCTCCCAACCGCTTGTTCATTCCGCGCAACCGATTCAATTCACAGACGTAACAGCGCAGTCCGGCATTGTATTTAAACACCACTTGGGAAGGAGTGGTAAGGGATACATCCTTGAAACTGTTGCATCGGGTTGTGCTTTCCTCGATTATGACAACGATGAGAACCTTGACATTTACCTTGTCAACGGAGCAAGTCTTCCCGGTTCACCACCGAAAGTTGCGAAGAATGCGCTCTATCGAAATAACGGCGACAGCACGTTTACAGATGTGACTGACGTTGCGGGGGTCGGAGATGAGGGCTACGGCATCGGTTGCTGTGTCGGCGATTATGACAACGATGGGTTCATTGACCTATACGTTACGAATTTCAAGCGCAACACCTTGTACCGTAATAACGGCGATGGGACGTTCTCGGACGTGACTCAAGCGGCTGGCGTTGACTGCGAGTCATGGAGTTCGAGTTGTGCGTTTTTGGACTATGACCGAGATGGTGACCTCGATCTCTACGTCGTCAACTACCTTCAATTCCGAGTGGAAGACCACAAGCCTTGTGGCGGGCGAATTCGAGCCGACTGCGGTCCTAGCGAATATCCGGGAGAAGCTGACGTATTATATCGGAATAATGGCGATGGGACGTTTACTGATGTCACGCGGAAAGCTGGTATTTTCAATCCAAACGGAAAAGGGCTTGGAATCGCGTGCGGTGATTACGATAATGACGGCGACGTAGATATCTATATCGCCAACGACGATACACGAAATTTTCTGTACCGGAACAACGGCGATAAGACGTTCACCGATGTCACCTTTTGGGCGGGAGTTGGATTTAGTGAAGATGGCGAGGCAGAGGGAGGCATGGGCGCATGCTTCGGGGATTACGACAACGATGGATATCTAGACCTTGTTGTTACCAACTATCAAGATCAGGTCAACACCTTGTATCACAACGATGGGGATGGACTGTTTTCCGATGCGTCCCACACCTCCCTCACGGGACCGATTAGCTATTCCACTGTTGGCTGGGGCACGGCGTTCATTGACTACGACAATGATGGAGCATCGGATCTGTTTGTCGCCAACGGTCACCTTTTGGTGAACGTGGAGAAATTCGACAAAACGAGTACTTATAAGCAACCAAACTTTCTGTTTAAGAATCAGGGCGATGGTACGTTTGTGCAGATTCTTATGGATGCAAGTGTCGTCCAATCCAGTCGAGGCGCGGCTTTTGGCGATTATGATAATGACGGGGACATCGATATACTCATCTCGAATACCGATGCATCACCGACGTTGCTTCGTAACGATGGTGGAAATCGCAATCACTGGATTGGCATCCGTGCAGTTGGTATGCAAAGCAACAAATCGGCAATCGGGACATCGGTGAAGGTCACTGTTGACGGAATAATCCAAGTCAAAGAGATTACAGGTGGAGCAGGCTACGCCTCTGCAAGCGATTTCCGATTGCTTTTTGGAATCGGTGAAGCGCGTGTTGTGGACAAGATTGAGGTCAAGTGGCCAACGGGAAAAACGCTAACGAAACGACAGGTGAAAGCCAATCAGTATGTGACCATCATTGAATAAAATGCCGATTTCATAAGCACATCACGCGCGTCGCGACAGGTGATATTCAGGGCAGTTTAATTATTCGCTAAGTCGATGGATTATGAAGGGGACGGAGAGGGTTTCAGGTTCATTACTCAATCGTGACCTTCACTTTTTTCAACGGTTTCTCATGGAGATGCCCATGACCCGGTAGCGCAATCCCCAAGCGCACAGACGGTTTATCACCTTTTGGATAAATATGGTGAAACGTCTGCGCGGGTACATAGACGAAATCTCCTGCTTTCGCTTGCACAGGGCGATCTTCGCGTCCTTCAATAACCCAGTCGATTTCACCTTCAAGTACGACCCACCACTCATCATAGTTGTGACAGTGACGGTCATTGACCTGTCCCGGATTCTGGTAAATCACTACACCGACGACGTGATCGGCGCGAACGACAGGATAAGACCAAGGCGGTGGCCCCATTTCTTTTTTGATATTTTCAAGACTGATGCTGTTCAATGTTGCGTCAAGAATCGGGTTATTCAGTGCCATAAAAATCTCCTTCAAAAATAGTGTTTAAGATAGATTCAAACTGTTTATTCACTCTATTGGATCAATACGGACGATTGCAAAAGGAAGCAGATTCAACCGGAGTTCAGACGCCTCGGTTTTCGTTAAGCTGCCCTTGTCACTCCTGAACGATTCAGGGGAACGCATTGCCTGATCGACGTTCGTTTCGTCCAGTTTCTTGATCCACATCTGCTCGGTTAAATTGGGGCAAACCAGTCGAACCTGCACTGGCTCTGGTCCCAAATTCGCAAGCAGAATACGGATGTGCCCATCTTTGCACAATGCCATTCCATCGACACTTAACGGAGCACTTGACTTTGATGGAATGACCTTTCCACCGACAAACTCACCGACATCCGCCAGAACGTGATAAAGCGGGAAGACGCCTCCGGGAATGGAGCGAAATCTCTGCGGTAGGGGACATCCTTTCGCAGTTTCCATCACCCCACGCCACCCCGTTGTTTCATAGTAAGTCAGGCTATCGACACCACTTTCGGAGAGGTACTTCAGGCTTCCCAACGTCCAACCTCCACCAAGCAGCGACATCTGTCGCACATCGACCTGTGACGGCAATTGGTCCGCACCCAATTCCGGTTCGGGGCCTGTTGCGTTGGGATTAAATCGAGGTTGAAGCGTAATCGGTGTTACGGCTAGTGGCAGCTCGCCGATGAACTGCCGTGCGCTCTCGACCGTTTGCGCCTGTGTTTCGAGCGTCTCAACCAGCGAGGCATTGTCGAAAGCGTGAACTTGCGGATTCATGGAATAGCAGACCCCATCCAATAGTTCGGTCGGTGGACGCTCACGGTTTAATTCAGTAAAGTACGCATTGGTTCCCGCTCCGATTTTTGCCTCCGGGAGATAGCGTCTAGCAAGCTCAATCCACCGAGGGGAAGTGGACATTTCTGCTTTGTGGAAGATGAGAATGGTCCCAATTGGCGGTTTTATTTGCTCAACCATCGTGGCAAATTCGATCAACTCCCTCTCCGCCCCATCACTGAGGAAAAGTGCAATCTCAAGCGAAACCGCAAGCCCCTGTGCTTGAACACTGACTTGACGAAATACCGTTTCGACATTGGGCTGCGAGAGGTCTAGATCGATTCGAAGGTGGGATAGATTTAGCAATCTAAGTCGTTCCTGTTCCCGAGCACTCAACGGTTCGCCATGACTTGCCCAACCGAGTCCGATTTCCGGCAGCGGGCGAGATGCAGTTTCATCCACTGTAAAATTAACTTCGGTCGTTTCTCGTTGCGGCTTTGAAAGTTCTCCGGGAAGCTCGCCTTTGAGTGTGATGGTAATCGATTGGGCAATCCCATCCCCCTCTTGAACTTCGACGGGATAGGGGATTTCGAGCGGCGTGCAGTAAGTTTTGAAAGAGGCGTCCGTCCAATTCCGCTGATCTTCCGTCTCGAAAATATCACCCGCAAATCCAACTTTGGCCGAGAGTCCAGGAAGCACTTCGTGCGAAATCGCTTTCAGATTCATGAACGGTTGATGTGGCGAAATATACAAAGGGAATTCGCTCTGCTCCACTGTTCCATCAACCTTTTCAATGGTGCAAGGTTTGCCTGCACACGCAATCGGGTGAAGCACACAGAAACCGATCCGATTTCGCAGAAAAGTTGAGCGAGAGACGCCATCCATGATGAACTGAACGGTTCCGTGGGAGTCCCCGGTGAGGGTTCCCTTCCAGAAAAAATCAATATCACCTTCATGACACATAACATCGAAAGTGAGGCGAAATGTATCCTCTGTTGTTTCGACTTCCAAATTGGATATCACCGGCGCAATGGTGTCCCAGTTGTGATCGCGGACTGCTGCGTAAATCCCGCGAAGGATTTCTTGATCGCCCAATCGGACATACCGCAGGAATCCGTTGTCCGGCTCAAAGATTATCGAAATCGGTCCGGCGTGGAGTTTGATACGCTCCGGTGAAGGAACGTCGTCTCCGTAATAATAAACAGGTTTGGGTAACATCACATCCTCCTCATTTAATATTCTCAAATACTTTGACGTAAAAGGCAAACGGGTTACCATCGAAGTTTATAGAGTCTTCTTGCGTTTTAAGCAGGAGAGGTGTTATGATAATAGCATTGATACCGTAGTGTGTCAACCTGAAACCGCACAGGCATTGACCTAAAGGATAAACTATGTATCCAACCATCTTTGACTTTGGAACTATCAAACTTGGTACGATTCACTTTCCCATAGCCGTCCATAGCTTCGGACTCATGATGGCATTAGCATTTCTTACGATTATGTTTCTCCTTCAACGCGAATTGACTCGGAAGAAACTCGAACCACATCTCGCGTCATCGATTGTCCTTTGGGCAGCTATTGGCGGAATTGTCGGTGCAAAACTCTACTCAGTTTTGCAGGCTGGTGATTTATCAATACTCTTCTCAAATAGTGGTTTAGTCTGGTATGGTGGCTTAATCGGGGGAACCGCGGCGGCTTTGTACGTCATTCATCGGTCTTCCAGCCCTATCCTATCCACACTTGATGCACTTGCTCCATTGTTACTGCTCGGATACGGAATTGGTCGAATTGGTTGTTTTCTCGCTGGAGATGGAGACTACGGCCCGCCGTCAGATCTGCCGTGGGCGATGGCGTTTCCGAATGGGACCGTTCCAACAGACGTACCTGTCCATCCCACGCCACTTTATGAAACAGGGATGTCACTTATTGGGTTTGGTTTACTGTGGACAATTCGCAAGCAAAAAGAAGGCATGCCCGGGTGGGTATTTGGTGGGGAGCTCATTCTAGCGGGGATAGAACGCTTTCTTGCGGAGATCTGGCGACTCAACCCTCCTACCTTCTTGGGATTACTGACAACTGCACAACTCTTCAGCATTTTGATGATCGCCATCGGTGGCTGGTTCATCTATTGGGTGACGCATCGATCGCCTGTTCCTGTACAAGCGGTAAGTGCTCCAACATCAACTGCAACTCGAAAGCGTAAAAAGCGCAAACGTTAAGCAAGTTTTAAAGAGGAACACTAGAATGTATACGAGATTTCTTAACCCGATGACCGATTTTGGGTTTAAAAAACTGTTTGGTGAAGAAGAGAGTAAACCGCTCTTGAAACACTTTCTCTATGATTTGTTGGAACTACCCGCCCCAATCGTGGAATTAACCTTTCTCCCCACCGAACAATTGGCACGTACACCACAAGAACGAAGGAGTATCTTCGACATCTATTGTATTGACGAAAAAGGGCAGCGTTTCATCGTTGAGATGCAAAAGGCCCAGCAACTTTATTTCCAAGATCGAGCGTTGTATTACTCAACGTTTCCCATTAACAGGCAAGCCCAGCAAGGAGATTGGGATTATCAATTGAACGCTGTTTATTGCGTGGGCATTCTTAACTTTACCTTCTACAATGATGACCGGTTTTTCCGGCGCATCCAACTGATGGATTGTGAAACACACGATGTATTTTCTGAGAAATTAACTTTCGTTTACGTAGAGTTGCCTAAGTTTAATGTCACGTTAGAACAACTAAAAAAGAGCAATGAAAAGTGGGTTTACTTCCTGAAGCACGCTGCCGAATTACGTCAAGTTCCTGACTCGTTCAATGATGAGCCGTTTGCTTTGGCGTTTCATCTTGCGGAATTAGCACAATTAAGTGAAGCGGAAATCCACTACTACGAAGGAAGCTTAAAGGAACTCCGTGATCGCTACGCGGAAAAAGAGACCGCTCGTATTTTGGGCAGAGCAGAAGGGAGAGAGGAAGGGCTAAAAATCGGCAGAGATGAGGGCAGAGAAGAAGGTAGAGATGAGGGCAGAGAAGAGGGAAGAGAGGAAGGTAGAGAGGAGGGCAAAGAGATTGGACAACGCGAAAAAGCGATTCAGATTGCTCAAGCATTGATTGAGCAGAAAATACCTTTGGAGACTATTTTGCAAATCACAGGATTGACACAAGTAGAGCTGCAACCATTTTTACCTTCAACAGATAACAAGTAGTGTTTCAGCCGTCTTTTCTTCCAATCACTTGTAAACGTAGCGGCGGGCAAGAATCACAGCGTGCATTTGGTGTTGTGTCACGTCAAGCCGGAGAGGGGATTCGCGACGATGATTCTGTACTCCTCCTATCGCAAGTCGGTCGGTTGTGGCTTGTCTGCGTATGAAACGGTTTGCTAGTGGCCCCCCGACCTGCCACGATGTTAATTTTTCCAACCCGACATCGATAACGCATGTGAATTTCTTAACATGCTTGATATCAACCTGCTTCACAGCCAGTTGATACGCATGAATGATTCCTTCGTAGGCATAACCTGTGTTGCGCCTTCGTTCCAAGGTTTTGTGATCATGAATCATCCAGTCCGCGAGTTCGATAACGTAACTGCCGTACTTCTTCGTATCGGGCCACTTGGTGGTCGCAAGCTCAAAAAACGCCATAGAACTCCATTGATAGTATCCTTTAGTTACTGGGGAATCCCGATCTTTCTGAAGGGCTTCGAGTATATTATGTTGGTAACCCGCCTCCGCTGCATCAATGATAATTGGCTGCAAATCTTCACGCCCCATATATTTTGCCGCTTTAACCAATGCCAGCAATGATTCACCATCGTAATAGGGTGTAGACGAACCGAAAGGACGCCCATCGGAGATGTCGTAGAATCGATGCCAAAGTCCCGTCTGCGTTCGCGCACCAACAAGGAATTCGAGATATTCGTTGAGATGCTGCCGATAATTCTGTAACTTTTCTTGCGAAGCATCAGTGCTAGGGGTACGTAGGTATTCGATATGTGCTAGCGCACAGAGTGCCACAGTACCGGTGCTACCAGTGTTATCTCCCGGATACACCACATAGCGACGACCATCGGCAGTTACCTTAGAGTGTAGCGCAAAAAAATCCATTGCCTTTTCTACGGCGGCTTTAACCTTCGGATTCGGTTCATCCTGATATATCAATGCCAAGCCCCACATCACCCCAGCCTGCCGGACTTGACTGTCTCCTTGAGCGTAAGTTTTGTCCATCCAATCATATTGGTAGGTGAAGTGTCCTTCCGGCTTTTGATGATTGAGCAAAAATTGGGTGCCGACTTCGAGAGACCGGTCGAGAATAGAGCGGTTCAACCGTATCGAACAGTGTCCGCGTGTGGGGTGCTCAAACATGCGGTAGTAACGTGGCAAGATGACGAATATAACCAGAACTGCTGTGGTTGCTGCTGCCGCTGCTGTGATGATGTAAAATAACCATCTTTTCATTTAGGGAGTCCGATTTTGGGCGTCTGAATTTGCTCCGTGTTTTGGATGGAAAACCGTAATCTCGTATGCATTCCAAGATGCCGTGTTATTGGAAGTGACCTACAGCTTGTACCAAAGGTTGCCTTCCAAAGATTGCGCGTAAGCCTTTGGCAAAAGCACTGATTGCATGCTGAGTGTTATCAATCCGCAATTGGGAATCAAAAGGCGTTTTGCGAATGCCACCGAGAGCCATTTCGGGGGCGTATAAATTGGCAGTATCGAAGGCTGTGTATTGCAGCAGGAATAACCAGCGATATCCCATCTTGGCGTGTTCTCGATAGCGTTGCAATCGCTGTTCATCTGCTACCAGTTGTGCAAGGTGGAGGGCGTCGCCCAGCCCTTCCATGTAACTTCCCGTGTTCGCAGAGGGGAACCCGTGAAAACTTCCATAAACCTCATCATCACCGTCCAAATTCTGTTGCGTCAGAAGACGATCGCTCAAGAAGAAAACATAATCGGCGTACTTTGAATCGCCTGTTTGCTCATAGAGGGAGGTGAAAGCGGAAATCGTCCACGGTAAAAAGGCGTGGGATTTCCATTTTTTTCGATAGTAGAAATCCATCGCCCAATCCATGCTCTGTTTATAGCCTACATCCCCGAAAGCCCGAAACATGTTTGCCAATGCAAAAAGTGCTTCACCCGGATAGATTCTGGATTCCCAGCCGGAGTTTTTTTCATATTCGTAGTCGCCGCGATACACATAAGTGCTTTTGTATTGTCCCGTTTGATACTTGCCTTGCAGAAACAGAATCATATTTGCCAGTTGGATTAAAAGTTCGTCATACTCAGTTGACCCCGTCAACTGGCGAACCTTGAGCATAGTCAACATCGGCAAAGCTATCCCGCCAAGCTTTGCTTTTCCATTAAAAAGGAAGTAGGCTTTGTCAGAATCGAGTTGTTCTTTGAAGCCCAATAAGTAATCAAGATTTTTACGAGCGGCGTCCAAGTAGCGGGAATCGCCACTCATTTCATAAACCAACATCAGTGAAAATGACGTGCCCGCTTGACGCAAGAAATTGTCATTCCACTTTTTACTAAATTGATTTTTAACGGGGTCATACCAATACTGGAAACGCCCCGATGGTTCTTGCATCCTCAGAATCCAATCTGCCCCGAGGCGCATTGCGTGTTCCAGTGTGGACGCTGTCACGTGGGCGTACTGTTCTGGTCGAGGTGTGGGGCGAAAGACTTGATGCCACACCCGTTCAACCTCTAATTCAACTGCTAATCGAGCAACCAGACGTTTTTCGGAGTTGGAAAGTTCCTTCCAATACTTCCATTCTTTCGAATATTGTTGAGTCAGATAATAACCGATTCCTGTCCCGATAATCAATAAAGCCAGAGATATGATGCAGAGTAATCGGAGTTTTGGGGAGAATCGAACCATTTTCATCAGGTGCGTCCTTTACGTCCGGACCTGCCCATTCCCGTAGATGATGTACTTATAACTCGTCAACCCTTCAAGACCCATCGGGCCACGACAATGGAGCTTCTGTGTGCTGATGCCAACCTCGGCACCGAGTCCAAATTCATAGCCATCAGTAAATCTAGTGCTTGCGTTAACATAGACCGCCGCCGAGTCAACCTCTTTGAGGAAGCGTTGAGCTGCCGTGTAGTCTTGCGTGACGATTGCGTCCGAGTGGTGTGAGCCGTAGGTTTCGATGTGATCGACCGCCTCGTCGAAGTCTGCGACGACTCGAATCGATAGGATTTTATCGAGATACTCCGTCCGCCAATCAACTTCGGTGGCAGGAAGAACATCGGCGCATAATCGCTGTGTTTTCCCACAGCCGCGTAATTCGACGCCTTCAGTAACGAACCTCTCGCACATGGATGGGATAAATTTTCCGGCGATTTTCTCATGGACGAGCATTGTTTCCATGGCATTGCAAACTGCAACGTATTGGGTTTTCGCATTGAGGCAGATTTTTTCTGCCATATCGACGTCTGCGGCTTCGTCCACATAGACGTGGCAAATTCCGTCTGCGTGCCCAACAACCGGGATGTCCGATGTCTTCATGATATGGCGGATAAATTCCTGACTCCCGCGCGGTACAATTAAATCTACGAGATTAGCCATCGAAATCATTTCTCGTACGGCTTGGCGATCGGTGATGTCTACGAACTGAATCGCGTCCGGTATTCCTTCTCTTTCTGCGGTTTCGCCTAATATTTTGGCGAGTGCCGTGTTGGAATGGATGGCTTCCGACCCACCGCGCAGAATTACGCCATTGCCAGATTTGATGCATAAGGCTGAAACTTCAACGGTCACATCTGGGCGCGATTCATAAATCACACCTATCACACCAATCGGGACACGGATGGTGCCGATCTTCAACCCGTTGGGGCGTTCTCCCATGCGTATCACTTCCCCGATTGGATCCGGCAGGGCGGCAACCTGTCTTAAATTATCCGCCATCCTTGTGATTTTCTGATCACTTAACACCAGTCGATCCATAAGCGGCTTGGCGAGTTTCGTCTTCTTCCCCTTTTCTAAGTCGATCTGATTCGCTTCTTGAATCTTATCTTTGAAAGTTAAAATACTATCCGCCATCGCCAGCAGCGCACCGTTACGAACATCAGAGGATGTTCTGGCGAGTTTCCGCATGGCAGCTTTGGCGGCTTGGGCTTTGGATTCGATCATTTCTTGAATTGTTTGGCCCATGATTTCGCTCCTTTTTTCGTTAGATTCTAACCACGAATGACATGGAATCCAGGTTTCCACCTCTGGCGAGAAAATTAGGTGATTCGGATGCCAATGTTTTCTCAACTCCGTCTGGCGAGCTTGTTGGCGAAGATACTGATGAGGCCGCCGAGCATGACATAACCGAGAACAACTTCAATCGTAATCCAAATCTCAGATGTGGTGTTTGTCGGCGTTATATCTCCAAAACCCAGTGTTGTGAATGTTACGACGCTGAAATACAAATAGGTGATTAAGTTCGGTTTCCGATACGGCAGGGAGAAGAGATCGCCATCTTCACCAGCGATATTGAATGCTAAACTCTCAACTGATCTGGCGGCAATATAAATAAAAAAAATGACAACTACCGTGGAAAGGCCAATCAACCAACACCGCCCTGTCCTGCGGTCCCTCAAAGCATCTAATAGAAGCGATTCTCCACGAAAGAAGGCGCCGAACCCAAATGCACAGAACACAGTATATTGCAATCCGGAGGGGTAATATTCATGTCCATACGCCAAACCAAAAAACAGTGCAATCATCAGTGACCAAACTAGCCAAAGTCTGAAGCTACGTCCATAGTCACTGCTCCATCGCCAAAGGAACGCTAATTGAGGGTGTTCTTCCCGAAACTCCTCAATGAACTGAAGATCGGCCACGTAGCGC
The DNA here is from genome assembly GCA_022567695.1 of Candidatus Poribacteria bacterium. GTDB lineage: Bacteria > Poribacteria > WGA-4E > WGA-4E > PCPOR2b > JADFGN01. Next base: position 4,617 of record JADFGN010000099.1, on the reverse strand, counting down.
TGAAAAATGGGATTTGTTACATTATTGATTCTTCTATGGTCTAGCCGAATTCGTGTATATTCAGCTGGCCGTTTCCCTACCTGCCAAAGTATCCACTGCCAAGTGGTATTTTCCCAATACTGGACATCTTTGAAATCCGCTGGCTGACCAAACCGGGTGAATGTAAAATCAGCCTCTCTATAGAACCAGGTCTGGACAAAATCGGATCGTTCCTGAAACTCAGCTTCTGTCCAGATAGCAATTATATGGAATTTCGCCTCAGCAAAGCTCGCGCTTCGGAATGTCGTATTCTCAAAGTCGGTTATGTTCCCCTGAAACTCAGTTTTATCGAATACTACCTGTTCTTGAAACTTGGAGCCTTTGAAATCGGCATCGTCCTTGAACACAGCTTCCGCGAAGATGGCTGTTTCTTGAAACAGAGTCTGATTGGTAAAGGTAGCTTTTCTATAAAATTTCGCTCCGGTAAAAATGCTCGACTTTTGAAAATCAACTCTGTTGAAGGTTGCTTCTTTTTTGAACCTGGCTTCAACGAAAATTGCAGATTCCTGAAACGTGCTGTTCTCGAAAATGACTTTGCCCCGGAACGTGCTTTCGTTAAAGTCAACGTCTTGGAAATTAATACCACTGAAGGTAGCGTCTCCTTCAAACGCAGTTCCTCGAAAACTGGCATTTTCCTTAAACGTAACGCCATTGAAGCTGACACGCTTTTTAAACGTGATGGGATCAAAGGAGATTCTTCCCATGAAGATGCATCGTTCACAGATTACTTCTTTGTAAATATGACAGTTTCCATTTTCGTCGCAAAACTCGGTTAGCGCGTCGGATATGTTCTCATCTCCGATGGTACAATTCCTGAAATGTGCCTCCGGGTCGCCATCATCAGCCGTAAGACGTTCCCAAAACTGCCTGGTAGTATAGTTTGGTTCCTCAAAGATCGCCATATGAAGTACCATCGGTTATTTACGGGGATTAATGTCCCGGGGCTTTCAAGACTGTTGTGTATTGAAGGATTCACAAATCTCAGCCTTTTCAGAAACTGGCAGCAAATCACGGATGATTTTTTCATCACGTTGGCGTAATCCCTTAATGCGTACCTCTGACCCGCCGATTGGCCAACCTTTTAGGAATCGAAAGGCTTCATTTACTACCCACACGGACCCAGCTAACTTCACGGTAATGATGTTTCTTCCGTTTTTTTTCGGAGGCTCAACACCGATGAGTGTAGGAGACTCAATTGCTTCTTCTTCTGAAATTGAATTTATATCGGACTTAATTGATAGAAGATTCTGCCGCTGTTCTGATGTCAAGTTAGATTCGTCAAAATAAAGGTAAAGATGATATGTATTGTTATATCGATTTTCCTCGACGAGGGCGTTGATAAGATCGGGTTCTCTTTTGATGAGGATTTTAAGGGCTACGACCACAGCCGGGTCGAATTTTCCTTCATTCGTATCCTTCTCGATTTCTTTTAGAGCGTCTGCCAGTTGCATTCTTGATCTATGTGGGCGGTCGGAAAGCAGTGTGTCGAATGCATCAGCCAGATGAAGGACTCTTGCCTCAAGAGGAATGTTGCTTTCTCGCTTGAGATTGCCGTCTGTTGGGTAGTCGGTTTGCGAATCATCGTCGGGATCCCGATAGCGTCGGTGATGTTGCTTTATGATGTTTATAACTTCTTGAAACCGCGCTCCGAGATGATCTAATTTATCTATTCCACTGTCAATATGACTTTCAATGAGTCGCCGTTTCTCAGGAGCAAGATTAATAGCACAAGGACCAACCCAAATATCATCAGGGATATTTATCATTCCGATGTCGTGCAACTCAGCAGCAGCTAAACACGCTGCCAGATTAAAGTTTGTGGGGTTAGCTTGCACGAGATGGCGGATGAAATGTCGGCAATAATCGCCGACCCGGTTCATATGATGTATCAAATATGGACTCTCGCTCTCTATTTCTTCGCGTAATCCTTCTAAGTCTGAGGTTGCTTGGACCCAGTTTTGAAGTAAGCCGACATTTGAAAGAACTCGTTCAGGTTTCCAATCTTTCCCGATAAAACCATCCGCGCCAATTGAGGCGGCTTGAGCGAGGTTTGGGTGTGTTTCGTATGCGGAAATCACAGAGATTCGTGCATTCGAACGTTTTTTGAGTTCTTTGATTAATTGGAAACCAACTTTTTCTTTTGCCTCCCCAGTTTCTGGATCGGGGATCTTAAGATCTACCAGGGCGAGTCGTAAATCTTCTTCTCGATTCCATACCTTGAGTGCATCTTCGTAAGGTTTATCTGGATTGGTCGGCAGAGCAGTATATCCATCAGTTGCTAGAAGACGCTTTATCGATGCGGAAACATAACCGATATCTTCTACAATTAGAATCTTATTGTCCATAATCTTCACCTTCCTTTGAGATTGGAATCTTGAGCATTGCAGAAGTCCCAGAGTCTAGTTCGCTCTGGATATCAAAAACACCGTGATGTGCTTCTGCAGCTTTACGGGCAATTTCGATACCAAGACCAAGGTCTTTCCTCGGGTTGGTTGTAAACATTGCACCCGGCGTTCTAATCTTTTGGAGGTTATCGGGCGAAATTCCTGGACCATTATCCTTAATTTCGATTGTTAACCATTCGTCATCAACTTGGAGGTTGACCTCTATTTTGCGATTCGGCTTGCGGACTTTCTCCAACACTTCTTGAGCATTGATGATGAGATTCATAATGGCTTGTCCGATAAGTTTAGGAATTGCGGGCACTTCAGGGATTTGGGGCGGCATATTAACCTTGAAGTCAATGCCGTGGGTTTTCGCTCGCTGTTCGCAGAAAGTTGATAGGTCCTTTAGTAATTCCGAAATATTGGTACTCACCATCTGCTCTTGCGGATGAATCAGGGATTCCAGGGCATGTAATGCGTGTACTAAGCGATCAACCCCCTTCTCTATGAATCCTGCACAATTTATAGCTTCATGAAAATTCTTCTGTTGGACGTAGACTCGGAAATTGTAAAGATCATATTGGAGGGATCCAATGGGCTGTCTCATCTCATGCGTCAGCCCGGAGGTGATAAAACCGAGGGTTGCTAAATCTCGAGACTCCAGTATTTGCTGCTGTAGGGCATGTTGCTTCAGGATTTGAGCGGCTTGTTCAGCGAACATCCTAAGGGAGATTTTATCGGCCTCTCGCAGTTCTCGTTGTTGCCACTTGCGATCCACAATAAACAACCCAAAGAGTTGTTCACCAGTCCGGATGGGAGTCATAAGAATCTGATCTGCTTTCATTCGCCCTCTCAAATCCTGTAGAAAGGGCGGTGGGGTCGAAGAATCATAATTTGGAAACTCGTGAACGACCGTTTCCGTTCGTATTAAATCCACGATTATCGGATTCTCCGCATCAAAATGAAAGCCTTTCATCGCTTCGTTCAGTTCATCATCACTTAACCCCTCTACGTCATCAAGTAGGGCTTCGATCCCTTTCTCGCGAGCTTCTTGCGTAACGAGTTCATGCCGTTTAGCAGAGATTGCCCCCAAACCATCGTCGAATACGAAAGCATCTGATTCGGTGTTCAATTTTAGGAACAAGGCACGGGAAAAGCTTAATCCTTCCTCACAGGTCAGGTAAACTAAGAGCCGTCGTACGACGACATTTTCAGGGTCTTCAACCTGTAGCCGACTGTACAAGGCCGGTAAATAACGAGCGCTCATTTTCTCAATCATTTCCGCGTTGGCAATCGCCTGCGCTGCTAAAGCACCAAAGACAGTCAGATAATTAAGTGAATCTTTCGTGATTTCTCGGCTTGTGGGTGCATTGTCCGCCGAGATTTTTCCATAGAGTGTTCCACCGATAATTAACGGCACGGACGCCCAGGGCAGGTTTTCGGGTTTTCCCAAACGCTTAGCATCCGGATCCGGGCCATACCAATCTGCTGGTTTATAGATACGCGCTTCCGTATTTTCCAACGCGGTTTCAAAAGTCAATTTTGCATAAGTACTTTTGTTCACGTAGATCTCGTACCCAGCGAACGTCTCAAGGACTCCGTCCATACCTAACGAATCAATACCGATAAAAACCGCACGATCTTTATCGAACTTGGAGATTCTGACACGATCGAAACCTGCGAGTTGTATGCCCTCCAGAATTAGGCGAAGGTTTTCATTTTGAGAGAGTTTCGTTTGCATTTTCGTGAGAATCTCCCGGATTTTTTCTAAAACAGCCGTCCGGTGGATGTGGGCTGCTGCAAGACGTGCGAACGGTCTCAATTTCTCAATGTGTTCTTTGGTAGGAATGTCTGGGTTCGAGTTTGCCCATGCGATGAGAACGCCTACCACCTCTGCATTGTGAATTAGGGGAACTCCGACCATGGAGCTTTGAATATCAAAGGCTTTAAGGCCTTTTGGATTGACGCGGTTATCCTCCCACGGGTCGGCGCTGAAATCGCCGTGCTCCTGTTGGAGAATCGTTAATGCGAAAGCGGTATCATCGTAATCATAGCTGAATTCCTCTGGTTTAACATCTACTGTTGGCTTGCTTATGTAGGCCTCGCAACGCAAGATACGGTTCACTTCATCGTCAATGTAAATAATAGCCCCATCCAGCCCATATATATCTTTCATGCTTTCCAAAATGCTGAT
>JADFGN010000646.1 GCA_022567695.1 Candidatus Poribacteria bacterium | reverse complement strand
TCTCATCTTTGCTCCAGAACCCACTCAAAGGTGGAATACCTGCAATCGCAATTGCGCCGATGAGGAAGGTCCAATAAGTATGAGGCAGTTTCGATTTCAGACCGCCCATTTTACGCATGTCAAGCTCATTGGACATGGCGTGCATTACGCTACCAGCCGCGAGAAACATCAATCCTTTGAAGAATGCATGCGTCATCAAATGGAAGATTCCAGCCGCATAAGCACCCACGCCCACGCCGACGAACATGTAACCGAGTTGACTTACCGTTGAATACGCCAACACGCGCTTGATGTCATTTGCTGTCAATGCCATCGTTGCGGCGAAGAATGCCGTGAGAACACCAATCCAAGCAACAATCCAACCGGTGCCTGCCAAATGGAACAAGATCGATGAGCGTGCAACCATATAAACGCCTGCCGTGACCATCGTGGCAGCGTGAATCAACGCACTCACGGGGGTCGGGCCTTCCATTGCATCGGGAAGCCAAACGTAAAGTGGGATCTGCGCGGATTTGCCGACCGCGCCGACAAAGAGCAGAAGTGTCGCAACGACAAGTGTACTCGCACCGAAAACTTGCGTGAAGTTTCCTGCCTCTGCACTTTCAAAGATGTTATTAAAATCCAATGTGCCAAATGCGGCAAACAGCGTGAATATACCAAGCAGAAAGCCGAAATCACCAATCCGGTTGACGATGAACGCCTTTTTCCCCGCATCGGTAGCAGATTTTTTCTCGTACCAAAAACCGATGAGCAGATAAGAACAAAGCCCAACCCCTTCCCAACCGACGAACATCATCAGATAGTTGTTCGCCAAAACAAGGATGAGCATGGCAAACACAAACAGGTTGAGGTACGCGAAATAGCGTGTATACCCCGAATCACCGTGCATGTAACCGATCGAATAAACATGAATCAGAAAACCGACGCCTGTGATGACAAACAACATCACGGTGGTCAGCGCATCCACATGAAAACCGATAGAGATTGAAAATGATTCACCCGCGCCAGCAATCCATTCGTAAAGATTTTGATCAATAGGTTCACCGCCGCGAACATTGGAAAATACAACCAATGAACAAATGAACGATATTAAGATAGCAATGCATGCAATCCAGCCGCTCGCATTTTTCAACCACTTACCAAATAATCCGTTAATTAGAAATCCGATTAGCGGTGAAAAAATTAGAAGCAGTAAAACCATTTCAAACTCCTTATGTGCTTGCCATTTCTCGAAGGTCTGTGTATTTCCTCAATACATAATGAATTTGTTGCCATATCGCCTCAAGTTCTTCCGGTGTTGCGCCACTCACTTGTTCGATGTCATTCGATGAGCAGCGTTGTAGGACATAGTTCAAGCACTTCTCGTAGACATCTAACTCATCCTCGGAAATCTCAATATCTAGCGTTTTGACGGAAGCCATTTCTCGGATTTTTAGAATTTCCATGTCAACCATTCTCAAATTGTCTTGTCCATTTTCCTTTAGCAATTCTCGATAGACGATTGCGGCGCGTTGTTCTGAAACTTGTGTGATATTTTCCATCACCGGTAAATATATGCGTTCGCCCACTTGGTCCTACATAGACCAAATAATTCGTTTCGTTATCGATATACACTTCTTTGGGATTGAGCCGATCTTGTTGAGCATAGGCAGATGGGCGATCTGGGTCTTGCATTCGCTGTTTGCCATGCGAAGTCTGTTTCATCCGCTTTGATTACAAAATAAAAATCAACCAACGAATTTACTATCCCTTCAGTGAGTTGATTTCATCAACATTGATTGTCTCACGGTGCCTAAACACACTCACGATGATAGCTAGCCCGATAGCAACTTCAGCAGCGGCGACCGTCATAACAAAGAACACAAAGATCTGTCCAGACACATCTCCCAACTCACGCGAAATTGCAACAAAAGCAAGATTCGCAGCGTTGAGCATCATCTCAATGCACATAAAAATAATGATTGCATTTTTTCTAATCAGCACTCCAATCACACCAATACTGAAGAGCAATGCACTCAAAATCAGATAGTATTCTAAGCTCATGTTTTCCCTTCACAATGATAATCAATTAACCGGTTTTGGATTTTCACGTTTGACCAGAACAATCACTCCAATTAATGCGGCAAGCAATATCAGAGACGTGACCTCAAAAGGCAGTAGGAACTTGCTGAACAGCACCAATCCGATTTGATAGGTTTTGCCCATATTTTCCCGATGGAGGGTTTTAATCAATTCACTCGCCTCGCTTTCGTTGAGCATTTTCACATTCGTTTTATTGTATCGCTTCTCAACGTAATCTTGATTTATCGCCGGCCGATCGAGTTGATATTTTTCCTCTATCTCTTTGATAGCATCAAGTTGCGCTTGGGTTATCGTTGTCCCCGTACCTTCAGCCGCCCGCGCGACTGCGGTACCGCTGGAAACACTCCAAGCGATGTAAACACCTTCGGCTGCAAACATCAGTCCTAAAACGATAGCAAGGACTTTCGCTGTGCCAACAGCAGGCCGTGCAACATCTATCGAACCTAAATTTAGTAACATAATTACGAACAGGAACAACACCATGATTGCGCCCGCATAGACGATAATCTGCACTGCCGCGACAAAGTAGGCACCCAGCAAGATAAATAGCCCTGCCTGTGAAAAGAAGGTTACAATTAAAGCCAGCGCGCTGTAAATCGGGTTTCTAAATGTGATTACGGCAATGCCTGCAATCACGGCGAATATTCCGAAAACGAGGAATAGAATCGTCTCCATTTTTCTCCTTTTCAATTACCTACTTTCAGATGAAGGCTGTTCCATAAAACTCGGATGTTGGCGATCCACAGTTTCCGGCTCCCGGTTCATTACAACGAAACGCGCCACGATTGCAACGACGATCGAGGCTGCTACCACATTACCGATACCGACCAGTGTTCGGCTTTCTGTTAGTGCCCAAACCGTCGCTGTGACGACAATTGATGTCAACGCAACTGGCAGTAGAAACTTCCAACCGAGGTTCATAAGCTGGTCATACCGAAATCTAGGCAATGTCCAGCGGACCCAGATAAAAACGAACAGGAAGACAGCTATTTTAGCAAAGAAAATCCCAAACGAAATCAAACCGCTCCACCAGGACAAGGGCCCACCTACATTCTCCAATCCGAAAAAGTGCCATCCCCCAAAGAAAAGAGTAACTATAACGCCGGAGGCAACAATCATGTTCATGTATTCCGCCATAAAGAACATGGCAAATTTCATACTACTATATTCGGTGTGATAACCGGCAACGAGTTCTTGCTCGGCTTCGGCGAGGTCAAACGGCAAACGATTGGTTTCTGCGAATGAAGAGGTAGTAAAGATAAGAAAGGCGGGAAAGTGGATGAGAAAATTCCAGTTCCAAGGATTTGCTCCCTGAGTTAGGGCGATTTCTCTGAGGCTGAGCGACCCCGACAACATCAAAACACCGATGATTGACAGCCCTAAAGATAGTTCATAACTGATCATCTGAGCTGCAGAACGCAACCCGCCGAGAAGTGAGTATTTATTATTTGATGCCCACGCGCCGAGCACGACGCCGTAAACACCTAACGAAGTAATGGCTAAAATGTAAAGGATGCCGATATTAATATCAGCAATTTGGAGGGGAATTTCATAACCTGCAATCGCAATCGAACTACCAAACGGGACAACCGCGCAAATAATAAGCGCAGGGACAAGTAGCATTACCG
>JADFGN010000098.1 GCA_022567695.1 Candidatus Poribacteria bacterium | reverse complement strand
ACCTTCATCGATGTGGTCAACAAGGGGAATCGCCCGCAGAAGAAGATGATTGCACAGCAGGTGCAGGAGATCTACCCCATTGCGGTCAGCACCACGGAGGACTTCATCCCCAACGTCTATGAACTGAGCACATCCACCGCCTACGACCCCGAGAGCAAGCGCTTGACCGTCACGACGGCGAAAGCGCACGGCTTTGCCGTTGGCGATAGGGTGCGGATTATTGACGAGACCGATGAGCATGAGATAGAGGTGCTCGACGTAGCCGACCCCCACACCTTCACCGTAAGGAGCGACAACGCTCAAGAGAAGGTCTTTGTTTACGGCAAAAAGATCGATGACTTCCTGACGCTGGCTTACGACGCGATCGCCATGCTCAACGTCAGCGCCACGCAGGAACTCGCAAAGCGCGTCGAAGCCCTTAAAGCTGAAAACATTTCCCTCAAAGCCGAAAACGCGGAGATGAAAAAGCAGATGGCGCAGTTCGCATCTGCCCTGGGCCGGCTGGAGGCGTTGGCCGTGGCGAAGGGGAATGTGGATGTGGCGGAAACCACCACCGGAGAGGAGTGAAACGTGATGCGTGAAACGTGATACGTGGTGCGTGATCAATGTCGGCAACGAAACGTGCAAAATCCTGACGCTGTGAACCAACCAAAAGGCAACGCATCTGGACTGCGGTCTTTATCTTTACCTCAGTCGATAGGTCACGCAGATGTCGGGGTATAGACCGACCCGACCACTGGCGAAGTGCATTACAAGGAAGTTGGGGTTCCGATTGTATTCATGCGAAAAACAACGCTAAGGTCACAAACACAGTCATAGCACGTCGGAACAAAATGATAAATGATAAATTGAAGAGAAAAACCGCCTAATAGGCGTAACAGGAGGGAATCTGCGATAAGACCCCATAAGCCCACCAAAGGTAGAATTGACAAGGCTTCGCTCGTTTTGAATCCTTCTCTTTAGGTCACTAAAGAATTTCCGAGAAAAGGTAGAAACGGAAATTTTCAGCCACGATTAAGGATTTTCTAGGCGAAATGACCCTGATTTTAGGCGAAAGTGCTACTGCCAAACACAAAAACGGAAATTTCAAAGTTTGATTCATTCGTTATGGGGTCTCGTCACACCGTCCCTCCCGCTACCCCGATTAGGGCAAAAAGTGCATCGAGATCTTTAGCTTCCATCGCGGCTTGGGCGTGCATTTTCCAAATTCCATCCACCTTGCGATAGCGTTCGGTGCCCTTCAGCGGGCGGTCGGGAATGGGACTCCAGCGGTAGTCCATGGTGGCGGAGGCGTTTTTTCCTGAGACCGTTTTCACCAGATTGGAAGCCGTAACGGTGGTTTTGTCGAGCAGATCAAAGACAGTCTTGAGTTCCCTACGGACCTGCTACCACCCTCTTTTCTTGACACCGAGCACGTTAATTAACGAATTCGACGTAAGAAGCCAGTGTGAGTGCGGATATTGATAACGTGGGAGCGTGGGAGCGTGGAAGTGGGGGAGCGTGGAAAGACTCACATACTTACTCGTCTCTGGGCTCGACTCCCCTCACATACTTCACCCCTCACAGACCTGCTCGTGGTCTGCATCCTATCGAACTGACGTTAGCTATTTTTCAGGAAAGATGTTGCAGCCATCTGGTGCAGTCCAGCGATCCGGTGGGTCACCCGCAGAGCTTCGCGTATTCTTGCGAAATGCCTCAAGAATTTGACGGTCTTTTTGAGCCGTTTCAAGTGTGCGGAGGACATCTTCGCCTGACCAACTTGCTTTGACTTCAGCGAGCAATTCATCACGGATGGTGGAGTAAGAACCATCGTTCGCGAGGTCGTGCCATTCGCTCGCATCCGATTCAAGATTGAACAGTTGTGGTCTCTCATGGCCATGGTAGAAGTTCAACTTCCACGGCCCGCGCCGAATCATTCGCCCCGGTGCATCGCCACCAAGCCCACCCAACTCGGCGAATGCCGTATCAGACCAATTGGAAATTTCGCCGGCCCCAGTGAGAAATCCTTTAAGGCTTCGCCCGCGATATTGTGATATTGCCTCGCTGCCTGCAAGATCGACCAAGGTCGGGCCAATATCAAGCAGACTGGTAACCCGATTGATTTCGCGGTCTTCGGCAAGTTGCCCAGGCCACGAAAAGATGAGGGGCACACCGACCGAGCCTTCGTAGAAACTGGACTTCCACCACATCCGATGTTCCCCCGCCATTTCACCGTGATCGGAGGTATAAATGATCAGGGTGTCTTCGCCAAAACGGGTACTTGCCAAAGTAGACAGAATCTCGCCGATCAGCTCATCCATAAATGTCACTAAGCCGTAGTAAGCAGCGCGTGCAATTCGTACCTGTTCAGCTGTCAGTTCGTCAACTTTTCGGTGTTCCCGCCATGACTGCATGAAGGGATGAAGCGAATCGTGATAACCTTCAGGAAGCTGTGGTAGGTCGATTTTTTCAAAATATTCGTCGAAAAGCCGTTTCGGAGCGATGAACGGGCAATGCGGGAGGACGTATCCAACTGTCATGAAAAAGGGGCGATCTCCGGGATTCTCGTCCCACGACTCAAGGAATTTGCAGCAGACCTGCGTGACCTCCTCATCATAGCGGGTGTATGCCGTGCGTCCCGGCCCTGCGACTTTGACGCCGTCGGCGGTTTGACCCGTTGTCGAGCGGGGGATGTGTTCCAGCTTCGGATGGACATCGCCGATAATCCTTCGCTCGAAACCATGTCGTTGGTTGGGGCCATTGAAGTGCATACGACCGCAGAGAACCGTTTCATATCCAGCATTGACGAGGTGATGGACGAAGGTCGTAATGTCAGATTGAAGGCGGCAACTGTTGGTCCAAACGCGGATATCTGAACTGTAGCGGCTTGTCAAAAAGGTCATCCGCGAAGGGACACAGAGCGGATTGGCACAGTAAGTATTGGTGAATCGCACGCCGCGTTGCGCCAATCGGTCAAGCGTCGGTGTTCGCACGATTTCATCACCCGCACAGCCGAGGATATGGGGACTGTGTTGGTCGGACATAATCAACAGGATATTCGGCTGTTTGGGCATATCTTCAACTCCTTGAAGTAAAACGTGATTTGTAAAATAAAAATACCATTTATACAGTCATCGTCATGTACGCCGCTCTCATTTTTGATCTCCTGAAACGATTCGTGTGCTGTGTCTTCACAAACGAATGTCCACCTCAAAAAGCTGCCAAAAGACGATTTTCCAATCCGACTCTTCTTTGCGAAAATCGATTTGGCATTTGGCGATAATCTCCTTCCGATCCGGTCTAAGCCCCTTTTCAGTGATGATGTCTAGCTTCAGTCGCGCGGCAGCTTTTTGTGCATGCGTCACCTCGACTTGAATGTCGAGAAATTGAAATTGGATGAGATCGAATTCCTCAAACAAAGTTGTAATTGCCGGAATGACTTTGTCAAAATTTGCCGGAATGACGTTAGTTGCTAGGCCAAACCGAGTTACGGGGTCGTCCGATGCGGCATAAATTTCCGAAAAGTGGGATTGGATTGTCTCAATATTTCCCGTGTCCATCGACGCAATGAGGGTGGAAAGCGTGTCGAAAAACTGGCGAATCTCCTCATCGGGATTGGTCAACAGCGGCATCGGAATATCCAATACAAGGTGGACATCGTTAAGTGCAAATGTGCGCGTTTGGGTCGCGTAATCGACCGCGTCAACGGTCAGCGTTAGAGAATTCGCATAATTGACTGGCGTGAAACTGTACCTCCCATCACCGCCCGTTTTCACGCTCTGACCTAACAAGATCACAACTGCGTTGGGAATCGCGTTTCCCGTTTCCGCATCAATGATTTTTCCTGAGACTGCGCCAAATTGAGGTTCATCTACCGCTTCAACAGAATCGATGGGTAAATCTTCATCACATGCAAAAACGGCGATTGTTAAACTGAGTACAATGAGCAATTGGAGGTTGTTCGGAAATTTCATCTTGGATTGGATATTCGTATTTGAAGTGAACCTCTTGCTTAACCCTTAACGCCGGTTACGAAAAAATCTTGCATTTCACAAGAGGATTATGATATGCTAAGCGGGTTGCTTAAATTTTGGAACTCAAATGACAAGATAAGGAGGTCGGGAGAATGGCTCGAGTTTGCTACGTTTGTAGTAAGAAACCGATGTTTGGTAACAAAATCGCTAGAATACGTGCATATATCAGTGGACGATCAAAACGTAAACAGTTACCAAACTTGCAGCGGGTCCGTATCCAGACGGAATCTGGTAATCGGCGCGTTCGCGTTTGCACAAGGTGTATTCGGTCTGGGAAGATTGTCAAGGTCATTTCGGGCATATAACAGGCTGCATTGTGAAAACAAAGTTACCATTTATTTTGCGTGTTAGGCACACCAATTTGTGGACATAGCGTTTCCACGAATTGACTCCTTACGTTTTCCGTGTTACCCACTGTACTCCTTTTAACCGGCGGATGGCTGCTATGACGAACTCTAACTGCTCAACACCGGTCACTTCCAGAGTTAATCGATCATACGCGGTACCATTACTTTCTGGCTGGTGTGCAGCACCAGATGAACTCCTATGCTTCATTGCCTCGACGGTGCCAAAGTTTCCGGCGCGGATATTTACCTTGCATTGGGCAATTAAGGTCGTGATCTCCCCAAGCATACCCGGGCGATCATCACACGCAACAACGATTGCAACGGGATAAGTCACGCCTTCCACGAATTTCCATTCCACATGAATCATTCTTTCCGGTTCATCGAGAATGCGAAGGCACTCCGCCTTATGCATAGAAACACCTCGACCGCGTGTGATGTAACCAACAATTTCGTCTCCCGGTATGGGCTGGCAACATTTCATAACTCGTACCATCGCTATATCAATCCCATCTTCAAGCTGAATGGCAGGTACGGAGTCAGGAACAGGTGGCTGTTTTTTCTCCTTGGATTCTGCATCTTCAGGCATCAGTAACCTGACGACATCGGGGGCGGATAGTTTTCCGTTTCCAATCTGCATCAATAGCTCTTCAATCGTCTTCAACTTCAGTTTTTCAATGACTTTGAGGAGTTCAGGAGACTTTATCGAAGGTCGCGGTTCGAGATGATGCCTTCGCATTTCATCTTCGAGAAACTTCTTTCCCAGTACAAGCGATCGAACTTTATCTTGTTCATTGAACCAACGACGGATCTTCGCACGTGCGGTTGTTGTTCTAACCCATCGCCGCCACTCACGCCTCGGAGTTCCTCTGGCGTTCGTCAGAATTTTTACCCGATCGCCATTCTGTAAGCGATACTTGAGAGGTACGAGCGTGCCATTCACCTCTGCACCACAGCACGTATGTCCAATATCAGTGTGAATTTTGTAGGCAAAGTCAATTGGTGTCGAGTCAGCGGGGAGAGCATACAAATCGCCTTTGGGTGAAAACACATAAACTTCATCGGAGAACAGTTCCTGTCTCATTTCCCGCTTCATCGATTGGATAACTTGATAGGGCGGATCCTTAAACTCTTGAATATCTTTCAATATCTGCCTTAACTCTGCGAAAATCGATTTTCCTTCTTTAGTTGACGGAGTGCCTTGTTTATAACTCCAGTGTGCTGCAATGCCATATTCGGCCACTTCGTGCATTTCAAAAGTGCGAACTTGGATCTCTACCGATCTGCCACCATCCAAACCGTCCATTATTGTTGTGTGCAAGGATTGATAGCCGTTTGCTTTTCGTAGCCCGATAAGGTCTTTAAACCGCTCTGGAATATGCCGCCATTTGCTGTGTAAAATTCCGATAGCTGAATAGCATTCAGGCGTTGTATTGACGAGGATGCGCAGTCCAATCAGATCTCGAATTTTCTCAAACGGCGTGCCTTTCTGATGAATTTTATTATAGATGCTGTAGATATGTTTTGGACGCCCATAAACTTTGGTTTCAATTCCTGCCGCTTCTAGCTCCCATGTGATGATTTCAACCATCTTGTCTTTGTAGGCTTCCCTTTCACCCAGTTTTTCGGCAAGTAGGCTGGCAATCTCTTTGTACTCGATAGGGTGTAGATGTTTGAATGCCAAATCTTCAAGTCGACTTCTGATTCGATGAATTCCTAACCGATGGGCAAGAGGTGCGTAAACATCGAGGGTTTCCTTCGCATTCTCCTGCTGTTTGTGCATAGGCAGAAAAGATAATGTTTCCATGTTATGCAGCCGATCTGCGAGTTTAATGAGAATTACACGGATATCCTCTGCTGTTGCCAGTAACAGCTTGAGGTAGTTTTCAGCTTGCCATCGATGTGTCCCACCTTTGAATTGGTACTTTCCGATTTGGGTTACACCTTCGACCAAGTGGGCAATCGTCTCACCAAATAGGCTTGCAAGCTCATCACGAGTCGCTGAAGTATCCTCGATAACATCATGGAGGAGCCCCGCACAAATTGTCTGCGTATCCAATCTCAGTCCAATTAACGTTTTAGCTGTCTCGATGCAGTGGGTCTCGAAGTACGGGTCCCCCGATTTACGCAAGTGTCCCCGATGATGTTCTTGACCGTATTTGTAGCATCTCCGAAAGAGCTCGAAATCTACTTCAGGATTATAGGCTTGGATTTGATTAACCAGAGACTCGGCATTCATAGCTGATTCGCTCCCAAATTTTTTGTAAACTTTGCCTTAACAGGAATTCCGAAAAGAGTTGACTTGTCTGCTTGATCTGTTCACCATGAAGATAGGTTTCAGATTCATGGAGTTCACGTTTCTGGGTTGATGGCGTTAAGAGCTCAATCTCTGGATGAGATGCCCTAGAATGTTGCCTAAGGAACTGCAATTCTTCAAAGATGGTGAGTCCATTTGGAATTGCAAGTGCCGAAATCGATGCCGCTTGCGCATCCACAATGAATTCCTCAAGTTTAATTCGATGGTCATTATTTCGGCACGAGGATTGTAAGCTTTTATAAAGATTCCTTAACAACTCCTTATCTGGATATTGCAAGGATAACAACCTGTGTAACCATTCAACATCCTTCGAATTGTAAATGAGGTGGATGTATGTTGTTTCTGGAAATTTGAAGGCGGGCCGGCATTGATTGAAGAAGGTCAACGGTTGAGGAACAGGATGGCAAAAAACAAGGTGAGTGACAGCCGACAGGTCGGTCAGCCTACAACTTGAAACAATCGTAAGAATCTCTCCACTTGCCAGTTTTTCCACCATGTCCTGCTTCTCGGTATCGGAGGTCGTATCATCGCATCGACCAAGCACCCAATTCTTCTCTGAGCCAAGTAACGCAAGCAGTTGGTCTATCGCCTTTGCGTCTCGAACATATAACACACTTGGCTGACCACGCTCAAGTAGTTTCAACAAATAATTCTGCTTATTTGTGTGCCGTCGGTCTACGATTTTGACAGGGCTTTCCGCCTCGACAGACGGAAACACCGCTGGTTGAGAACGACGGTCTTCGGTACGAATATGGAGGTCTTTAATCCTCAACTGAAGACGGCGCGTATTATTCCACTCGTTAATCTCGGGCGCAAAAGCGAGGTCCAAACGTAGATTGCGATTCTTTAATGGAACAAAGTAATCTGCCATCCCCCAGCCAATGGCTTCCATCGTATGACGCCCATCAGTCACAAACAGTTTCAGGTGTTCATTTTCTTTACCCATCAAACGTGGTGGTCGTTGGAGCAGGAGTTCCCGCATCACAAGTCGCGGGGCGGGATTATCCTGACCAAAAGGCTCAAGCAGCTCATCGAGTTCTTCAACTGTTTCCAACGTCAAATACGGCGGTTGAATCTCAAGGTCAAGGTTCAGCTTCGGCGTGAGATCTTCATCTGAAAGATGTTCGCAAGCATATTGATTGAAATGTTCCTTAAATTTGGGAATGTTCTCAGTCTTGATTGTCAATCCTGCAGCGGCTTGGTGTCCACCATGTTTGACTAACAGATCGGTGCAAGCGTCCAAGCTGTCGGCGAGATTCATTTCCGCAATGCAACGCCCGGAGCCGTGGGCTTCATCGCCATCAATTGCAAGCAAGAACACCGGACGATAATACCGCTCAAGTATACGCGAGGCAACGATGCCAATAACCCCTTGATGCCAATCCTTCCGGGCAACGACCAAGCCTTTGGTCTTGTTCAGATCTATATTCTTTTCGATAGTATCGATTGCTTCGCCCTGAATACGATTCTCCACTTCCTTCCGCGTTCGATTGTTCGCGTCGAGTTCTTGAGCAATCTGCATCGCTTCTTCGTAGGACTCGGTCGTCAACAATTCAACCACCTTCTTTGCTGTGTCCATTCGTCCCGCGGCATTCACGCGGGGCCCCAACACGAACGAGAGCGTGTGACCGACGATCGGCTTGCTGACCTCATGGTTTGCGACATCACACAGCGCACGAATCCCCGGACGTTTACGCATATTGATCTCTGCCAACCCCAATTTAGTAAGTATCCGATTTTCACCCGTGAGGGTTGCTATATCAACAACTGTGCCAAGTGTAACCAAATCCAGTTGACTAATCAAAAAAGGTGTGAGTTCATCACCGCCTATTAGCCCATGGGCGAGCTTGAAAGCTAACCCCACACCGGCAAGCCCGTCGAAAGGATATTCGCTCCCCGGCATTTTGGGTGAAATGATTGCGTGAGCGGGTGGACTTGCGTCTGGACGCGGTTGGTGATGATCGGTAATGATGACGTCCAACCCGATTTCATTGGCAAGTTCCACCTCTGCAATCGAAGTAATTCCACAATCAACGGTGATTAACAGATCTCCGCCCGACTCACGAATGGTGCGAATCGCGGTCTTATTAAGTCCATATCCCTCCTCAAATCGATTAGGAATATAAAAGTTTGCTGGCACATCGAGATTGCGAAAAGTGTTTAACAGCAGTGCAGCAGATGTTGTACCATCTGTATCGTAATCCCCGTAAACCCATATCTGCTCTCCTCGCATAATGGCTGCGTGAATACGGTCTACAGCTTTTTCCATATTAGGCATTTGAAAAGGGTCGTGCAGATTAGCGAACGTTGGATATAGATACGCACGCGCTGCGACTTCCGTTTCAATTCCACGATTTATGAGAAGTTGGGCAACCAGCGGAGAAATGCCAAGTCTCACCGAAAGTTGAGAACTGTTCTCGATATAAGGAGATTTGACTTTCCAAACTTTCTGTTTCATGATTGTTCTATATTATCATGAACTTATTTTTCCGTCAAGAGAAGATTCAGAAATTTAGTGCACTTTTACTTTACTTTCGTAGATTAACAGGATGCGTTTGCAATCACGCGCTGTTCCGCCGCATGATACTTAATATCTGCCCTGTCATCCCGCTGCTAGGCGGTTGTGCTGCCAAAAAGATCGCCGAAGGGACAACCTGCTCAGGTTCTTTCCACGGATCGCTGGCGGCCCGAAAAGTCACTGCGTTCTCCCAACCGGGTCGTGAAAGTTCGGTTTTCACAGGACCGGGGATGAGGACGTTGGCGATAATTCCGTCCTCCCAAACTTCCTCTGCGATGGCTTGCGTGAGTCCGTGCAAGGCGAATTTGGAGGCACAATACACGCTGAGGTTTGCATGTCCAACCTGCCCCATACCCGATCCGACGTTGATAATGTTTCCGTGACCTTGACGCTTCATGATCGGCAACACGGCGCGGCAACAGTGAACGACGCCCATAACGTTGATTTGCCATCCAAGCTCCCACTCTTCGAGCGTTGCATCCAAGAATAGACCGCGTGGATTGACACCGGCGTTATTCACGAGAATGTCAATCTGCGCGAACCTATCCATCGTTTGCTGAACTAGATTCTCGACTTCTGATGGGACACGCATATCTGTCGGGATAGCGAGGGCTTCGCCACCGTCCTGTTGAATCTTATCAGCGACGGCATCGATCTGATTCACGTTGCGTGCGGCGACGACCACTTTCGCGCCTTCGCCCGCATAGCCATGCGCAATGGCCTTACCTATGCCGCGCCCTCCACCTGTGATGATTGCGACTTTATCTTTGAGTTGCATCTGATTTCCTTTTCTTTTTCCAAATGAGGTACGTTTCGTGGTTTCCGGCCTTCAGATTCTCTCAGCATATTTTCAATTATATTCTCAGTAGTCCGCAATTTCATACATTTTGTCATTCCTTCGCTGCGCTCAAGGACAGGCCTGAGCAGAGCGAAAGATCTCTCTATTGCATGATTTTTCAAGAGAAGAGATTCTTCGCAAAGCCTCAGAATGACATTCTGCGGACTACTGATTCTCACAACACGTTTCATGAATGTCCGCAAATTATACGTGTATCAGATTTTGCCTCAATTTGCCATTGAAATTCGATTCTCTATTCGTCATGCTACACCAGTTGAATTGATGTGTCAATGAAATAACCTTTGGTGTGGGAGCCAGGACTACTCCCGCGTATCAATACGAACAATCTGCCATCTCCCCTCAGATTCGATGAGCGTAAAAAATAACCTCCCAGAAAGTTGAATAGGAGAACCTACAAACGGAATCGAGGTAATAACAAAAACTTTGGGTTATGGTATAATCTATTCTATCAAGAGTTACGCGCTTCAGATTGAATCTGTCCCGTTCTGTCTGTATCTGGTATCTTGAATCTTGATCAAGATGCAGATGCAGAATACAGATGAATTGTTGCATCATTGAAAATCGAATTTCTAGCGAGCCCCAACGTGTCCAAAGATACGCACATAATTCGACCACGCGCCATTCTGATCGGGCTGTTTTTTATCGTGCTGCTCTGCGCGATAACGCCTTACAACAACTACTTTCTCCAGAATACGAAGATCGCCGGCAACCACCTCCCAGTGGGTTCGATCTTTGCGCTACTGTTTCTCATCCTTTTTGTTAATGTGCCACTACGGAAGTTCAAAGCGCAATCCGTGCTTTCGTCAGCCGAACTAACGACGATCTGGATGATGCTGATTGTCGCCGTCGGTATTCCATCAATGGGCTTTATGCAGTTTCTCCTGCCGACGCTCGTTGCCCCGCTCTACTTCGCAACGCCCGAAAATGATTGGGTAGAGACGCTTCACCCGCATATTCCAAAATGGTTGATGGTTTGGGACTCAAATGCGGCTAGGGATTTCTACGAAGGCATTGAGCAGACCGAAGCAGTGCCCTGGGGAATTTGGTTAAAACCGTTGTTGATTTGGACACTCTTTGTCCTCGTCTTCTACTTCACAACGCTGTGTCTGTCGACAATTATTCGGAAGCAGTGGATTGAGCGAGAACGTTTTTCTTTCCCCTTGATTCAAATTCCTTTGGAACTCGCGGCTGAGCCACCGAAGGGAGCAATCTTCAATGCATTTTTCAAAAACCGTCTACTTTGGATCGGCATGTTGTTTCCGGTCTTTCTCCATCTGATAAACGGTTTACACGCCTATTTCCCACAAATTCCTGAAATTCCGCGCATCTACAACATCCATCGGGCATTCCACGACAAGCCGTGGCATACGCTCAGTTGGTGGCCTGCGTTACGCATCGTGATCTATTTTTCCGTAATCGGAATCGCTGCCTTGCTGACACTCGAAGTCTCGTTCAGCCTGTGGTTCTTCTTTCTGTTTTTCAAATTTCAATACATCGTCATGAATGCGCTCGGTTGGGGGATCAGCCCGTGGATCAGTTGCAGCCGTCAAGTCATGGGGGGCTATCTCGTATTCGTCCCTGCGGTATTTTGGATCGGGCGTGAACATATTGCGGACATTCTGCGCAAAACTTTCTCCTCCCGATCGACGGTGGATGATTCAGATGAACCTCTACCTTATCGTGTGGCAAGCCTTGGATTTCTACTCGGCTTTGTCATACTGGTCGTTTTCTGCTGGATCGCCGGCATCTCCTTTTGGGTGGCGGCGATCACGATGCTGTCTATTTTCATCACATCGATTGTACTGTCGTGGATGGTCGTAAACGGTGGATTATTGCTGGTTCAAGCCCCATTTTTTCCGTCCGAGTACATTGACATCACGCTCGGTTCATCAATTATTGGTCCTAAGAGCCTTGCCCTTCTCAGTTTCCAGCGTGGCTTCCTGCGCGATTGGGGCGAATTCATGATGCCGAACTTTCTACACAGCTTTCGGGCTTCGGAGGAAGTTAAGGTCTCCCGTCGGAAAACGCTACTCCCGATTATTACCTTGTCCATTGGTGTCGCTATCGTCGTTTCTGCCTACGCTTCGCTCAATCTTATTTATCACACAGGCGCATTGTCGCTACAACGCTGGGTTTATATCAACGCACCACGTAACTATTTTCGGCGGATGAGCGGCTTAATCCAATTCCCCATCGAAACGAAATGGGATGAAGTGTATAGCATGATTGCGGGCGGTGGGTTTACCTTCTTCATGCTCTGGATGCGCCACCATTTTGTCTGGTGGTCACTTCACCCGATTGGTTATCTTTTAGGCGCAACCTATCCGCCGTTTCACCTGTGGTCATCGGTGTTTATCGGCTGGTTGCTGAAATATAGCACCCTAAAATTTAGCGGAGCGTCGGGGTATCGAAACCTCCGCCCGATCTGTTTGGGATTAATATTCGGGGAGTATCTGATGGTCGGGCTATGGATGATTATTGGGTTGTTTACGGAGGTTGGATATTTCGCGCTGCCATCTTGACAGCCTTCAGGCGGTATGCTATACTACCCGGCAAAATCAACCCGTCCCTCTCACCTCAAATCAGGAATTCGTCATGAATCTTAAACGGATGCCTTTTTGGTTTATTCTTTTTTTCTCTCTTTCGATAACGGCTTCTGCTCAACAGGCCACTAAAGCAGACATTGAAGCGTTAGCAACAAAAGTGTCCAGCATTGAAAAGACCGTCAACAAAATCGATCAACGTTTGATCACCGTTGAAAAAACGGTCAACGACATGGATAAACGTCTCATCAGTCTTGAAATCATAGTGAAAGAAATGGACAAACGCATCACTGTCCGAATCAACGTTCTATTTTGGGCAATGGGGACGTTGATCGGAGTGGTCTTAGCCACAATCACTCTGCAAGTCCTGGGATTTTTGCAAAGCAAACGCGAACGCGCCGAAATCCAACAACAGATTCGAGACCAACGTGCCGAGACCTAGCCGAGACCCAGCAACAAGTTCAAGACTTGCGAGTAGAAATTCGAGGTGAAATTCAAGATTATCGGGCGGAGATACTTGAGCTCCGGGCAGAGATGAGACAGGATATCCGAGACCTCGGCGAACGCCTTGAGCAGCAACTGCAAATGATGTTTGATAAATTGAACCAGCACGAACAGGAAATCGATGAACTCAAATCCCGCCGAATCGTTACACCTTCTTAACAGATGCAAATCAACCATTTTCCGACGACCTAACTTGGAGGAACAAATATGCTATTTACGCGAAAATTTTGGCGAAACTACAGAATTCTAATATGGATGTGTTCGCTTGCTTTGGTATGGATACAATTCGCTCCGGAGAGCAAGGCTGCCCAGGATTGGACCGAACAAATCGCTGCTTTTAAGCCGATGGTTGTGAACGTGGAAACCATGTCGGAGATCGTGTTTGAAACCGAGTCGAAGGGAACCAGTTTCGCAACTGGCTTTATCGTTGATGCCGAACGCGGTATTATCGCAACCAACCGACATGTCACGGGGAGTAGCCCTTCTTACGTCAAAATTAACTTTTATGACGGTAGCTTTACCGAAGCAAAGGGACTCTACTACGATCCGACGCACGACTTTGGTTTTTACAAAATCGACCCGGCAGAGGTCCAATTTGAACTCCAAGCTGTGCAACTTGGTGCGTGGCGCGAACTCGTCTTAGGCGATGAACTTCTGCTCATCGGCAACAACGAAAAAGAGGAGTATTCGATCAAAGAGGGCAAGGTCGCCAATCTCAACGTCAACAAAGGCGATCGACATTCCACCTACATCCACACGACATTTGATCGGACTGGTGGTTCGAGCGGCAGTCCGGTCTGGAATACGAAGGGTGAAGTTATCGCTATCCATGCCCGCGGGACGGATACATCAAGTTTTGAACTCCCGATCGATTATTTAGTAGACGCTCTAAGCAAGATCCAAAGTCATACTTCAATTCAGCGTGGGGAGATTGGGGTCGATCTGGAACTGATCTCGATCGGGGAAGCGATTAAACATTTCAGATTGCCGGAGGCGTCTCGTGTAGAGATTGGGCCTTCAAAAACCGGAACGCCCAAAGTCATCCAGATTGAATCGATGATTCCTCAAACGACAGGCGTAAATTACCTGCGTGCCTCCGATATTATCTACCGAATTAATGGAAAACTTATCCGTGATGATTTGTACACGTTCGATGCCATACTCAATGAAAGTGTTGGGAAAGATGTGACCTTAGACATCTATCGCAACGGAGAGGCGATGACGGTTGATGTGCCAGTCGAAAATCTTGAGTCGAAGAAACTTCGTCGATTTGTTCGCTTTGCGGGATCGATTTTTCACGACATAACCCCTCAGTTGAGACGAGTGCTTTATTTCGAGGGGGACGGGGTTTATTTGCCGTATGCCGACGCAGGCAGTAGTTTCTCCCGCGTGGGACTGCGTGGGCGCAGTGGTAACTCAAAGATCGTCATCTTGGAAATTAACGGCGAAGCGATTCGGAATCTTGATGACTTCATCGCCGCTTGTAAGACAATCACCGATGGACAGCATACTTACGTGGTCGTCCGCGATTTCAACCGATTCGACAGTTCACCAACGCCGAAAAGTTTGACCGTAAATCTGAAATTGGATTCGCTGGAAGTGTTTGAGTGGAATGAAAGTCAACTGGATTGGGACCAGGTCGATGTGGAAAATAACGCCGAACATTGAGTCGGACGGAGGGTGAGTTTATTTGTTTATGGAAATGAGTCAGTTCCTGTCTTGCTATATAGGTTGCCTCAGAGAAGCCAGCGTGGTATCGGCATATCTCATGTCCAATAGATGAATGGGGTGCCCCATGCCAGCAAATGTCAGAAGGTTTGTATCTGACGATCCACTTGTCGCGGATTTGGCAAATAAAATTGAAGCACGGTATCCAGGGCATGTAGCAGGTGTGAACAGGAAAATCAGGGATGCCAGAGGAAGGGCAGTGACGGAGATCGATATTGAATTACAAAACGCCAATATTCAGGTGAAATCTGGCGGAGGCAAGGGATTAACTCGCCAGGTTATCAAGACAATGACCATTTCAGAGAAGCCTACAATAGCTTTTGGTCCAAATTTGGGGATGCACGTTCAGAGAAGTGTTGAAAGACAAGGCGCATTAGCAACGACAGATGAAAATTTACTCCTTGAAGTGATTAAACCTTAGAGGAACTGATATGCAGAGTATAGTCGTCATTACACCCCCAAATATCACTTTGAAATATTTCATGAAGAAATTAGACCTATATTATCAGATAGATGTTGTTTCGGATGATCGAATCGTTATTAATGATGGGGGGAGATATATAGCTATAAATCTTGATGATTATATTACTGAGGAATATGATGAAAAGGAATTAGATGTCATTTCACAAATAATAGAGCAGCCAAAATTTTTTCTTATAGAATTTACCCATTTAGATTTATTAAAAGAAGTTATCCCATTTTGTGTCGACGAACCCGGGTTTTTAGTTGATAATGATCACGGCGACATATTAAGTGGGCAACAATTCCTGTTAAAACTGAAGAAAAATCCCGCGTGGGATTGGAGGATGACATACTCGGCGTAACGCATAATTTTAAAATGAGTCAGTTCCTGAGAACTGGGTTTGTACTACCTTTTGTAATCGTCTACTAAGGATAATGCGGAGGAGGAAAGATGAAGCACTTCCGACAACTCGTATGGATATTGGTACTAACTTGTGGCTATCACATTGCCAACGCGCAACAGAACAACACGCAACTGGCACAACCCTCGTCTATTATCGGTAAGGACAGGGCGGAGATGGTGTGGATAGCGGGCGGGACGTTTGAGATGGGTAGCAACGACGGCGAGTCTGACGAAAAACCGATCCACACCGTTACCGTCAACGGGTTCTACATGGATGCCCACGAGGTGACAAATGCCCAATATCGCAAATTCATACAAGCCACCGGACACGCCGAGCCGGACTTTGGAAAAGTTCAAAATACAACCAACCCAACCAGCCGGTCGTTGGAGTGACGTGGTATGACGCGATGGCGTATGCACAATGGGCGGGCAAACGACTACCGACGGAAGCGGAGTGGGAATACGCCGCGCGGGGTGGCTTGAAACGCAAAAAGTATGCGTGGGGCGATAACCCTGACACAACAAAGTCTAATTATGAATCCAATGTGAGCAAACCGAGCCCTGTCGGTAGCTATTCCCCAAACGGTTATGGGCTATACGACATGTCGGGCAACGCTTGGGAGTGGGTCAGCAGCATTTATCTTCCTTATCCCTATGACCCTTCGGATGGCCGCGAAGACTTGAGGGCAGGTCCAGTTCGTGGCACCCGAGGTGGGGGCCATGATTCGCCCCCAGAGGAATTGACGACAACCCATCGTGGTGAGGACCTTTCGCGTAATTATCGATCGGGACACCATAACATTGGGTTTCGTTGTGCGCGTTAAATGCTTACCTATCCAATCTTAAACAGAGCGACTGCAACCATTTGTATCGCGCCAAGACGCCAAGACCGCAAAGAAAAATATTTTTCTATTTTTCCGCACTTAGCGTCCTTTGCGTCTTCGCGGCTCGCCCCGTGGAGTATTGATCTCAACGCAGCGCGAGTATGCCCCCGAGGCCTTACTCCACAGGGCTCGCCCTGTGGAGTAACAGCTCGACCGAGTTGGATTGTCTCGACCAGGGCTAATACTCCACAGGGCGAGCGCAAAGGCGCCAAGAACGCCAAGTTTGGAAAAACTAGTAAATATTTTTCTTTGCGCCCTTTGCGTCTTGGCGCGATAGAAATATTTTAACTCGCACTTTTCTAGATTTGAGGGGTATGAATTTAAAGCCGCCAATGAAGGTTAACAGATAAGGAGGGGGTACCGTTTATGTTTACGCTCGACCGCAAATTGAGCCCTGACGATTTTATCCAGACATTTCAGGACATCAACAAAAAGGACCACCAGAGACCACCCCACCCATGGGAGGCGCTTTTCAGAGAGGGAAAGTGCACGAAAGATCAGCTCCAGGGTTGGGCAAAAGATAGGTTTTATTTTGTCAGGCAGGTGCCGGCCAAAGAATACAGCATCTTGTACAATTGCCCATATCCCGAGGTTCGCAGACAATGGCTCCCCAAGGCAATCGAAGAGGAGGGAGAGGACTTGATCGGCAAGGAACACCTTCCTCATCCGGAATACTGGCTATGGCTCTGTGAGGCCCTCGGATTGAGTAAAGAATTTGTGCGGAAATCCGACCCCCTACCCGGGGTAAAGTTTGCGGTGGACGC
>JADFGN010000097.1 GCA_022567695.1 Candidatus Poribacteria bacterium | reverse complement strand
CTCAATTTTGAGCGATCCGAATGCACTGCAATCCCAAATGCGAGAGATCGGCTACCTTTTCTTTCCAGACCTTGTGGATTCCAGCCGTGTACTTGAAGTGCGCCAGGATGTCCTGAAAATCCTTGACAAACACGGTGTGTTGGACACGGCTTGTGGTTTGATGGAAGGACGTATGCGGAATGGTCCTGCACCGACACGGCGAGACCTCACTCGATTCCACCGAGAAATCAATCAGCTTGAATCTTTTAATGCCCTTGCCCATTCTGACGAGATAAGAGAACTCATGAATCGTCTTATCGATGGAGAGGTGCAAGTCCATACCCGAAAGATCTGCCGGATTAAATACCCTTCTGATGATTACGATATTGTTGCTCCACATCAGGACTATTTTTACATTCGCGGTTCAGAGGAGACTTACAGCGCATGGTTGCCGCTCGGTGAAATCAATCAGCAGATGGGTGGGTTAGCAGTTGCGCCCGGCTCTCACCATGCCAGATTTTTAGAGCATCGAAAGCCGGAGGATTCTCGTTTCAGTGGCGTGAGTTTCGCAGACGCCGATCGCGTTTGGCATCGATCGGACTATTCTCCTGGCGATGCCTTAATATTTCATAGCCTAACTCTGCATCGTGGGTTGCCGAATGTATCCGATCGGGTTCGGTTGTCTGTGGACTACCGTTACCAACAGGAAGGGATGGAAATCGTAGCGAGTCACTTAAAGGCACACTTCGCTGATGTCTCCGCACAGTAATCTCAAAAATTAATCGTTGAAATAAATGAAATTCAACAGAGGAGAGTTCACCATGACCCACCGTTTCGGCTTCGATGCGCCAAGGCACCAACCGCTTGAAGACTCCATTCTCTGGGCGGCCCAAAACAACCTTCCCTATATTGACTTTCAGGCAGACCTTCCCCCCAATGACATCGCATCATTCGACAACGCCCGGATTCGGAAGGTACGCGACCTGTGTGAAAAACACGGCGTCGAAATCGGTATCCATCCCTCGTCAGCGATTAATAACGCCGAGTATGTCCCCATCATGGCGGAAGCGGTGGATGAGTATCTTTTCGCCAATTTTGACCTTGCCGTGCGCCTCGGTTGTGGTTGGCTCATCGGGCATGGTGGTTACCATTTCGGTGATGTCCAACGACGACAGGCCGTTTCCCTCGAACGCATGAAGCGGCTGGTAGACCGCGCGGAGAAGACAGATGTGGTCATCTTCTTTGAGAACCACAACAAAGAACCCGAACACGCCGAAATCCACTATATTCCACATAACGTTGAAGAGACACGTGAATTCTTTGACGCGATTCAATCCCCCCACTTTAGATGGGCGTTCAACGTTGCGCATGGTCATCTCGTCCCCGAAGGATGGCAGGGCTTCCTTGACACTTTCGGGGTGGACAATATCGGGCAGGTCCGCCTCAACGACAATACGGGCGAATACGAAATCCACCTCATCCCGGGTGAGGGAAACATTGACTTTGAAGGGCTGTTTGCACGATTGAGGGAGTTGGGTTATGATGGCTGGTTCAGCCTCGGATTTGGCAACGACGCAGATAAAATTCGCGTGCGAGATTGGTTCACGTCCTTGCTCTGAATTTGGTGTGGATTATCCCCGGCAAATCCCGGCTGTTCTTTTCTGATAACTCACATTAAACGTTTGAAAAGTAAGAGTGCGAAATCATGTGGTGAATGAAAATGTTGCCGTCCCCTCGGCATCTCCGAAATTGATTCATGATTAATCTTTTGCCATTTTGTACGGCAAAAGGTTTCAACAAGAAAGAGAGGTTCATGATGAGAAGATTAAGTTCGTTCGGCTTGTTTATAGCGTTTACGCTATTGGTTTCCCTGTTGATGATGGCACGCCAAAGTTCTGCCGAACTGATTGGGCAATGGCTGTTTGATGAAGGGAATGGTAAAGTCGCTAAAGATACCTCTGGAAACGGTAATGATGGGGAGTTCGTCGGTAAGCCCAATTGGGTGAACGGTCAATTTGCAACGGCTTTGGAATTTGATGGTGCACAGGCTTGTGTGAAAATATCGCCCGGCCTTGAGCACGAAAAATTTACTGCTGTCGCTTGGGTTTATAGTGAGGGTGATTGGGGAGTCAAACGCACCGAGATTTGGGTCGGCAGTCAGACCTACGCAGATTCCGTCTTGATAAGAGGAGACGAAAGAGCCGCCTGGAAACAAGGTGAAGCCATGTTGCATTGGAATGATGGAGGAGCCTGGCATGCGATAGGTTCAGGTAAACTGAAGGCGAAGACCTGGTATCATTTAGCCGGAACTTATGATGGTAAGGAGTTGAAATTTTACCTGGACGGTAAATTAAAGGGCTCAGAAGCGACGGCAATTAGAGCGGGTGCAGGGGATACGACGATAGGCTGTCACCCAAATCCTGCTAACTGGTTTGAAGGTATAATTGACGATGTAGCCGTTTTTGATACGGCACTCGCTGAAGAGGACATCAATAAAATCGTCACCCGAGGATTAGAAAAATGGCTGTCGGTTGAACCCGCCGAAAAATTCGCTACTCGGTGGGCAAAAATCAAAACTCAATATTAGTTTGGTTGGTGATTCGCTATACATCACCCACATGATTTCGCACGCTTATCGTTTGTAGGAATCAAAACGCACGCTATGAAAAATTTGATTCAAGTCGCAGGCATTATCGATCAGGACGAAGCATCGATGCTCATTGCTTGTGGCGTAAAACATCTCGGCTTTCCGTTGAGATTGCACGATGGTCGAGAAGATCTCTCCGAGGAAGAAGCCAAAGAGATTATCCACTCACTACAGCCTTCCGTTTACGGCGTCGTCATTACTTACCTTAATGATGCTGAGGAGATTGCCAAATTCTGCCGTGAGATGGGAGCAACGTGGGTTCAGTTGCACGGTTCAATCACTGTCTCGGAAATCGAGAAACTGACCCAGCTTGCACCAGACCTTTTTATTTTGAAGAGCTTGATTGTGCGAAAGGATAATCTGGCTGAGCTAAAGTCTGTCTCCGCGGAACTTTCACCGTATGTAGATGCTTTCATCACGGACACGTTCGATCCCAGCACTGGCAGAAGTGGAGCAACTGGGAAGCTTCATGATTGGAGGATAAGCCAACAGCTCGTTGACATATCCCCCAAGCCTGTTATTTTAGCTGGTGGACTGACTGCGGATAATGTTAGGGAGGCCATACTGCAAGTCAAACCAGCCGGGGTCGATTCCCATACGGGCGTAGAAGGGCTAGATGGTCGAAAAAACCCGCGACTGATGAGGCAGTTTGTGGCTGAAGCTAGAGAAGGATTTCGCCTCATGTCATCCGATGCCGTGTAAAATTTGAAGCTACGCCCCGACACATGCTCGAACACGTTCCATCAAACCCGGCTCGATATTGAGGGGAAATGAAATCTTCTGATGCGTCAAGGCCGATTCAAGCAGCGCGCATAACGCTTCCTGCGTCGCGTAGGCTTTTTGAGCATGGCAACGACTTTCCGTCCCATTTTCCATCGTGTCTATCAGGCTTTCTACGAGCCGAACCTGCGCTGGCTCACTGATTTCGGGCCATGAACCGGCGATCTCTTCGTAACGGCCGTCTGGCCACCAGATGCGTAGACCATGTGACAGCCCAAACCAGATACGCCCTTTCGTACAGACCACATCTGCATAAAGATTCAAACCGTTATCAGGATAGGGCGCCCGCATAGAACCGCGTCCCGATTCGACATACAGGGGGACGCCGTTGTCAAAAGTAATTACCCCGATATCGAAATCTGGTCCGATCTGTTTCGCGTCAAATGTCTCCTTGCCCGCAAAATTACCGAGTGCCCACGCAAACGGGCGATCGTCATAGAGAAATCGCACAAAGTCGATCATGTGGGTTCCTTGCCCATGTAGTTTGATGGCACTAATCGCACGGAAATATTCAACTTCCCCAAGCTCGCCGCTGAGTACAATTTCGCGCATCCGCACAGTCAGGTCAAAGAAACGGTATTGATGGTTCACCAGGAGCGTTGTGCCTGAAGCTTCCGCCGTTTTGAGCATCTCCTTGGAATCCTCAATGTCAACCCCAAAAGGCTTCTCCATCAGAATCCCTTTCACACCCGCTTGAATGGCATCCGCGACGGGTTGATATGCCCACTTAGGGCGAGTCACGACGGTAACAATATCCGGTCTGGCGTCCTGAACCATCTCTTCGACTGATGCGTAAGTCGCAGGGATTTCGTACTTTTGCGCGAAGTTCTGGCGTGCTTCCTCCACCAGATCGACGGCAGCGACAATTTCACAGTTTTTCACATCGCGAAAAGCGGCGACATGGGCACTCTGCCGCCCACCGCAACCGATTAAACCAACTCGATAATTTGCCATAATTTCATCTCCTTAGATTTAGAGTAATACCAATTTGCAATAAAAAGGGTAATCTGATTTGGAGTGCGAAAACTCTGTTTTCGCTGCAAAAACAGAGTTTTTGCACTCCAGGGATGTGACTTCGATTAACGCGGGTTGGTATAACGTATCTCAAACGCATAATTCGTATAACGTTAAGTCGAGTTGTATTGACATTAGAGGTTCCGATGGTAAACCCACCATTCTACCGCCAGCAACAACAACGCGAAAAAGGCGACATATCCCCAAACCTCCCGATTCACTTCCTGCTCATCCGGTTGCTTCTGCTCAATTTCAAGGCGAGCCGTTGAAACTGCCTCTTGCTCTAATTGGGGAGGCGAGAGATTCGACGCTTGTGGATTGAGAAGATTAACCGCGAATCTGCCGAATTGCTGTTCATCGACGAATACAGTGTAGACGCCGATCTGGGTCGTCTCCGCAAAAATAATTGGAGACGTTCGTTCCACCAAATTGAGTCGCGTCCCGTCAGGTAACTGGACAGTGACTCGATCGACCTGGTCCGGGTGGTCAAGGCGAATCTTTACGGGGTCACCCACCTTAACGACAGTCGGCTGGATTGCATCCGTCCCCGACCCAAGCCATTCGAGACATTGAGACATGAGAATGGGAGCCGCAGGGATGGAGAGCGCAAACTGCGAAATCCGCAGATCGAATGGATCGAACGCGAAGACGACTACCTTCTGATCGCCCTGCCTACCGAGCCAGATCAACGGTGCCCCTGTGGTTTCAACGAGCGATATACCCCATATCGGTAATTCAACGCTCAACGATTCTTTGACACGTAGGTCGATTAGCGAGATGCCCGACATCACAGAGTCAACTTGCTTTTGGTCGATTACTCGAATCGGTTGCTCATTTTTTTGCGCCGACATAAAAGGCAACCCATCAGCCGGATTCAAGAAAATGGCATTTCCGTCGGGAAGAGGTTCAGGGACAAACTGATCGAAGATGAGGATATCTCGATCCGCCAATCCGTGATAATCCTCAGTTTGAATCTGTAAGAGTTCGACGTTTGGAATTGCCTTCAACATGTGTGTCAGCAACGTCTGCTTTCGGTCACTGACAAGTAAAACTCGCAATTTCGAGGGGGGATGTAAAATTGCCGAAGCCACGTTATCGAGGGCGAGGTCGTCCTCTACAAGGCGTGCACTGATGACCTGTCCGTCAACCCCTTCATCGGAAAAAGGAAACACAAGCGACTGCGTCTCCCCCGCTGCAAGGACGATTGTTTCGTCATCAAACGAATTTCCTTCTTCAAATTCCAACCATATCTGAACCGTCTTCTCGGCATTCCCGAAGTTCTGCACGCCCACGAGCACTTGATATTCATTCAGTTCGTGTGTGACGCTGAACTGCACGATACCGACGTTATCGCCACGCTCCCCAACGCGGATTTTGTCGATGTGACTTGCGGACGCAGGCACATCTTCAAAGTTGTCGCTGATGAAGAAAATTTGCGTGTTCGGTGTGTTTGCGTAGATCTGTAACGAATCAAAAATCGCTCCTAGTTCTGGCGATGTATGTTGTGCAGGCAGCTTCTCCACTGCACGGCGAAGCTTCTCTTTATCAGCTGTGAATGCTTGGCGGATATGTCGAGGTGGATGTGACGTATCGATAATCATCATCTGCCCGCCCGGATGAAGCCGCTCAATAAGCTTCAACGCCTCCGCCTTCGCCGCATCAAGCCGACTTTTGCCGAGTTCTGTGGATTGCATACTGGCAGAATTATCGATGATGAGAACCGATTGTCCTCTCAAAAAACCGGGTTGACGTAACGCAGGACGGGCAACAGTGGCAATGACAATGATTAAGAAAAGCGTTTGTAGGAAAAGTAAAAGGGAGTTGCGTAAACGCTGGAAGGGCACATTGGCTTTCATGTCCTCAATGGCTTGAAGCCAAAGCATCACGCTAGGAACAACGTGGCGTTGGCGACGAAGCTTGAGAAAGTGTAGCAATGCTACGATTGGAATGAGTGCAGCGAGATAAAAAGCCGATGGATTCAGAAAGTGCATCTTTCTTTACACCGATGCAGCGGCCTCGACAGCCTCTTCAGGGGGAGCACCCGTTTTCTCGTTAAGTTGCTGTAAAATTTCCTCTGCGTCGATACGACCAACTTCGCCATATTTTTCCAAATGTTCGCACTCTTCGCGGGCTTTATCGTACTCCTGCAGTTCAAAGTAGATTGTCGCCAGATTCTTGTGCATTTCCCTGAAAACGCCTGTCCAATTACGCTGCGATTCTTTACTGAGCAAACGTTTGGCACTGTCTAAGGCGCGGTTGACAATCTCGTCAAGTTCAGCTTTTTTATCCGCCGGAAAATGACTCGCATCTTGATTGTTCTCACGCATCTCTGCGATCTTCTTGTTGTAGCCCTGTAACTGTTTGATTGCTTTGTCACAGTGATTATAAGTCTTTTCGATACCAACAACCCCTTCAAAAATTTTTGAGAGAAAACCCCATTTCATAGATAACCTCCGTTGCGGCGAAAACAGAATTTTCGCACTCCAAAAATAGACATTTCAAGTGAATGATTGGTATTATACCAAAAGGACAGTCATTAAGCAACGATCAAGAATTTATCTTGACCTGCTATTGCCGTTTGGGTTATAGTGTTGACTTGAGCGCAGATTCAGGAATCAACGTCGTCCATAGCGGTAACTTTATTCAAGGTTCAAATCGCTTAAACCTCGTCATTTTTAGACCTGCGTTCTCCCATTTTTGATGCGACTTTCTGAACAATCAACCTTGAAAAGGTTCTTATTGCCTCACACACGCTGTGAGATTGGTGGAATAACCCGCTATGCTATTTTATATTTTTATTTTTTTCATCCCTGTTGCTGTATGGCTTATTTTACAAATCGTCTCTAAGCGGAATGGTGAAGAACAAAAACAACCGCTTCTTGAAGTATGCTCGCTTTGTCATGAGGAATTTCCAACAGACGAGTTGCTTGAAAAAGAGGTTGGAGAATATAGCAGGGTTTACTGCTTTTGCGGAAACTGTATTGATAAACTATATCATGAATATCACGCCAAGACAGAAGGAGAAGGCGTATTAGGGGATAGAGAGAAGGAAGCAGAAAGCGGGGAACATCCTTTGACGTAACACACATTGCATATCATGAGGAGGTAGAAAACTGATGTATGACCTAGTTACATTTGGTGAAGCAATGGTGAGGTTGACCTCTCCAGAATTCATGCGTCTTGAACAATCATCGTCTTTATCGCTAAGTGCCGGTGGTGCGGAATTGAATGTCGCCGTCAATGCAGCGCAACTCGGATTACGCTCGGCGTGGCTCTCTCGGCTCGTTGACAACTGGTCAGGACGATTCATTCGTAACAAAGGCCAAGAATTGGGCGTCGATATGTCCAATATCGTCTGGGTTCCATTCGATGGCGTTGGATTCGAGCGCAACGGATTTTATCATCTTGAACTTGGTGCAGGTCCGCGTGCCAGCAGTGTTACTTATGATCGCGCGTATTCGGCAATCTCAAAAATACAGCCTGGCGAAATTGATTGGGCGGCGATTTTTGAGAATGCGCGATGGTTCCATTTAAGCGGTATCACGCCTGCTTTGTCGGAATCGACAGCCGCTGTGGCGAAAGAAGCGTTGCAAGCCGCCAGAGCCGCCGATGTAAAAACCAGCTATGATCTGAATTTTCGCTCAAAGCTGTGGAGCGCAGAGCAGGCACAGGCAGTCAATCGTGAAATGGTGCCTCACGTCTGTGTGCTAATCGGCAACGAGGAGGATTTCGAGAAGTCGCTTGGATTCAAAGCGGAAGGTGCGACGGAAGGCTATAGTAAGCTCGATCCGGACAGCTACAAAGAGGTGGCGCGTCGGGTTGCAGCGCAGTATCCGAGCGTTGAAATGATTGGCACGACGCTACGCGATGCCAAAACGGGTTGGCTAAACGATTGGCGAACACTCCTATTCGACGGTAACGAGTTTTATCTATCGCGCATCTACGAAAATTTGGAGCTTGTAGACCGCGTCGGAGGCGGTGATAGTTTCGCTTCGGGGCTGATCTATAGTTTGCTCAACGGCAAATCACCACAAGAGGCAGTGGATTTCGCAGGCGGCTACTCAGCCCTCGCACACACCTTCCCCGGCGACTTTAACTGGGCAACCGCTGAGGAAGCTGAAAAGGCGATGCAGGCGGGTAGCGTGCGAATCAGCCGGTAGTTAGCCCCTTGGGATGCTTCGACATTGCTCGGGATGACTGTTGATATGTCATTCTGAGCCCTTCGCGAAGTTTACCCTCGAACACAGTGAAGGGCTCAAGGGCAGGCTAACGCGAGGAATCTGAGATTCCTTGAGCTCGTTTTTCGTCCATTTCTTCTAGCATTTGCTTCAGTTTTCTTTGGTCTTCTGCATTGAGTCCGCGCAGTATGTCTTCGGGAGAAAGCTGTTTGAGCAAATCGTAACCGTTCAGGTGGGCATCGTAGAGCGTACAGCCTGCTCGTTCTGATTTGCGGCGTGCCAACTCGGAAAGCCAGCTAGCAGCAGGGCTACTACTCGCCGATTTCAGATCCACTGGGAATGGGTGGCGCGGGCGTGGAATACAGAGACGGATGCCTCTGCCCGACGGTAACAGGGGAAATGGAGTAGAGCCAGCGGCTCGCTGGTTTCTTTTTTGAAAAAATGGCACCCCACACGAATAAAACGTAAAAACTTGTTGACATAAGCTGGCAACAGGCTTTACGGAAAACCAGGAAGGAAGCAAATGCTGATTGCCGATTCCTTTTTTCGGCGGAATTTACCGCATTGGCAACCGTTGGGTGTCCCGTTTTTTCTGACCTATCGGTTAGCTGGGACGCTGCCGGGAAACGTCCTCAACGAATTGGAGAAGAAACGCCAATGGATGCAGGCGTTACCGCGAAAGCCTCAGTATTCGGAAAAGCAATGGAGTATGCACATCGAAAAGAAACTATTCACTTTCTGGGATGAATATCTAGATAGAGACACCAATATACAATGGTTAGCTAACCCGCGCATCGCTACGATAGTTCGGGACAACCTCTATCACCACACAGGAACGAAATATAGCTTATGGGCATATGTCATCATGCCAAATCACGTCCATCTGTTGTTGAAACCCGACGAAGTTTGGGAAAAACGGTTTGAAGTCGAGGAGAGCGGTATGGCACAATATGAAAAGGGCCCGTTGTCAGCTATCCTCCACAGCTTACGCAGCTACACTGCCCATGAAGCCAACAAAATTTTAGGCAGAAGCGGAAAATTTTGGCAGCGCGAAGCATTTGATCATTGGGTGCGTGACAATGCCGAATTCGAGCGAATCATTTACTACATTGAGAATAATCCGGTGAGAGCCAGACTGGTCAGTCATCCTGAAGATTGGCATTTTTCCTCCGCATCTGACCGCACCCAAAGAGAGCTGGGAGCATTTGATAAACTTGCATAACGTTGTTCATCGTAGAGCGGGCAGCTTGCCCGTTTAAGTACAGCGAACCACAGGCTCTACGGTGAAACCAGCCAGCGGCTGGCTCTACGGAAAACCAGCCATCTACGGTAAACCCACCACAGGAGGGTCAATCATTGAAACGTCATGAACATCTTTTTGAAGAGATCTGTTCGCTGGAAAATCTGCATCTTGACGTATCATCCGCCGTGTGGTACAATCTGCACGCAATATTCATAACCCTCAACTTCAGTTAAGGAACTCATGAGCACAGAAAACCAACAGCCCAACAGACCGAACATTCTCTGGATTTCGCTCGAAGACACTTCCCCACGCTTCGGGTGCTACGGTGACTCGATTGCTCGCACACCGAATATTGACCACCTTGCCGCCGGAGGAGCACGGTTTCCGAACGCCTTTTGTACGGCAGGTGTGTGTGCACCATCCCGATCGGCAATCATCACGGGTATGTATCAGACCTCGATCGGGACGCATCACATGCGTACCACGCATACGAATCAACACACGCCAGAGATGCCAACGCCCTATTCTGCAGTTCCGCCCCATTATGTCAAAACGTTCACAGAGTATTTGCGAGCATCGGGGTATTATTGCACGAATAACCAAAAAACCGACTATCAATTCACGCCGCCCATTACCGCTTGGGACGAATGTAGCAACACAGCGCATTGGCGTAAGCGAGACGACAATCAGCCGTTTTTTTCGGTATTCAATCCAACGGTAACGCACGAAAGCGGAATGTGGCCCCGTGGCGATCGCCCTCTCATCACCGATCCGGATGAAGTCAAGCTACCACCGTACCTGCCAAATACGCCGAAAGCGCGGGAGGCACTTGCCCGCCACTATGATAACCTCGCGGTTGCCGATGAGCGGGTCGGTGAACTTCTTGATCAGCTTGAAGCGGATGGACTCGCCGAGAACACCATTGTGTTTCTGTGGAGTGACCACGGTGAAGGATTACCCCGCGCAAAACGCTGGACCTACGACGCTGGCATCCGCATCCCGCTGATAGTCCGCTGGCCGGGGCAACTGGAACCGGCCAGCGTTTGCGAAGATTTGGTCAGCCTCATCGATCTCGGACCGACGGTACTCTCTCTTGCTGGAGTTGAATTGCCGTTACACCTTCAGGGACAGCCCTTCCTGGGTTCAGAAGCCACTCAACGAGAATATGTCTTTGCAACTCGTGACCGTTACGATGAATCCTACGATATGGTCCGCGCTGTGCGTGACAAACGCTACAAGTACATTCGCAATTTCCACCCCGAAATACCTTACCTCCTCTGGATACCTTATCGCAATAGGCATCCGGTTTTACAGGAAATGTGGCGGCTACATGCCGAAGGAAAGCTAGAAGGTCCACAGCAACTCATGTTTCGCTCACCGCGTCCGGTTGAGGAGTTGTACGACCTCGAAAACGACCCTTATGAAATCAATAATCTCGCGGGCGATTACGGTCACCGTTCAACGCTTGAGCGGATGCGGCAAGCACTCGATAATTGGCGCAATGAATTTGGTGATATGGGAGAAATACCGGAAGACCAAATGGTTGCACGATGGTGGCCGCGCGGTATTCAGCCGCAGACGGCGGCACCTGTGTTTATCCCCATTACCGAATCGAATCCCGGACTTAATATTTCCCCCGAAGGCGGAACTTTCGGAACGCCGCTGATAGTGCAACTTCACTGTGCAACCCAAGGGGCATCGATTGCGTACACCACCGAAATAGGTGAAAATGTAAATTGGCGTTTGTACACAGAACCGCTACACTTGCCGGAAGGGACCACGACCCTGAGAGTAAAAACCATCCGAATCGGCTACAAAGAAAGCGAAGAAAGAACTGCGACATTCACCGCAAGCCATGAGAAGCATAACTAATTCGGGCATCTAAAATGGATCTTTTCGACGCCATAACCCAACGCCGAAGCCACCGAAGACAATTTCGAGATGAGCCAATTAGTCAAGCCCACCTTGATCAGATGATTGAAGCAGCACGATGGGCCCCTTCCCCTTTTAACGTCCAGCCGTGGGAACTTTCGATTATCCGTAACAGTGCGAGTAAAAATGCGCTTGCGAAGATAACCGAAGCATCCATTATCGAGCAGTTCAAGGACGGACGTTTTCTCGACGACAATAGCCGTTGGATGCGGTTGACGGATGCGGAGTGGCAAAAACGCGGCGATGGCGTGCGCCTCACAGAACACGTGGACCTTCCACCGATCTTCTTAAAACATCCCGACAAGCTCAAACCGCTGCTGAAAAACGCGAGACATCTCAGTATTCTCGGACACTTGGGAGCAGGTCGGATGCCCGCGAATGAAATTTCGGAGCTTGTTCGATCATCGCCGTTGCTGATTATGGTTTTGATGAATTGCAAGCGTCGCCCTCCCGGCGAAGGTGGATTGCGGTGGATGTGGCTTGGGATGGGCGCGATGATCCAAAATCTGCTGTTGGCAGCGACTGCTTTAGGAATCGGTACTCAGTTCGTCAGTGCGCCGCTTGAACGCAGCTCAGATCGAAAACGTATCCGAGAGCTTTTTAACCTTCCTGATTTTTACGAAGTTATCAGTTTACTGAGACTGGGATATATCGATTCTGACCCAGGCGAATCTGTGCGTCTGCCGCTAAAGGCGTTTGTTCGATATGACGAATAGAAAATCCGCAACACGTTGTTTTATACGAGTTTTTCAGTTATCATCCGAATGCAATCAGACCTAACCCCCCGGCCCCCTTCTTAACCTCTCCCCCGCCCCCTCTCCGAAACGGAGAGGGGGGAAAGAGGGAAGGGGGAGTATCTCCCCTCTCCTCGCAGGAGAGGGGCCGGGGGAGAGGTTTTAGGATCGGCTAAGTGAAAAAGTCGTTTCAGCAACGAAACTTTATCGTAACATAAGAATCAGATTGCGGTCAATACAAAAATGGGCTTGTCTTGCCGCAAAGATGCCTTGAACACAACAGTTCCTGTATTCGCCACATCCGCAATGTGTAATACGCAAGCCTCCATTTCACATTCCAATATGACTGACTCACATAGTAACACACAAACGAAATAAGATGGAGATAACATGCCGAAATCGATTCACTGGTTAGTCTGTTTTCTGATCCTTACCACATCCGCTTCTGCGCAACAACTTGCCCCAAAACACCAGAATTCCTCCAACGATTCCGTCTATCTTGTGCCGAAGTCGGGGAGACCGATTCAAAACCGACCTCTTCAACGCACTGCTTCGCCGGAAAAAGAAAAGCCATCAAACAACCTGCCTTTGATCGAACTTCAAGCGAAATACCCAAACGCACGGATTGTGCTCCATGACGAAACAGGCTTGCCTAGCATTATCTCAAATATTCAATCGGAGCGGCGAACCGGAACAGCCGTGCAGATTGCGCGGGATTTTTTACGCGAACACCGTGACATTCTGATGCCGGATGGGGGCATTGCTGAGCTAGAATTGATTGAGGTCGTGCGGAGTCAGAAAGCTATACATGTTCATTTCCAACAGGTCTACCAAAGTATTCCTATCTACCTCGGCGTAAGCACCGTTCATATGCAGGATGGTCGCGTGGTGATGTACACGGGAGCGTATAGACCGACTACGGTATTTCGTGGCTTACCGCTACAACCGACACTCGGAGAATCGGAGGCGACTGAACTCGCGATGGAGCGGTTAAGCTTGCTTGCGTCGGTATGGCTGCGTGGCGAAGTGAAGGTGAAACTGTATATCTATCCCTCCCAAGGCAACACGTACCACCTCGCCTATCAGGTTAAACTCCCTGCGGGCGCACCGTTAGGAGATTGGGAATTTCTCATTGATGCGCACACGGGGGAAATTCTGCAACAAAACGACCTTCTGATGCACGTCGACGGCGACGCATCCGTCTACGAAGAGAATCCGATTACGACGCGCAACACCGTCGATAAAGCACTCTCGAATCTGGATGGCTCCGGCTTCCTTCGTGGTGATTTTGCCAACATCCTCATCTACAGTGGCCCGTCGGGAGTGCGTGTCGATAGTCGGGAGTTCAATAACTCGCTTTCAAATAATGCTTCATCCCGGCAAAATGATTTTCGTTACAATCCCGCTAATGACCCGCGTTTCGATGAAGCCAATGTTTACTTCCATATCAACCGCATCCACGATTATTTTAAGGATACCTTTGATTTCACCGATTTAGATGAATCTCTGCCGGTCATTGTTGACCATCCCGCCATTGATGATCGGAATGGTAGAATCTTGAACCGACCGATGAACAACGCCTTTTTTTCACCTTTTATGAGACGTCTTGCCATTGGTACAGGCACAGGCACAGCAAGTGGTGGGTTAAACAACCTCGCGAGGGATGCGGATGTGTTGTACCACGAATACACACACGCTGTTGTCAATGAAATAACTCGGTTGGGGATTCGTCCCGACGACTTCGGCCGCGCGATGAATGAGGCTTACGCGGACTATTTCCCATGCTCGTTCTTCAATGATGCGGACATGGGAGAATGGGCGGTAAGCAATAGACGAGGGATGCGAAATCTTGACAACAATCAACGCTTTCCTGACGACATCTTTCAACCGCGACTCGGAGAACTGGAGGAACATTTTACTGGCTTAATCTGGGGCGGTGCGTGTTGGACACTACGCGAGCGGATTGGTGCGCGAGAGGCAGACCAGATTATCTTCAATTCACTGTTCTTTCTTCCACGGAACGGAAGTGCCAATTTTCAGATTGGTCTAACAGCATTGTTGCAGGCAGATGAATCTGTCCTTGGTGGTACGCATCAGGGCACCATCCGCCAGATCTTCAATGACCGTGGCATTTGTGAAAGTGCGGGATGTCCTCTCGTTTCTGGAATTTCAACTCGTGCGTCGATTAGTAGTGTAGAACTCCTTGGGGTGAATCAGTACACCATCGAAGTTCCCGATAACGCGACCGAATTACAGGTTGAGCTCCGCGCCATCCAATCCAGCCGCGATATCGACCTTTACGTTCGATTCAACCGTTCTGTTGTCGTGCAGACAGGGTTTTCGCGTCAACCTGTAAGAGTTGCCGACTTCCGATCGGAGGGTGAAAGAGGGACTGAATCCATCACGATTACGCCGGAATCTGAGCCCGGCTTACGCGGTGG
The DNA here is from genome assembly GCA_022567695.1 of Candidatus Poribacteria bacterium. Taxonomy (GTDB): domain Bacteria; phylum Poribacteria; class WGA-4E; order WGA-4E; family PCPOR2b; genus JADFGN01. The sequence goes on along the minus strand of JADFGN010000097.1, from coordinate 2,394 downwards.
GACTTACTATGTGGCAATTGTGAATTGGACAGATACCCCCAGAGTCATCGAATATAATCTGACAGCCACGGTAGGCGAAGCGGAACCCATAGACATCATTCTAACCGCTAACGTCCCACAAAGCGGTAGCATCGGTCCCGGTGCGCCGCCAGACAGTGTTGTGTGGAATACGCCCACCCAATATACAATCGCGATCGACAATGGCGTTCAGCAACTTGACGTTATCCTTACGCCGGACAATCCGCAACAGGACCTCGATTTTGCCGTACGTTTCGATCAGCGGATTGCCATTGAAAGCGAACGTGTTATCGCAGATGTCATTGACGAGAAGCCGGTGGGCGGAGGAACGATTACCTTGATGCAACCCAATCGTGGGACGTACTATATCGCTATCGGTAATTTCGATCGCCAATCTGCCAATTTTACAATCGAGGCACGGGTGATCGATCAACCCAGCGCGCAGACGCTCACTTCAGGTGTGCCGCGATCGGGTTCAAGTGCGCCGGGAAATCCACCGACAACGGTGCTATGGAATCTCCGCGAGCAACATCAGATTGTGGTTCCTGCCAATGCAACATCTCTTACCGTCAAGCTAGAAGCCGCAGATCTTGAACTCGATCTCGATCTTGCCGTGCGCCACGATGAACCTGTTCAAATTGCCAACGGGGAGCTTATCACTGACTTTCTCGAAGAAACGCCCAGGGGTATTGAAACAGTTGTCATTCGTTCAGACCCCTCCCCCAGCCCCTCCCCGACACGGGGAGGAGAATCCCTTTCCCTTCAGAGTGGAATATACTATATTGCAATTGGTAGCTTCGCTTCTCAACGTGCGGATTGGACGCTTACGGCAACTACTTCAAGGGTTCAAATTCGCCTGAGTCCAACCGTGGCAACGGTGGAGGTTGGGGGTCAGCAACAATTCAACGCGACAGTATCAGGTACGGAAAATCCAACCGTCATCTGGCAGGTCAATGAAGTTCGTGGCGGCAACGAGGTTGTAGGGACCATTGACGGCGTCGGCAGATACACGGCTCCATTCTTCGTGCCTGACATCAACCCCGTAACTGTTCGCGCAATTAGCCTTGTCGATCGGGCACAATCCGCTGAAACCCTTGTCACCATTGCCTCTCCGCCCGATCGCCACATCAATCTCATCTCTGGTATTCCCACCGAAAGTGAGATTGGACCCGGCACACGCACTCCGCGTGAAACGATCTGGAAACTCAACGAACAATATCGAATCAATGTGCCAAATAACGCGCAAGAGTTAATCGTCACCGTTGAAGCCGAAGATTCCAATGTCGATCTCGATTTCGCCGTTCGTTTTGATGAGCGTGTCGTGCTAGATGGACGGCAGATTATTGCCGATTTCACAGACCTACGTCCCGAAAGCGGGGGAACAATTCGCATCACCCGTAGAAGCGAGGTGGCTTCACGCCTACAGGTCGGCACCTATTTTATCGTCGTCGGTAACTATTCACTTCGTCCGTCGAAGTTTACCGTAACGGCAACGGTCATTGCCGAACCGCAGATGTTGAGTGTTGCACAAGATGGGACAGGCGATTTTACCTCCATCGGTGCGGCGTTAGAAACGGCTTCCGCTCGCGCAACGATTGAAATCCTAGACGACGCAACTTACAAAGAGAACATCGTCATTACACAAAATGAAATCACTCTGAAAGCGGGGCAAGGCAGGACTCCCACAATCGATGGAGAAGGCTTTCCGGTCATCGTTATAGAAGCTGGAATCGGTGTCACAATTTCAGGCTTACGCCTTATCAATGGCGCACCAGGCATTCTGCTGGTGAAGGGTGCAAGTGGCATAATCAGTGAGAATTCGATCTCTCAATCCAGGGATGGCATCTGTCTTCAAAACGGCTCAAAAGCGGAAATCCGAAATAACAAGATCTTTGACAATGCAGAAACAGGAGTCTGTGTATTGGAATCCAGCATCACTCTGGTTGACAACGAGCTATCCGGCAATGGAACCGAAGCGGTTTTTATCTCCAGCCTGAACGCTTCAACGGTTCAGCAGATTAACGGCTCAGAAAATCGATTCGCTCATTATGTTTCACGTTTTGCGTTTCACGCCTCACGTTTTGCGCCGAACACATCGCAATTTAACCTCCAATCCCAGGCAACTGATGAAACCAATATCATCGAGATTCGTGGTAATCGAATCACGGAAAATGGAGGTGCCGGAATTGCACTCATTGGAACTGGGCGTACTACAATTGAAGGCAATCGTATTGAACGGAACAACGCTAACGTGCGCGAAAATGCGCCCAACACATCAGAGGGACTCGATGGCGGCATTTTGATTGTTGATGCGGTTGAGCGTGTGACCCTCCGATATAATGTCATCGACGAAAACGGCACTCAAGGACTTCTGAT
>JADFGN010000096.1 GCA_022567695.1 Candidatus Poribacteria bacterium | reverse complement strand
CGACGTAGTTTGGATCATTGTCTGATGCGGGTGCACCTAACTCTGGGTATGATACACCAAGCTCTATTATCTGTGGGTTGGCTCCAGTTAGTGCGATGAGTGGAGCTATTGTGTCTTGTATTGTGACAGTTCTGGTGACAGGTATTGGTGGGTTTCCAGCTGCGTCGGCGTTTGCTGTGTAGATTACTGTGTAATCGCCAGCTAAGTTGGTGTTAACTGCTGTAGCGTCTATCGAAATAACTCCGACGTAGTTTGGATCATTGTCTGATGCTGTTGCACCTAACTCGGTGTATGCTACACCAATCTCTATTATCTGTGGGTTGGCTCCTGTTAGAACGATGAGTGGAGCTGTTTGATCTAGTGTGAAGAATACATCGATACCTGGAAGTGATTGGTTGAAATCTGCGTCTAACGCATCTGCGATAATAACATAGTCGTCATCTGGTGTGTTAGTGACACTGAAAGGAGATACAAATGATAGAGAGAATTTCAATCGACCCTGAAATCTGCCACAGCAAAGCCTGTATCAAAGGAACGCGTATCATGGTCTCAATTATCCTCGATTGCCTGGCTTCTGGTATGACGCATGAACAGATTTTGCATTCTTACCCCACGCTTGAAAAAGAAGATATATTTGCCGCCTTAACTTATGCTGCTCTGCTTGCCAAAGAAGAGTTTTCTCCAATCTCACTTTTACCCGATGGAATTTTTACCGACCCCATTCATGAGCAAAAGGCAGACGTTGCAGGGGTACAATGTTAGATGAAATTTCTAATGGATGAAAACATGCCCGGAGAAGCGGCCGACCTGCTACGAGATTTGGGGCACGATGTCAAGTCAATCTAGGAATTGAATTTACAGGGAACGAAAAATGGCGACATCTATCGACTGACACAAACGGAAGATCGAATTCTTGTTACACTCGATCTGGATTTTGCCAATATTCTTAACTACCCAACGAAAGCGCATCCCGGAATTATTGTCTTGCGCGTGAGAATACAAAATCCACCATCAATCGTCGACGCGCTGCGACGTTTCCTCAAACAGGTCTCACCTGATCAACTGAGAGAAAATCTGACGATTGTTGACGAATCTCGATACCGTATCCGATCCGGATGACGAAAAAGCGACTCGTTTCTTTTTCCGAGCAACAATGTGTACGATTCTCTTCCCTTTTGACGAGGATTGGAGGAATTCCAAATGATGAAACGCGCCATTCATAAAAAATACCAGGAAATTTAGGAGTTGACAAGCCCAATCAGATTTGGTATTCTTTAGACGCCCAAAATGGCACTCATCCTGCGAGGCACGGGGATGCCTCGTATCACAGGGAGGTACTTTTAAAGGTGAGAAACTTCGAGTTTTTTGAACCCACAACAATCGAAGAAGCGTCATCCCTTCTCGCCCAACACAATGGGACAGCCCAATTGTTGGCGGGAGGAACCGATATTATCATCGGGATGAAAGCTCGCGCGCTAACCCCCGAATGTGTCATTAGCTTGGAAAAAATTCCAGGCCTCGATGGCATCACGTATAGTGATAACGAGGGGTTACGAGTCGGCGCGATGACGAAACTACGCGAAATCGAACAATCTCAGATTATCATTGACCAGTACACTGCGCTAGTAGAAGGTGCTGCAGAGGTCGGATCGATTCAAATCCGTAACCTCGCAACCCTCGGTGGGAATATCTGTAATTCTTCCCCCGCGGCAGATGCTGCTGCCGCTTTGTTGGTGCTCGATGCCCAGGTCAAAATCGCCAGCACCGATGGAGAAAGAACCGTATCAATTACGGACTTTTTCCTTGGCCCCGGGGAAAATGTGTTACAGACAGGTGAAATTGTGACAGGATTTGAATTCCCACCACAGCCCGCGAATTCCGGATCGCAGTACCTCAAGCAGAAGATTCGTGAAGTCATGGATCTGGCTTTTGTTGGTGTCGCCGCTTCTGTGCAATTGGATAACGGGACAGTGAAAGATGTCAAAATCGGACTTGCGGCTGTTGCTCCGACACCGATTCGCGCGTCCAATGCGGAAGCGACTATCAATGGAAATGCGCTGAACGATGAACTCTTGAATCAAGCGGGAACTGCCGCTGCTGCTCAATCCAGTCCAATATCAGATCTGCGGTGTTCGGCGGATTATCGAAGAGAAATCGTCGATGTCTTAACCCGACGCGCGGTTCAGACAGCTGCGACAAGAGCACAAAGTTAGAAAGGAGTAATAAAGATAAATGGCCAAACATCCAGTCAGTTTGATGATTAACGGCGATCAGTATGACCTGCTGATTGAGCCGCGCAAGACCTTATTGGCGATTATTCGTGATACAGTTGGTTTGACAGGAACCAAGGAGGGATGCGGCACTGGTGACTGTGGTGCGTGCACCGTTATCGTCAATGGAAAGTCGGTGACATCTTGCCTGATGCTCGCCGTCAGTGCCAATGGCAAAGAAATTATGACTATCGAAGGACTTGCTAGCGATGGCCAACTGCATCCGCTCCAACAAGAATTCATAGACAAGGGCGGATATCAATGTGGATTCTGTACTCCAGGATTTATCATGGCGTCCAAAGCGTTGCTTGATGAAAATCCCAACTCATCGGAAGAGGAAATTCGACACTCGCTTGGCGGTAATATCTGTCGGTGCACAGGGTATACCAAGCTTATTGAGGCTGTGATGAGTGCAGCAGAAACCGTTCGTGCGAATTCTTAATAATAAAGGAAAGGAGTTACGATGGCAAAAACGCACCGAGGAATCGGCATCCGGGCTCAACACAACCGGGGACGAGGTACTTGTCCGGTGTGTGAGCGGACAGGTGTGAAAGTGCTTTATAGCCGCGAAGTCGGCGAAAACACCATCAATGTGTGTAAAAGGTGTAATGCGGCTTTGAGTCACGGCAAATTGCAAGATGCAATCGCAGACTTATAAAATATATAACCGTTCAGGTGCTGAAAACGAAGAAGGCCTCAAAGCAAGAGCAATCTAACAGATCGCATTACGGAGCGGTAGATTGCGCCCCGATAGATCGGGATTTCGTTATGCTCAACTTGTACCGCAAACTGTTAGTTTGCGAGACTACCTGAACGGTTACTAAAATATAAAACTCAGAAAGGAAGGAACTTCATGTCAGAGTATTCGGTCGTTAGCAAAAGTGTGCCGAGAGTTGATGCCCTTGAAAAGGTGACGGGTACTGCGAAGTATGGGGCGGACATTCAACTTCCCGGTATGCTCCACGGAAAAATTGTTCGTAGCAAGCACGCCCATGCGAAGATTCTTAGCATCGACACGAGTGAAGCTGAAAAGCTAGATGGGGTTCGTGCTGTCGTTACCCAAGCAGATGTTGCAAGTGGACGGAAGATCTTTGCGTCGGACAAAGTCATGTATCTTGGTGAACCGATTGCCGCCGTCGCCGCAACGGATGCAGACATTGCGGAGGAAGCTACCGATCTTGTCAAGATCGAGTATGAGGTACTGCCTGTCGTCCAGGATGTAATGGAAGCCATTAAGTCTGATGCACCCCGTCTGCACAGCGATGCTACGAAGGATGGCCCGAGACGTCGTGCGATTACGGCAAAACTGAAGCAGTTGTCTGAGGAGAGTGACAGCGAAGAAATTCGTCAGTTAAATGCAGAACTTGATAATCTTGAAGATGAACTCTACTACAATATTTCCGCCGAAAATCACATCGAGGCAGGAGATGTTGAACAGGGCTTCGCTGAATCCGACCTTGTTGTGGAAGATACTTATGTGATTCCACGTGTCCATCAGACTTACATGGAACCCCACGTTTCTGTTGCTCAAGTTGACCCTTCAGGAAAAGTCACGGCGTGGGCAAGTACTCAGGGGCCTTTTGCCATCCGATCCGGTATTGCCGGTAATCTTGGGATTCCGTTGGATCAAGTTAATGTAATCGCAACAACGATGGGCGGCGGATTTGGTGGGCGTTTCGGTGTTGTGCTGACCCATGTGCCAGCAGTTCTCCTATCGCAAAAAACCGGCAGACCGGTGAAGGTACAGATGAGCCGTGAAGAAGAATTCACAGATGGGCGCCCGGCGCCCGGATGCGTCATCAAGCTCAAAACCGGAGTGACCAACGACGGCAGAATCCTTGCGCGTCAAGCACTTGGTTTTTGGGATTCGGGTTCGATATCCGGTGCCTCGATTGGTAGCACTGTCCGTATACGCGGCGTTTATAATTTCCCGCATCTGAAGGTTGACGCCTATGGTGTCCATACCAATAAATCTGGAACAGCGGCGTACCGTGCGCCGGGAGCACCGCAAGCGATTTTCGCCGGTGAATCTCAGCTTGATGAGATTGCTAGACGCCTCGGGATGGACCCCGTTGAATTCCGTCTGAAAAACATGCGGGAAGAAGGAGATCAGGTTCCCGCTGGCGGCAAAGAGGTCAAAGTCGGCTATAAAGAAACCCTGACTGCCGTCGCAGATGCGGCTGGTTGGTGGAATCGGGAAAAAGGAGAAAATCAAGGTTGGGGTGTCGCTGTCGGCGATTGGACCAATGGTGCTGGACCGGGCGGCGTGTACGTTTCTCTTCATGAAGATGGTAGTGCCAGGATTTTCCACGGCTCGATAGATATTACCGGCACGGATACAGCAATCACTCAAATCGTCGCTGAAGTGTTGACCCTTCCTTACGAGCGGGTCAAAATCACTCGTGGAGACACCGATTCTGCCCCTTATGCAACTGGTTCTGGCGGTAGTGTTGTCACATTCACGATGGGCAATGCCGCTAAGATTGCGGCAGAAGATACACGCGCACGTATCCTTGAACTCGCGGCGGAGAGGCTGAACACCGACATCGATAACCTCAAGCTCGAAAATGGAGAGGTATCTTTAGTTGACGCCGATCCACCGAAATCGATCTCACTCGGTGAGTTAGCTGCCTATTCTACGAGTAGAGGTCCGATTGTTGGCAAAGGCTCGTTTGCACGGAAACCCAGCACCCCTGCTCTCGCCGCACAGATCGCCAAAGTCGAAGTCGATAGGGAAACCGGGAAGATCAAGGTTCTCAAAATGGTCTCTTCACAGGATGTTGGCTTCGCCATTAACCCCATGGCAGTCGAAGGCCAGATCGAGGGCGGCACAGTGCAAGGTTATGCTTGGGCGATTATGGAAGAGATGCAGTATAACGAGAACGGGAATGTGAATCCCGGCTTCGTAGATTACCGCGTCCCCACTTCTGCAGACCTTCCCACAGTTGAGTCGGTCATTGTTGAGGTGCCCGCACCCAATGGCCCATTTGGGGCAAAGGGTGTCGGTGAGCCACCCATTACTCCCACACTGGCAACGATGGCAAACGCTGTGGTTGACGCCGTCGGCGTTCGGATTAACGATCTGCCGATTAAACCGGAGAAGGTTCTTAATGCGTTGAGTAACAACGGAAAGTAGACTATACAAATCCCATCTCCTCGCATCCTTAGCAGGAGGTGGGATTTGTGCGTCAAGTGATGAAAGTTGTATTAAAATTCATAGAGGGAATAGACTGGGGATTAGGATGCATCAAGTTGAGTCGGTGTTCAATGCTTAGTTGCTTCAATTTGCCAACCGAGAAAGGTTGAAATGGAACTTGATCAATTCATGAAAGAACTTGCCGTCGACTTTCTGACGGAGATCGTGGATGTTTTCTTTCCAGACTTGGCACAGCGATTAGACTTTTTGCAGAAAAAGAACTTAAACAAACAGTTTTACACCGACTCGCCCCAGGGTGCCGAGCGGGAGGTAGATGTCCTTCTCGAAGTCAAGGTAAAGCATCCCCCACCAGAATTCCTGCTGATTCACTTTGAGTCGCAACAACAGAAACGGTTTGATTTTTCTGCGCGAATGTTGGCGTATCATTGCATGATCTACGCCCGAGAAATCGAAGGCGAACGTCAAGATTCTTTTTCTCTAGCACAGTTTGAAGCTTGGCAAAATCGGAAACGCATTTTGTCCTTCGTCTTCTGCAATTACCCCCTTGAAAATGGCATCACACAAGAGGGATACCAAACCAGCTTTTCACAAACTCGTTTGGGTTGCCAATATACAATCATTAGTCTCCCCATGTTATCCGCGATGGAATATTTGCAGAAAGACAACTCAGTGGTATGTGCGCTAGCGGTTTTCATGAATCCTGCGGACTTTTCTCCGGCAGAGTTGAAAGCGCGATGTTATGACAAGCTGCGTAACTATCTCCCGCATCTGACCCAAAAACAATACGACGACATTGTCTATGCCCTTGAAACATATGTCGAGTTGAACGAAAAAGAAAAACAGATCTTTCAACGATTGATTGACGAAGTTTACCCGGAGGTAAAAGAAATGATCACGAACCCGTTAATTGAACAGGGCCGACAAAAAGGTGTTCAACAGTCGATTCTAAGGATTTTATCGCACAGATTTACAGAATTTCCATCTGAAATCCGTTCGCAAATTTTGGCGATAAATGATGCTGGGAAGTTGGCGCAGATCTTAGATGCCGCATTGGAAACGAATTCTCTCGAAGAACTCACAAAAAATGGACTCCTTGAGCAAAGTAGGAACAAAGCAGAAATACGGCGAAACTAATAATATCAAACGGGTGCCGAAATGGACGGAAGAAATCGAAGTAATATTGTTCCCGGAATTGAAGTTTATGTTGTTTTAAAAGAAGATCAGCGCACCGGAAAACAGACTAAAGGCATTGTAAAAGACATACTTACAAGGTCCGCCTATCATCCGAGGGGGATCAAAGTCAGGTTGGAAGATCGACAGATAGGACGTGTGCAAAAAATTTGCTAATCCGAATCTGGAGAAATACCTATGTTTGGCGAAATCAGAAACACTCACGGCGAACGCCTCGACTACAGCTTTCACGAAAGTGGAAAAGACCCCAAGAACGTCGTTGTGCTTGGACACGGCGTGACTGGCAACAAAGACCGTCCTTTCATTGTCGCATTGGCAGAAAGCTTGGCAACCGCAGGCATACCAGCTTTACGCATTTCCTTTTCCGGGAATGGTGATTCGGACGGCAAATTCACCGACTCAACCATCTCCAAAGAGGTTGATGAACTCGAAGCTGTACTCGACGCTTTGGATGACTACACAGTGTGCTTTGTGGGGCATAGCATGGGTGGAGCCGTAGGGGTGCTACGCGCTAGTAAAGACCCCCGCATTAAGCTGTTGGTTTCTCTGGCCGGCATGGTTCACACCAGAGCCTTTGCACAAACCGAATTCGGCGAAGTCACACCTGACGAAGGTTTCATGTGGGATGAACCCGACTGTCCACTCTCGCAGGCGTACATGGATGACCTAACGCAGATCGACACGGTCGTTGACTGCGCCTCCGACATTACGGTCCCATGGCTTTTAGTCCACGGTACCGATGATGACGTTGTGCCCACCCAAGATTCCTATGACATCTTCGATAAAGCAAATGAGCCCAAGCAACTCATTGAGATCGAAGGCGCGAACCATGTATTTAGTGATGAATTTACCCCGTTCATGGTTCAAAAGGTTGTCAACTGGATACAAGCTCAATTTGATAATCTTGCCTAGATTTTTCACGTTTGACGAAATTTTTAAACCTCAACCTATTCTTGAACCTGCCTGATTTCATGTGCCCTCTCTGCTTTTCTAACCGTTCTCACCAGCTTGCCATTGTTGATGCCAAAACCTACTGGCGGTGTAACGTATGCCACTTGACATTTCTATCCCCAGAACATCATCTGGCCCCGGAAGCTGAACTCGCTCAGTACGAGCTGCATGAAAACAACCCTGAAGATTCCCGTTACCGAAAATTTCTCAGCCAGCTGAGCGATTGCCTTGTTCCCAAGCTTTCTTTGGGGGCAGAAGGACTTGATTATGGTTCCGGCCCCGGACCGACGCTGTCCGTAATGCTTGAAGAACAGGGATTTCGTATGAACATTTACGATCCCTACTTTGCTCTGACTACGGATGTGCTTGAACGGACGTATGACTTTATCACCTGTACGGAAACTGTAGAACATTTCTATCATCCGGCGATGGAATTTCAGAGATTGAATCAACTACTTCGGAACGGGGGATGGTTAGGCGTCATGACGAAAATGCTAGAATCGGACACGGATTTCGCAGGCTGGTGGTATCGTCGTGAACCCACGCATGTGTGCTTTTACAAGCGTGAAACGATGGATTGGATTGCGGAGCAGTATGCGTGGGACGTGGAATATCCACGCGAGAATATCACATTATTCCACAAGTTCCGGTGAAGCGGAATGTAATAACTTACTAACACACAGGAGGATTAAAATATGGGTCATATTAAGCAATCAGCAACAGCATGGAGTTTTGTTCGGGGTGACATGACGCCTGAAAAGTTCGTCAGAGGGGCCGCCGAAATCGGCTTGCACGGCATCGAATTGATCGATCAGAAATATTGGAATCTTGCAAAGGAATTGGGCTTGACCATCGTGACTTTTGGTGGGCACAATTCGCTCACTGACGGCCTGAATAAACGCGAGAATCACGATCGGATTGAGGCGGAAATCCTTGCAAATCTCGACCTCGCAGTTGAGTATGACGTTCCCGGTTTAATATGCTTTTCCGGTAATCGCTACGATGGTGTGTCTGATGAGGAAGGAATCGACATCACGGCAGAGGGATTGAGCCGAGTCGCCAAAGCCGCAGAGGAAAAGGGAGTCAATCTCTGTGTGGAATTGCTCAACAGCAAGGTGGATCACCCCGACTATCAATGTGATCTGACAACGTGGGGCGTAGAAGTCTGCAAGCGTGTGGGGTCACCGCGAGTGAAGTTGCTCTACGACATCTACCACATGCAGATTATGGAGGGCGATCTCATCCGAACCATCAAAGAAAACATTGATTATATCGGACATTTCCACACGGCTGGAAACCCCGGCCGTAATGACCTCGACGATGAACAGGAGATCTACTACCCGGCTGTGATACAAGCGATTGCCGAGACCGATTATGATCTCTATGTCGGTCACGAATTCATCCCCAAAGGCGATCCAATTGACGGGTTGAGAGCGGCGTTTCACCTGTGCGATGTCGGTTAATTTATGCTACTGGATGACATGCAATGAATGTAAAAACTCGGTCCACAAAATTTCAGAAGGAGATGATCAAAGAACACATACCAGTTCTTGTCAACGAAGTTATTGAGTTACTAAAACCCAAGCGGAAGGGTTTCTACGTAGATGGTACGATCGGGCTAGGCGGACACGCTTCTGCCATCCTACAGGCATGTACTCCAGACGGTCACCTTCTTGGCGTTGATTTAGATTCTGAAGCATTGACTATTGCCAAGGACAGATTGAGTGGATACAAAGGCTGGTTCACTCTCATTCAGGGAAATTATGCGGACTTGAATTGTATTCTCAAAACAATAGCCTCACAATTCAAATCTTGGGATGGCGTCGATGGGATTTTACTCGATCTGGGTGTTTCATCTCTGCAACTCGATACACCATCGAGGGGATTTAGCTTCACTTATGATGGCCCCCTTGATATGCGCATGAATCCCACGTCGCCATCTCCAGCGATGCAAGTTGTGAACGAAAGGAGCCAAGATAAACTCGCAGACATTTTCAAGCGATTTGGGGAAGAACGGTGGTCCGGGAGAATTGCGCACCGAATTGTCCAAGCCAGAAAGCTTCAGCCGATTACAACAACCCTCCAACTTGCAGAGCTCATCCAAAAAGCAATACCTCAAAAAACAAAAGGTACACGGATTCACCCGGCGACAAGAGTTTTTCAAGCCTTACGAATTTATGTCAATGACGAACTGAAGAATCTTCATTTGGGATTAGACGCCGCTGTTTCAGCCCTAAAGCCGGGTGGCCGTATTTGTGTCATTGCTTTTCATTCGCTTGAAGATCGGATTGTTAAAGAGCGATTCCGCACTCTCGCCCGAACTTGTATTTGCCCACCCAAAATCCCAATTTGCATTTGTGACCACACCCCCTCTCTTCAGATACTTACCAAACGCCCCATTACTCCACAACCGGACGAAATTCAGCAAAATCCGAGATCTCGCAGTGCAAAACTGCGGGTTGCGGTAAAAATCTGTGAATCTTAAACCATAGATAGGACGTTTCTGAAAAGTAGTTTCTGTGATAGTTTTCTCAATTTTCAAACGTCGAATATAGCTGTTCAGTTCAAGTTGGTCTGAAGCTGGCAGTGAAGAACTATTTATGTAGACGTGGAATCACTATGCGCGAGGCATTCCCACCATGAAATATCAGAAGGCAATGCCATCAAAAAAACTTCCTCTATTTGCATATTTAATTTTAGTGTTTTACATCTTTATCTTTTTTATGAGTGCGTGGTTTTCTTCATATCAGAGTCGAATTGCTCTGGAGATCCGTCAGGATTTTAAGCCACGAAAAAATCAGTTAGTTAGTGAAATCAGCAAGCTTCAAGCGGAAGAAGCAGAATTGACGACTATGGGATACATTCATAAAGTCGTCAAGGAACTCCAGATGGTTCAGCCGTCAGAACCTATTCAGATTTTGCGAGACAAACAACAATGACTCCAAGAGAACGAACTTCCCGAATTGCTATTGTATTCGTGACTTTAGAGATCTGCTTTGGACTGCTGATCTGTCGCCTTTTTTTTATTCAATTCGTACATAATGGCGAATTGCGAGGCAGATCGGGAAGGAAACGTCACACTCATGTCCAACCTCGGATCAAACGAGGCAAAATTTTCGATCGCCACGGAAGCATCTTAGCCCTCAACCGTGATTTAGTTTCAGTCTATGCAGATCCGAAATTTCTCAAAGCCCAGCCCCATACAGTTGCTCATCAACTTGCGCCTGTGCTCAATGTCCCGGAATCGCAACTTCTCGCGAATCTCCAAAAGAAGGAGAGGAGATTTGTTTGGTTAAAGCGGGGCATGGAATACGAGCATTTTGAAAAAATTCGCCAGATCACGAAAAGTATCCGCGGACTAGAATATCGGATCGAAGGGAAACGATTTTATCCAAAGGAAAAACTCGCATGCCATATCATCGGCTATACGAATTTCGAGAACGAGGGACAAGAAGGTATCGAATATCAGTACAATACCTTCTTGCTGAATAAAGATGAGGCACAAGTTGCCAAAAAACCACCTTCAAGTAAGAAATGGCTGGCTCGCCCTCCAACATTCGAAAGTAGCCCTGAGTATGGTCATAGCATCATATTAACCATTGATGAATATATCCAGTACCTGACAGAAAAGGCGTTAATCGAAGGGTGTAAAAAATGGAAATCGAAAAAGGGAGCTGCGATTGTTATGCGCTCCCAAACGGGCGAAATTTTGGCAATAGCGAATTATCCAAATTATGACTTGAACCTTTATTCAAAAAGTGAGGAAGCTGCTAAACGAAACCTCGCTATTTGGATGCAGTACGAACCCGGTTCCGTGTTTAAGATTGTCACGGCTTCGGCTGTTATTAATGAGAAGGTCATGGCTCCTGATTCACGTGAGTATTGTGAAATGGGCGAGTATCGGTTACCCAACGGCCGCATTATCCACGATATTACACCGAGTGCTTGGCTGACGCTCAGCGAAATTATTCAGAAATCGAGTAATATCGGCATCACTAAAGTGGCAAATTGGCTCGGTCGACAACGCCTCGAAGCGTATATCCGTCTATTCGGTTTCGGGCAAAAAACAGGGATTGATCTCCCGTACGGCCAACCTGGCAACCTTTATGCACTTAAGCAATGGGATGATTATTCGCTGGCATCTGTTCCTTTTGGACAAGGTATCTCTGTGACACCTATTCAGATGCTGAATGCAATCAACGTCATTGCTACAGGCGGTGTTCTGCTGCGCCCGTACGTCACTGAGCAAGTTCTTGACGGATATGGAGAAACGATTCTGCAGTCTCGTCCAAAGCCTGTCCGTCGCGTCATTTCGCGTGAAACAGCTGAACAGATGAGGGAGATACTCGTTGGCGTAACAGAGCATGGCGGCGGGAAGAAAGCCCGCGTGAAAGGATACCGAGTTGCGGGAAAGACTGGCACGGCTCAAAAATCCGAAAAGGGAAAAGGGTACATCAAAGGAAAAGAGACTACAACTTTCGCCGGATTCTTGCCCGCTGAAAAACCACAGATTTCGATTATCGTTGTTGTTGATGAATCGGTGGGCACTCCTTTGAGTGGAGACGTCGCCGCCCCCATTTTCCAAAGAATTGCTGAGGGAACAATACATTATTTAAATCGGCAAAATCTGTTTGCCCAGCGCATCTCAGAATAACGAACATTCCTATAACGATGGGGAAGCATCATGAATCTTCAACAATTACTTAGGCATGTAAATATTATCTCAACGGCTGGGAGGCTTAATCGAAACATTTCCGGCATTGCAAGCGATCACCGGCAAGTACAATCGGGATATGTTTTCATTTGCTATGAAGGTGTCAGCGTCGATGGACATACATTTATTCCCCAAGCGATTCAAAACGGCGCAACGGCAATCGTGGGAGATAGGCAGCCTTCAGTGGATATCCCCAAGGAGGTCGCCTACATCCAAACAGAAAATGCACGTATCGCACTATCGCTGATTGCCGCCAACTGGCATGGGAATCCTGCAACTCGACTGAAGCTAATCGGTATCACTGGCACAAACGGTAAGACATCGACGGCATACCTCACGCAGTCGATTTTTAAGGCAGCGAATCTAAAAGCGGGTGTTATAGGCACAGTCGCCTATCGTTACGGTGATGTGTCTATTCCGCCTTCCACGACGACGCCGGACCCATTAAAACTTCATGAATTATTTGCGAAAATTGCGGATGCCGGTTTCGATTATGTTATCATGGAAACGTCATCGCAAGGGCTCGCGCAACATCGACTCGCGGGACTTGTGTTCGAAACGGCTGCGTTCACAAATCTGACGCAAGACCACCTCGATTATCATCAAACGATGGAGGATTATCTCAACGCCAAGTTGATGCTGTTTCAACAAATCAATCCTGAAAATGGACGAGCGATTCTCAATGCCGATGACCCCGCCTCCGATGAGATACGTCAACGTGCCCAAGTTCCCACCGTGACCTACGGGGTCAAACATCAAGCCGATCTCGCCACTCGCAACGTAGAATCGACGCTGAAAGGACTTGCATTTACTGCGATGACGCCGCAAGGAGAAATCCATGTCAAACTCCGTCTGTTGGGGGAGTACAATCTTTACAATGCCCTCGGCGCGATTGGCATCGGTTTACATCACGGTTGTTCGCTTGAGGCGATCAAGGTAGGGCTTGAATCCACAGTCGTGCCCGGCCGATTCGAGTTGGTCGATCGGGGGCAAGATTTCGCTGTTGTCGTGGATTATGCCCATACCCCCGATGGACTCGAAAACCTGTTGACCGCCGCACGAAAGATCACCAACGGTCGCTTGATTTGCGTATTCGGCTGTGGCGGCGATCGCGATCGCGGTAAACGCCCGAAGATGGGGAGAATTTCCGCCACCATCGCTGATTACAGCGTGATCACTTCCGACAACCCGCGTACCGAAAACCCAAACGAAATCATTGATGACATCGTCAATGGGCTACCTAATGATGCAAAATACGAGCTGATGCAAGATCGGCGTGAGGCGATTGGCTACGCAATCGGGCTGGCAAAGGCAGGCGACCTCGTTGCAATTGCGGGAAAAGGACATGAACCGTATCAAGAAATCAATGGCCAAAGGTTTCATTTCGATGATCGGGAGGTTGCCGCGGAATTTCTTGAATCCTAAAGTACGTGTGATTGACAGCCGCATTCATAGGATAAATCCAATCGTCTGAATTTCAAACACGCAAAGCAAATTTTGCGATGCACCGCACATCAACTATGAATCTCACAATTGCTGAAATCCTAAATTCAACCGGTGGTAAGCTCATTCACGGGAATGCCAACACACTTATCACACAGATCGCGACCGATTCACGGACGCTGAAAGCGGGTGACCTATTCATCGCGTTGGTCGGCGAAAATTTCGACGGGCACACATTTCTGGAGGATGTGCGTCAGGAAGGCGCCATCGGTGCGGTTGTATCGAAACACGTTGAGGTAGATCTGCCACTCATCATTCAGGTCAAAGATACGCTGATCGCTTTAGGAGACATAGCGAACCATCATCGTTGCAAATTCCACCTTCCGGTGATCGCAATCACGGGCAGCAATGGTAAAACGACAACGAAGGATATGACTGCCTCTGTGCTCTGCCAGCGATTCGCCGTGTTCAAATCAGAGAAAAACTATAACAATCAGATCGGTATTCCACTGCGTCTGTTGGAACTTACCGATGCGGCTGAGATCGCTGTCTTGGAAATTGGTACGAATTTGCCGGGAGAGATTGAAAGGTTATCACAGCTCACTGCCCCAACTGTGGGCGTCATTACAAACATCGGGGCAACTCATCTGGAATTGCTAGGTTCAATTGAAGGGGTTGCGGAAGAAAAAGGTGCATTATTGGAACATGTCGAACATGCTATCCTGAATGCCGACCAGCCAATAACGCACCAGCTTATGCAGCGAGGAAGTGGTCGAATTTCCACATTTGGGTGGAAAAGGGACGCGGATGTCTCAGCAAGTGAAATTGAGGTTGATTCTTTTGGCAAGCCGTCATTCACCTTGCGAGTTAGTCAAAAGACTGTTGAGAAGATTAAATTGCCCTGTGTCGGGGTGCATAACATATCAAATGCACTAGCGGCGGCATGCGTTGGTGTATGGGCAGGGCTGACAAGCGGAGAAATTCGAGCGGGATTGGAAAGTTATCGCCCGGCGGATATGCGCATGCAATTGATTAAATACGACGGCTTGTGCATCATCAACGATGCCTATAATTCAAATCCAGATTCTCTCGAATATGCGTTGGAATTTCTCAGCAATATGGAAACGGCTGGCAAGCGAATTGCGATACTCGGTGATATGCTAGAACTCGGGATTCATTCTGAATCATTCCACCGAAAGGCCGGAGAGCAGATACCATCTAACATTAGTCTGCTGATAACGGTTGGCCGACGAAGCGTCGCGATCGCTCGTGGGGCTGAAGGAAGAGTGGAATCTGTTTTTTCGTGTAAAAACTCAAAATCGGCAGCACAAACACTCCGGCGGTATGCTCAAGCGGGAGATGTTGTTTTGATCAAAGGGTCACGTGGGATGAAATTAGAGCAAATCTTGGAAGAACTCAAGCTTAACACATGAAAGTCTGACGCTGAACGCATATTCAGACGCTTGGTGTGAATTGTCTTAAAATCCATACCAGCAGTGTAAACGCGCAGTATAACCCGATCGCCTATGTTCTACTATCTATTCTTTGAAAAGCTGACCGAGCTTTTCTCCCCACTTAATGTTTTCCGTTATATCAGCTTCCGATCCATCTATGCGACCGTAACGGCCCTGCTGATCACGCTGTTGTTGGGACCGTTTGTCATTCAACGTTTGAAACGATTGAAGATCGGTGAGCATATTCACGAGGATGTGCCTCAGGAACACCAGAGCAAGGCTGGGACCCCAACCATGGGCGGCCTCCTCATTATTTCCTCTGTGCTGATCTCGATTGCTTTGTGGGCACGATTGGATAGACCGCACATCTTCGTACTCGCTTTCAGTTTAATATGGTTCGGTGGATTGGGTTTTCTCGACGACTATCAAAAGATCACCAGACAGCAATCACTTGGGCTGCGTGGCTGGCATAAGATTTTTCTCCAAATAATCGGTGCGTTAGCAATTGCCTTTTATATTTACCATTGGGGACCAACTCCGAAAGATAATCTGACTTCAAAGACATCAATCATCATCCCGTTTTTCAAAGCACTTCGGCCAGACCTGGGGATTTGGTTCATTCCATTCGCGACGCTTGTAATCGTCGGAACCTCCAACGCCGTCAACCTTACGGACGGCATGGACGGGTTAGCAATCGGTTGCACGCTGTTTGTCGCAGCGACATTTGGAGTTTTAGGATACCTAACGAGTCACCAACGTATCGCAAGTTACTTAAATATTGACCACCTTCCGATGATTGGGGAAGCCACAGCGATTTTTTGCGCTGCGTTAGTAGGCGCCAGTTTGGGATTTCTGTGGTATAATTGTCATCCCGCACAGGTTTTCATGGGGGACACAGGTTCGTTAGCCCTCGGTGCTGCTATCGGCACGGTTTCCATTTTGGTCAAGGAAGAGATTTTGCTTGTGCTTGTCGGCGGCATTTTTGTTGTCGAGGCGTTATCCGTCATCATTCAAGTTTGGTCCTATAAGACGCGGAAAAAGCGAGTGTTCAAGATGTCGCCCATACATTATCATTTTCTGCTACTCGGCTGGAAAGAATCGAAGGTCGTGATTCGTTTTTGGATTGTTGCACTTATCTTGATGTTGATCGCATTGAGTACCCTCAAGTTGAGGTGAGGTGTGATGGAGGTGTTTTCAATGGAAAAAATAAATACACAAGAACGGAAATTAATCGGATTATACCGCGAACTTTCAAAAGAACATCAGCACGAAGCCATTAGTTACCTCAAAGATTTAGCAAAAGAGGAATTAGGAACAGTAAAACGCAAGGTTAAAGCCATTCAGGAAAATTTAATTGAATCCAAAGGATTGACGCGAAGGGAAGCCGACCTAGCCGCCAAAGTGGGATTAATTGCCGAAGATCAGAAGTGGTGGTGGACTGAGGAATGGCAAGCCGGAGAAAGAGAAGCGGAAGCAGATATTCAGGCGGGTCGGGTTGTGGGTCCCATGACGGTCAAAGAGTTGATTAAGGAATTGAACGAATGAGGTTTCATCGAACAGATCGATTCAAAAACCTTTGGAAAAAACTCCCCAACCGAATCCAGCGAAGAGCAGAGAGATGTTTGATACTCTTTGCCCAAAATCCCCGGCACCCTTCTCTGCGTATCCATCGCATGGCAGGAAAAGAGATCTGGGAAATGAGCGTTACCATGAATTACCGGATAACCTTTGAGTACGAAGATGGTGACCGTATTCGCTTACGAAAAATCGGGA
The DNA here is from genome assembly GCA_022567695.1 of Candidatus Poribacteria bacterium. Lineage (GTDB taxonomy): Bacteria > Poribacteria > WGA-4E > WGA-4E > PCPOR2b > JADFGN01. The sequence continues at coordinate 404 of JADFGN010000096.1, read as the reverse complement.
CACACGATATTTTGAGGAATCCTTAGTAGAATGGAATTCGCCGACAAAAAAATCACCGTCTTTGGACTTCATCGAAGCGGGGTTGCAGTTGCAAAACTGCTCGACGATTTAGGGGCACGGGTACTTGTTACCGATCCAAAATCAGCCGATCAACTTCAAGGGGACATAGACGCGCTCAAAGGTCGAAAGATTGAATTCGTCCTCGGTGGGCATAATCATTACTGCATTGAAAAGGCGGAGGTCATCGTCGTATCGCCGGGTGTGCCGTTGGATATTCCAATTTTAGTGGAAGCACGCTCAAGAGGTGTACCGATCATTGGTGAACTTGAGGTAGCTGCCAGCGTCTGCGTCGCGCCAATCGTTGCCATCACAGGCACGAAAGGCAAATCCACCACCACACTCTT
>JADFGN010000645.1 GCA_022567695.1 Candidatus Poribacteria bacterium | reverse complement strand
ACGTTTTACCGGGATGGTGCCCGGCTGTCGATGATTTACTGCTTCCAATCACCTCTCTCAAAGCCAAAACCGAAATACGATTATGAACAAACTCACACATTTTGACGAAAAAGGACATGCCCGCATGGTCGATGTCACACCGAAAGCAGAAACGTTGCGGATAGCGGTGGCACGCGGACATGTGAACGCAAAACCGGAAACGATTCGTTTAATTGCTGAACAAGGTTTTAAAAAAGGCGATGTCCTTGAAGTCGCTCGGCTTGCGGGTATCATGGGCGCAAAACGTACTGGCGAGCTCATCCCGCTTTGCCATCCGCTTGCGCTGACTTCAGTTAAAGTTGATCTGTCGGTCAATCACGCCGAAAATCGCGTCGAAATCGAGGCGGAGGTGCAGACCGTCGGGCGGACAGGTGTGGAGATGGAAGCATTGACGGCGGTTTCCGTCGCGGGCTTGACCGTCTACGATATGTGCAAGGCGGTCGATCGGGAGATGGTGATCTCTGAGATTCGGTTGGTCAAAAAGATAGGTGGCAAAAGTGGGACATTTGTAAGAGAGGAAAAATAGGATATACTGATAACCTGTTTTTTCGCTTCTGTATAAGTTCACTCACGTTTCACGCAACGCAACACATTGAAGGAGTTAATTCGCATGGTACGCACATTTCTCGTTTGCACTCTTCTGATCGGGCTTTCACTTCTAACTCTGGAGGGATTTGCTGAAGACTACGCGCTTATTCTCGGCGGCGTCGGTGGAGAGAAGTCCTTTTACGATGAGTTTTGGAGCGCGACATCGCGCATGCACAATTTGCTCACTGAGGAGTATCGCTATTCACCAGAAAATATCACCTTTCTCTTTGAAGACGAAGGCGAAATGCCGGGACTCGTCGATGCGCAATCGGCGAAGGCAGACGTTGAGCATGCGTTCGCCGAACTCGCTCAGAACGTACAATCGACCGATCGGTTTCTCCTTTTTATCATCGGGCACGCGACTAAAAAAGGTCGTGGTCTCAGATTTAACCTCCCCGGACGGGATGTCAGTGATGTGGAATATGCGGATTTCATCAACCAGATTCCTGCCAAACAGATGATTCTCATCTTCGGGATTCCTTACAGCGCACGTATGGTCTCTCTGGTCAGCAAGGAGGGGCGAGTGATTATCACCTCATGCTCGCCGCGTGAAGGATATATGCGTTCGGGATTTGGGAACATCTTTGTCGATGCCTTTTCTGATGGAGCCGCAGACACAGATGGAGATGGCGTAATTTCCTTGTTAGAAGGATTCCTGTACACTCAAGGTCGGGTGAAAAAGTGGTACGAAGATGATGGCTCTGTCCAATCGGAACACCCGCACCTCGACGATAATGGCGATGGAATTTCATCACGGAAAAATCTGCCCACCGATCAGGAGGGCTTACTTGCTCAACAGACCTTCTTGGGCAAGCGGCGTTCACCACTTGTGGTCACTGCACCAACCACTTCAGAAGAATCGGACGAAACAACTGCCGAATCTGAGCCAGAGTCTGAAAGTTTGAGTGAACCCTCGGCTGAAGCAACGCTATCAACTCGTGTGGCATCGATTCCCTACGATTTTATTTCTGAAGCGGAAGAGCAGGAAATCAAAGAGATAATCGACAGCGCCCCGGATAGTGACGAATACCCCGATGCCGGTGCCGTTGTGTTATGGGAAGCTGAAGTCTTAGACCTCAACGAAGACAGCAGCTATATCTATTCGACGCGGCGTGTGGTAAAGCTCTTTAATGAAACCGGATTCAAATTTGGCGAGGTCAGCATTCCCTACACTCGTGGTAGCGACGACATCACCATTCATCACGCCCGAACAATTACACCCGATGGTCTAACGGTTGAATTTGATCCGCGTAGAATTGTCAAAGACATCCCACCACCGAGTGCAGTTCAAGCGGGGCTGGTTGTCGATGCGCGGCTGATGCACTTCACCATGCCTGAGATGACAGATGGCAGCATTATTGATTACGCATACTCGTCCAACAATCGGGGCCACCTCATGCGTGGCGAATTCTGGAGGCAGGTTTACTTCCAGACATCTGAGCCTGTGCGTGACTACCGATTTACGGTTCATGCCCCCAAGAAAAAGAAACTCTATTATCATATCCACGGACCACAGATCGAGCCTAAGATTACAGAGACCAACTATACGCGAACGTATACGTTTGAGGTTCATGATGTTCCTCCATTACGTGAAGAGACGTTCATGCCAGCCATCGCAGATCTTGCCTATAGTATCAATATTTCCTCACTCGATTCGTGGGATAAGTTAATGGCATGGTACACAACACTCATCCGTGAGCAAGATTATATCACGCCGGAGATCGAGCAGAAGACGAAGATGTTGTTGATGGGGGCTTGGAGTCGGAAAGAAAAAATAAAACGGCTCTATCAATATGTCGCGGCAAACATCGATTATGTTGGAATTGAACTCGGCATCTGGGCGATTAAGCCGCGTCAAGCACCGAAAATTTTAAAAGATGGATATGGCGATTGTAAAGACAAAGCAACATTGCTTTCTACGATGCTCTCCGTTGCGGGAATCAAATCCTACCCTGTGTTGATTGCCGCTGGCGAGTCTAGCAGAGTTATTCGTGATATTCCATCGCTTGCCTACTTTAATCACATGATTCTCGCCGTAGAAGGAAACGACGATGGCGATTTGATATGGTTGGATGCAACCGCAGAAACCTGTGCTTTTGGCGATCTCCCTGCGAGCGATCAAGATCGGTGGACGCTCATCGTCAATCCCGATTTCCTCACGGATGGAAACGAGATGGACGTAGCGGATGCGAATGAGAAGAATGCAAGGATGGACAGACGTCTCTATCAATTTACCAAGAGTCCGACTATCCCCGCAGATCGGAATCGGAAGCGGGTTGTGACAAAGGTTCAGGTAGAAAGCGATCTCTCCGTGAAGGTCACGCAGGAGATTTCCCTGACGGGTGAATTCAATACAAAATTACGAAGTAAATTGAAATACACCCTTCCTGATGAACGAGCCAAATTCCTGCATCAGTATATGGAGCTTGATGAGCGCGCGAGGCTAGATACGTTTGAAATTTCGGACTTAGATACAATGGATGACGAATTGAAGATCACGCTCACGTGGCATTGCACGGATTACCTTTTCGCCATTGGCCGGCAGTTTGTCCTTGAGTTGCCGCTTGTTAAGCACCCTTATGCGGCGTTGGTAAGTGAGGAGAGCCGTGTACACCCCGTCCTTCTCGGCAAAGCGATGACCTTTGAAGATGAAGTCACCGTTAATATGGCATCGTCATTTACCGTAGATGCGACCCCTGAAAATCGCGAGATCAGCAACGATGTTGGATCCATCCAGCTCAAATATACGAAATCCAAACGCAAAATAGTGATGACCCAAACCATTCGTTTCCAAACGCCTACAGTTGACCTTGATCAGTTTGCAAACCTCAAAGGCTTAGTGCGATTGGCTTCAAACCGGGGAACGAAGCGGGTGATGTTAATCCAGCAGTAAAGAATTTCATTTGCCTCTACAGTGGAGGTTTTGCTTCCGCTGTAGAATCAGAGCTTTGCACTTGGAAATCACGAATTAGGACCCTCTATGTGAAAAAGGAGAAAAATTATGTCTAAAACTAAACTAACATTGTATGTCGATGAAGATGCATTAAACTTTGCCCATAAATTAGCTCACATGACTGGACAGCCTATCTCAAAGATGGTTGGGGAA
>JADFGN010000095.1 GCA_022567695.1 Candidatus Poribacteria bacterium | reverse complement strand
AGCAGGAGTCCTATAGCAACGAGGACACTTTTGAACTTATACTCCAAGGGCTTATGTAGTAATACGTATCCCCAAAGCTTTTGTCCAAAGCCTTTGACTATCCAATGCAGATGCAGTCTCTGCTTCAGGTCGTCTACGAAGGGTTTCAATCCGCCATAGCCGGTTGCCCCCAAGCCTTTAGGTGATTGGTTTAAGATGTATCGTTTCAAGAGTGTCTCCTTTTCGAGTTTTAGAGTTTTGCCAACCCCTAAATTTTAACTCGAAACGGGATGACCTCCCCTGAAATTCAACTGAGGTAAGGATTATCGATTCTACAAACCTAAAGCTTCGCAGTGAAGAAATATCAACCCATCCATCGACGTTGGTAGAAATCGTCGCTTGAAGCGGTCAGATTTCGAAGTTCTACCATCGTCTATTATGTCAGAAAAACGGTGATTGTTGAATTCGAAAATCCACCTCCAATGATGCTCAAAGTCTTATCAGCACTGACTTAGCTCTTTTACCACAGATACGGTAATAAGGAATAACCGATGCTATGAAAATATTGGTGGCGGCATTTTAGTTGAAGACGGTGTTAACATTCTGGTTGAAGGCAATGAAGTCTTCTCCAATGATTTGGATGCTTCGGTAGATGAATGGTGGGATGGTGGGATTTGGCTGGATGGGGGTCATGATGTAACGGTGCGGAATAACCTCTTTTTAAACAATAAAGGCCCTGGAATTGAAATCAGCGACGAAGATCATCAAAAGCCTCATGGCTATGTGATTGAGAATAACACCAGCACTGGAAATTACTATGGCATTTATATCTGGAATTTTGGCACTTCCGCCTTTCCCTCCGAGCAGATTCTCCAGATGTCAAAGAATCAGATTTCCAAAAATTCTCGTCAGAATATTTGGATTGTCCCGTGGAATTGCCCGCCTCCAACGCCCTGCGATTAACTATTGGAACCACCAATGAAAGGTGAAAGAACACAATGAAATTTAAAAGCGTAATCTGGCGTCTCTCTGTCTTCATGATCTGTATTACCCCATCCACTTTTGCCCAAGTCAACTGGACTTCTATTGGCCCCGGTGCGGGGAGTTTCCTGATGGCTTCTGCCATTCAACCGGATAATTCTGATGTTATCTATCTGGGCGGTGATATTGAAGGCGTTTTCAAAACCACAGATGGTGGAGAAAGCTGGCGGATGATGACTAATGGGCTGGCTGGTGGCAACCGTCCTGCCGGTACATACGCGAGCCAAGAGTTGGTAATCGATCCGACCGATTTTCAGACGCTCTATGTCTGTACTTGGTCTGGATTATATAAAAGCGCGGAGAGCTGGGAGTTTATTTTCCCAACCTTCATTGATGAGGATGAGATTCCTCCGGTCTCATTTGTGGCTGTACATCCAAACAATGGACAGATCCTTTATGCAGGCATTGGAGATGCCGATCACAACAGTGACGGGACCGGTTCCCTTTACCGAAGCGAGGATGGAGGAACGACATGGGATCTGCTTGACGTGGGAATGGATGCCGAAGCCGTTGTTCATGGTATCGTCGTTGCTTCCACCCGTTCACCGGAGGAACGCCGACTCTTCGTCAGTACCAATGATGGCGTTTTCCGGAGTCTCGATAACGGCACGACATGGACACGCATCAACGCAGGATTGCCGCACTCAAACGCAAGGCGCTTGGCTTATCACATATCAAATGATCAACTCGTGCTCTTTTTGACAATGAAAACTCAAGGAGATTCCGCCAATCCCGATTCTTTCAGCGGAGGAATCTACAAGAGTGTTGATGAGGGCGATAACTGGGTTTCTATCACCGGCGATTTGCCCGCTTTGCCGTATGAAGACCCCACTGACCCGCCACCTTTTTATGATTACTGGAAATTTGCAATACATCCAACAAATCCTGATATTATCTACATTGCCTCAAATATTGGGGGGTGGGAAGATTTATCTGGGATTCATAAAACCATTGATGGTGGACAACACTGGACTAAAATTGATAACAAAATTACCTATGGCTGGTTGGACAATGTATGGTGGAATGATGAGAACGCCTCTATACTGGAAATTGCGCCAAGCCATCCAGATATTCTGATTGTTGCCGGAGATGCTCATCTACACAAAACAACCAACGCTGGACAGACATGGGAGCAAGTTTATACCCGCCCGGTTGGTAATGCGTGGCGCGGCAACGGAATTGAGTTAATGGTCACCTTCGATGTCGGTTTCCATCCGACTGACGCCAACATACTGTACGTCGCCTATGACGATATGGGGCTTTTTCGATCTGACGACGGTGCGATAAGCTTTGCCCGGATGGACGAAGTTCAGCTTGATGAACTTGATGCTGTCAACTCCATTGCGGTGGATACAGCCACAGGCGATCTCTACGTCGGGCGAAACGGCGGAACCAACGATGAAGCTGAAGGATATAGGGTCGGCCAAGTGTGGAAAAGCCTTGATAAGGGGGAAAGTTGGACGGTCTTCTCAGATGGCTTGCCAGAAGGGAGGCCGGTGTTGGTGATGGATAACAACAACGGTGTACTGTATGCCGCCATTTACGGACAAGGGGTTTACAAGACATCCGATGGCGGACAATCGTGGTCGAATGCCAGCAATGGACTGGGGTCAGATGCTGTCTTCGTGTGGACACTTGTCATTGATTCGACAAACTCTCAGACGTTGTATCTGGGTCTCAACACCCTTGAAGGCGCAGGCCACGGTGGTATTTATAAGACTTCTGATGGTGGACAGAATTGGACGCGCCTCGATGGCATACCAAGCGATGATGTGCTTTCACTCACCGTTAATCCCTCCAATGGGCAGGTTGTTTATGCCGGAATGACGGATGACTATAGCTGGAGTACAAAGGGTGGATTATACAAGTCCGAGGATGGCGGCTCAACATGGACTCAGATTCTCGATCAGCCTCGAGTGGCTGTGACGCTGGTTCATCCGACGCAAACGGACGTTATCTTTGCCGTTTCGCAACCATGGTGGAACTATACAGCGGATTTAAATAGTGGGCTTTACCGAAGTCTAGACGGTGGGCAAAATTGGGACCTAATTAGCGAAAATCTTGGGAATACGTTCATTCTCTTCGCACGTATCAACCCCCACAATCCAAATCAGATTTATGTCGGAACACACGGCAGCGGGCTTTGGATCGGTGAGAATATCTTAACGGGTTTAGCGACACCTAAGCCAGCGACACCTTGGGATGTCAATTCGGATGGCGTTGTCAACGTCTTTGATCTTGTGCTTGTCGGTTCGCAATTTGGACAAAGCGGCACCGGTCTCAGTGGTGATGTCAACGGTGACAGCGTGGTGAATGTGTTTGATCTTGTTATAGTTTCCTCGCATTTCGGGGAAACTACAGTTGCTACCGCGCCATCTTTAGCTAGCAACAAACAGGCTGTGAAAAACGAAAAGATTCGCCGTGCGCTCGCTGAATTGGAGGGGTTGGCAGATCGACCACATGGCGCGACGATTGCTATCGAAGCACTCCGTGCATGGCTGACGAATGCCAATCCAATCGTCACGGAGACGAAGCTGTTGCGGAACTATCCCAACCCCTTCAACCCCGAGACATGGATGCCATATCAGTTGGCATCTGACGCAGAAGTGGAGATCGCGATTTACGACATCAAGGGGGCGTTGGTGCGTCAGTTAGTTCTGGGGCACCGGGCAACGGGATATTACGTGAATCGGGAACGTGCGGCGTATTGGGATGGACGTAGCAATACGGGCGAATTGGTTTCAAGCGGGCTATACTTCTATCAACTGACTGCCGGTGATTTTACCGCTGTGAAACGGATGGCGATCCTCAAGTAGGTAACTTATACCAAGTCCATTTTGAAATTTGGCAAAAATATTATGTCATTTACGGTCACTTCGATTTTGATTTCAATTATCCAAAACCTGTTTTCTGTTTTAGCGGCTAGGCAAAGATTGAATCGATTATTTGTCATCTGTTCATCTGCCTATTTTTTCATTCTAACTCCAAATCTGTCATGGGCACATAATGAAGGATTCGGTCAACACGTCATAGAAGCCTATCGTCTCGAAGATGTCCCGCCACCGAAAATTGATGGACGATTGGATGACCCCGTTTGGCACCATCCAAAGTCGATACACGGGTTCATTCAACTTGAACCGGAACGGGCGAAACCTGCGACAGATGATACAACGGTTTATATCGCTTACGACAGGCACAATCTTTACATTGCATTTCAGTGCGACGACGCTGAGCCGGACAAGATTGTCAATCGGCTGGCACGGCGGGAACAGGTATTTGACTCAGACCTGATCTCCTTTTTCATCGATCCACTTCACGACCATCGCACAGGCTATAAGTTTGCAACAACACCCGCAGGCGTCCAGAACGACGACTATCGCTACGAAGATACCAAACGGGATCGAAACTGGAAAGGCATCTGGTGGGTTGAAAGTCACATTCATGAATCTGGCTGGTCGGCAGAGTTTAAAATTCCGTTCGCCAATTTCCGTTTTGCCGAAAAGCGTGAACAGGTGTGGGGATTTGACGTCGAGCGCGTGAATCGCCGAAAAAGCGAGGTGACGGTTTGGAAGCAGATGACGCAAGCCGGCCCGGTGACACGTATGTCAGACCTCGGTCATTTGGTTGGTCTCAGAGATATTGAATCCGGCAAACAGTTTGAAATTTCTCCCTATCTTTTAAGCGGCGTATCTGACACTGAACGGCAATCGGCCGCAGAACAGGTTGGAGTGGGTTTAGATGTCCAATACAGCTTGAAAGGCGCATTAAAAACCAATTTGACACTGAATCCCGATTTCGCTCAAGTGGAAGCTGATCAACTGGAAATTAACCTGACCCGTTTTCCCACGCGCTTTCCAGAGCAACGCCCTTTCTTCGTGGAGGGCAACAGCTTTTTTGAAACGCCGTTAGATCTGTTTTTCAGCCGGCGTATCGGCAGTCGCGGCGACATCCTCTGGGGCGGCAAAATGACGGGCAAGGTTGGTGACTATTCCATCGCTCTGCTCGGTAGTCAAACCGGGAGTTTCAGCGCGTTGGAGCTGGGTCAAGAATCCGAACTCAAGGAATCGGCGTTGTATTCCGCCATCCGGCTGAAGAAGGATATCTTGAAACGCTCAAATATTGGCGTCCTTTTTACGAACAAGGAACAGGAAGACAGCCACAGCCGCATTGGTGGCGTGGATATGAACCTCGCGCTCGGCAAAACTTATCACATGTCCGCGCAATATGCACAGAGCTTTCAGCCAAGCGAAGATACGCAGAATCACGCATACGTCGTCGAATTCTCGCAACGCAATTACCTCTGGAATACATCTGTCGGGCTAGAGCGCGTCGCGCCCCTGTTTGAAATCAATCAAACGGGATTTCTCCGAAAAGAACAGTATCGTGGCTGGCAACGGGCGAATATGCGCACGACTTATGAACCGCAATTTGGTAGATTTCGTGGATTTTTTAGGGCTTCAGGCGATGTATCTCAAAGTCTTTACACGAATGCGTATTTTACCAATTGGCAACAAAGAAATCCAGAGCTCAGACTCTCTCCAAAGTTTGACGAGGATTTAATCGCGTGGAACGCAAGCATTGATGCGGGGGTGGAGTTCGTGGAATCGGTCTGGGATGACATTGGCGCATTTTATTCGCGAAGCCGAGAAATCGAGTTGACCGATGTGTTCATCGCAAACGGATTTGGATTTTTCATCGACACCAACAGTTCATTGGCGGTGTCAGGAGGTTTGCAGGTAGATATCGGAGACTTCTTCAATTTCGACAAACAGTCGATAGGCAAACAAAGACAGCTTTCGCTTTCGAGCACGATACGGCCCCGAAGCAATTTCACTCTGGAATTCGACAGCAGTTATGCCCAAAGCCTCGATGAACAGCGCGTGATCGACGGGCGCTTCTTAGTGAGTTCCTTACGCATGACCTACCTTTTTACCCGTGATTCATTTCTGAGAGTATTCGCGCAAACTGGGCGTGAGCGCACCACCTTTGACGAACTACAAACAGAGCGCAATTACCTTGTCAGCTTCCTTTTCGGCTGGGAATATAGCCCAAAGAGCCATTTCTTTGTCGCCTATAATGAGGATTGGGATACTTCAGAGGGGAAGTTACGGTTAGGCAATCGGGTCGTTGCCATTAAGATTTCTTATCTCGCCAATCTGTAATCCTGTTTAAAAAAGGGGACTTCTTAATGTCATTCTGAGCTGAAAGCGAAGAATCTAGATCTTTCGCTTTGCTCAAGATGACATTTCAGAAAAACAGTATAATCTTGTGAGAAACACATCAACTCGGCGTTCTAACTCACCTCAATCGAATTGCATCCTGACCGATAGTTTGTTTGTCATAGTCGAGAAACAGGACAGTCAGTTTCTTCTGTTTTGCGGAGGGAATCGTGAGTTTCCAATGGGTTGCTCCCATCCAATTCGGTTGATATTCAACGCCGGAAATGCTGACGAATCGCACTTGAACTGGTGCGGTTCCCTCAAGGTCAATTCCATTCCTTGTACGCTTGCCACGGGTAATTTGAGGATCCGCTTTCGGGATGACGCGGTTCAGGTGATTCGTTCTAGCTATGATAAATGATTTCATCTCCCCGGGCCAAGGATTACGGATAATCGAGGCGTAGTGCTCAAGCCACGGCGAAAGATAGGATACATTAAAGTATTCATCCAACACCTCTCGAATGTAACTGTAATAAAGGTGTTGATGCTTTGGACTCATCTGAAACCGCTGAATCGGCCGAAAGCCTGACCAGATCGACATATTGGATTGATTGAACGTCAATTCACTATCCCAACTCAAGATCTCCCATTTGCCTGTTTTGTTTGGACGATACAGATAAGCATTTTTACCACGGCTACCTCCAAAAAAATCCCAATCGCCGATAATCGTTCGGACAGCCATCACGCGCAACCATTGATCGACGTTAATCACCTGAGAAATGGCATCTTCATACTGTCCCTTGGGGGTGTTGTTCATCACGTTGATCATCTGGATCAGGTGGGTGAAATCGTCCGCCCGCGCATGGTTTCGGGGTTCATAGTTCCAGCGATACATATCTTTATCATCTGTATCCAACCACTCGAAGGTCGCATCCATGTTTTCAAAGTGCCCACCACGGTAGAACACGAAGCGGTCATCGACCTCGAACAACTGTCCGTCCGAATCATCGGGATAAAAGATAGAAAGATAGCGTTTGCTCGGCGGCAGGATATCTTCCCAAGTGCCGTAGGTGCTACCGTTAAATAGAACCCGCACCCACTCCTGTTGACAGGTCGGTAACCGCATCTTCCGTTGAAGGTCATAGGCAATCCGCTCTTTATAGCTAAAATCATTGCGATCGAAACGGGCTTGCAATTTAACCCCGTGTAGTTTCTCATCTGCATTGAAGCGAATTTTATATCCCCTAACTCTTCCGAAGGGGCTACCAATATAGCGACACTTCACCTGATAGTAGACATCCGTTTCGTTAAAAATGAATGTGCTATTGAGCGGCTCGTTTGAAAGGACAGGCCGTCCTTCTAATTCCCACGTATCTTCGGAAGTCATGATGATACGATAGGTCGGGAAATCGGAATCGGATTGTTGCCTTCTCTGTTCAACCCGATACAAACCGGGCGGGCTGAGATGGCGCGGCCACGTATTATGTCCGCCGCTTGAATCATTCGCTTCAATATAAAACGCCACCGTTTGATTCGCTTGACGAGGCGGTATTTCGCCGCCGAAAATTCCATCCTTCGCGGCAGCATCGGCGTGTTTCCCGTCATCGTACATCCTTGTCTTCGCGTAAGATTTGTCACTATCACCTTTATAATAAAGGGTCACAGATCGGATACCATCCGGATCGGAAACGTGAGCTGTGATATGGACAGAGTCGACTGGGGTCGGGATAATTGGCGAATGCCGGACATCACGAAAGACGGGACCAAGATTCGACTGATAAACTGAATTTTGTCTTCCAGGCGTCCCGGTCAATTTGGGGATTGGAATATGATGGGTTTCCGGAATCCGATTGTTCCAGAAACGGGTCACTAAGAGATTATTGCCCCTCAACCACTTTGCCCAAAAAGAGATTGTATACGTCACACCATTTTTCAGGGAAGACGTGAGCGGAATTTCAATGTGGTTTGCTCCCGTATCCCCACGGCCGGTAGCAACAAGCTTCAAGCATTTCTTGCCATGTTGGGACGCTTCATCAACGACGCGACTTTGGGTGTGGTTGCCCATCACTCGCCATCCCTTTAATCCTTTTTCAAATGAGCCGTTTTCAATGTGCGTACGACTTGAAGGGGAAAGTCGCGCCAAGAGGGATTCTTTGGCGGCTGTAATCTGGATGTCATCAATCAACATTTCACCAGCTCCCAACAGATGGAGGTGGAATTCATCATTGCTCTGATGCCCTCCCCAGCGACTTCCAGTGCGCCCTGAATAGCTGACATGTATCCATTCTGCCTTTCGCGCCTCATTGCTAGGTGCCCATGCTTGATGATTACTGTTGTCCTGCCTTGGATCGATCAGCTCAAGGCTCGAACCGTACCCATCCGCAGATTTAGACCAATGTCCACCATCGTAGTAATGCACTTCATCCACCTTGTTGCCGAAGTTATCACGCAATCGGATGGGGTCTTCTTCGTCGCTCAACCGCCTCTTAAAATCACCGAGCACAAGTTCAGGCTTGAGATGATATTTCGCGGTGAGGTGGTTTTGAGCTTTTGCAATGACGAGATAACCGGCATTAGAAACGATCGTCCCGTCGGGGAAATCAAACGAAATTCCGCCTGAAATCGACCAACCGGAGAGATCGACATCTTCTTTGCCAAGATTGAATATTTCGATGTACTCATCGTCGTCTGAGTCTGTTGATGGGTGATACATGAGTTCGTTGATGAGGATATCTGTTTCAAGTTCGACAAAGTTTGTTTTACCCAGCGAGAGCTTCATGACGTACCATTCATCCGCCCCATCGGGATAACGCCCAAAACTCTTCCTAACTTCCTTTTTGAAAGCGGTAGTCCCTAAGCGACAGGCTTGGACGACCCGTTTGCCATCTGGCGTTGTGATAAAGAGTCGGTCACCTTGGGCATTAAGTGTAAAGCCAAGGTGCTGAAAATGTTTGTGCCCATGAGACGAAAGAAGCGTCCTGGCAGGGATTTTATACCCTTTCAAATCACTCGGATGGTTGCTCAACCAATATCCGCTGAGATCGAAAGGCTCCGATGACCGATTGTAGAGTTCGATAAATCCGCTCCTATTTCCTCTCCGCAAGGCGGAGGGCTTCTGTTGGTCTTGCGGCACAAACACCTCGTTGAACACAATAGGATAAGATTTTCGATAAACGTCTTCCAAGCCATTCTCTTTTCCAGGCGTTCCGCCCATCTCACGGCTGGCTCGCCAATTCTGAGGATGATTTGGATTCAATCGCGGGGAAATTTTCGACAGAGAATGTCCCGTACCATCAGGAGCAACAGGCCACCGTCCTCGGCTGTTATAGGTCACATCAACCATAATTCCACCGGCCAGATCGACCAAAACCAAACGCTCTTTTCGATTATCCAATGCACCTTGAAACGGCCCGAAAACGTTTTTTATGCGATATTTTTTCTTGACTGTTTCTGCATGACGTACGACAACGAAATAACTTCTCGGCTCAATCACTGTCCTTTGCGGGAAGACAAACTCGATTCCCTGCACAAACGCCCAACCACTGACATCCCGCCGACTCGCCGTTTCATTGTATAATTCAACGAATTCGTATCGTGAATCTTCTCCTTTGGGATTGTACATGATTTCTGTGACTTGAAGCGCACAGACGCCTTTCGCACACAGAAGCATGCAACCAACCAGTATGATAAAGCAATGAATCCGGGCGGATGGCCGAAAGATACTCGAAGTCTTGCGAGTTCGGCTAAAAAATTCTGGATGACTCATGTTTAATCAGTTATCTTTCGTTTCGCCCAACGTCGTCGGGTGTTTACCTTGTGGTGATACCGATGTCACCGTCTTCTGAGCATTGAGTCGATTTAAAAATCGCTCCCATGCTGCATCTAACGAAGTCTTTTGAACTTCAGTGGGGTTTGCCGATTCAGCAACGCTTCTTAGAAATGCATGCCCCACACCGGGGTAGATTTCAAACTCATAAGTGACACCGGCGGCTTTGGTAGCTTCTTCGGTTGCTGGTATCGTCGAATTAATTCGGTTGTCGTTCTCGGCATAAAAGCCGTAGATCGGCACCATAATGCGAGCAACATCTTCAGCAGGGGGGCCGCTCCCATAAAAAACATACGCCGCGTTAAGAGATTCTTCGTTAGTCGCGAAACGGAATGATTGACTGCCGCCCCAGCAGAAGCCCGAAACGCTGATTTGTCCAACAGACGGTTGCTTCTGAAGATACCTCGTCACCGCTCTCAGGTCGTCGGTGACCTGATCCGGATCGAGATTCCCGATGGCTCTCGTCGCATTACCGCTGGAAGCGAAACTCTCGGTACCACCGCCATCCGGTGCTTCGCCAGAGAGTAAATCCGGCGCGATGGCGACAAAACCGTTGTCAGCAAGTCGATCGGCAACCGACTTAACCCAATCGGTCAGTCCTCGATTCTCGTGAATGACGATGACGCCGACGGTTGGTGCATCCGACTCGGGGGTCGCCAAATGCGCGGTGACGAGTCGCCCTGTGTCAGTGCTGATTTCGATCGATTCTGATATTTGCGCATAACCGATGCCCGTTGCTGCCACTGTGAGTAGACAGCAGACAAATCCTGTTACCAATAACTGTTTCTTCATTTTATAGCCTCCTTCTTGGATTTGGGGTGCCAAAACGATCGCCACCGACTCACGCCACAGCCGCGTAAACAATGGATTCCATTTCAGCACCGCCATTTCTACTATCGAATTAGACAATTGAGTTTAGGCTTACAAAGCCGAATTGATTATTTACCCACCCACGAATGCGCTCGAGTCGAAAAGCATGTTTCTATTCCGCCTTCGCCCCGATACAATACAGGTGCGTTCCAGTCCGTATAAAAAGATGAGAGCCTGAAGCAGCAGGTGATGACAAAGTGTAGCTACCGTCCAGCTCGTTGGTTGCAAGTATTTTGAACTCTGGACCTGCTGTTACGACCGTCGTGAGCGCGTATTCGTTGGTGATGTAAAGCTTATCATCGGCGAGAATAGGTGACGCGCTTACAGTTCCCTCAGCGGTACGCTCCGGTCCCCAGACTAACTCGCCGGTTTTCGCATTGAGACAGGTGACCAGCCCCCTGTCATCTACCATGTAGAAATATTGACCATCACAAATCGGGGTGGGAACGTCGGGAGCCGCTGAGCCTTCCCATTTCCAGACGAGATGGCTGGTTGTCACATCACCCGTGCCGCCAGCGCGCAGGGCTAACAAAGGCTTTTTGCGAGTTGGCGCGTAAATCAGGCCATCGACAACCAGCGGCGAACCAACGACGCGATAGTTGCCACGTCGCTCCGGATTCAGCCCCCCTGCTCGCCAGATTTCCTGGCCGGTTTGTGGATGGTGCCCGGTGACGTAATCGCCACCAGAAATGACAATCTGAGTTATCCCGTCAGATTCGAGCAACGCAGGTGTCGTGTATGCGTCTGGAGACTCCGCAACGGCATCAGTTTCGCGTTCTTGACGCCATATTTCTTCGCCCGTTATGGCGTTGAAAGCCACAATGTAAGACGGGTCATCTGTTCTATGTCCGTGCAACACTTCGATGATGAGCTTTCCATCATGAAGCAGGGGCGAAGAAGCATAACCCCAGTTGAGACCAAATCTGCCGTAATCATCCTGAAGGTTTCTCCCCCAGATTTTCTTCCCTTCCATGTCGAATGCAGTCACTGCGCCAGTGCCAGTGACCACCCAAACATGCTCCCCGTCAGTGACCGGGGAGGGCGATGAATCGTTTCCCTTGCGATGAAGTTCATTGCCTTCATCGAGTTCGCGTTGCCAGAGAACCTTTCCGTCCGTCTTGGAAAGACAGATTAGAAGCAATGTGTCGCCGCCCGGGTCGCGACCTCCCCCGCCCCAACGCCCTCGTCTGCGTCCTCTCTCTCGTGGTTGCGTTTCCTGTGATGGTGGTGCGGATTTCGATTGGCTTTTCGTCGGCGAGGTGAGGTAGATTTTGTCACCCCAGATAATGGGCGTGCCACCGCTCCATGCGGGTAGCGACGTCTTCCAGACGATATTTTTGGTACCACTCCACGTTGTCGGCAGGTTTTGGGCGTTACTTACGCCATTTTGATTTGGTCCCCGCCACTGGGGCCAATTTTCCTGTGCTGAAGCGACTCCGATGGTTGCAAGTCCAATAAGCATCAAAGCCAGATAAACAATTCTATGGTTCATTATTTTCTTCCTCCAGATTGTTAGACAAGCAACCACGGAAAAAGGTTGCATTTTTTCTTTGAGGAATTTGGATTTCGGGAAGCCATTCACATCTCAGTAATTGCGACAACCACCTAAAAAGGTCATTGAGAACCAAATCTTTTCTGTCACATTTTCTGCCATTGAGGTACTAATATACTGAACGCATTGATCGCCCGCATATTGGGAGGCAGGGCTATCGACTTGGGATGTGGTTTTCAAGATCTGTGTGGGTGTCGCAGTGTTTTACGATCGATATACAACTAACACCGTGATACAATATCTACAGCGCAAAGCTTAAGAGAGAAGCAGGTCGTGCCGATTTACCACGCTAGACGCGCAGAAAGCGCATGGTATTATACCATTGAAAAATCGAGCACGAATTATATCCATAATGAAAACGAAACTTAGTTGCAAACACAGTCGTAAAAAGGACTCTCAATGCTTGCCTATATTGTCCGTCGATTGATTCTCATCATCCCGACCTTACTTGGAATCATGCTGATAAACTTTTTCGTGATTCAAGTGGTGCCGGGCGGCCCTGTTGAACAGATGATCGCGCAGCTCACTGGCACAGCCGT
Organism: Candidatus Poribacteria bacterium; assembly: GCA_022567695.1. Lineage (GTDB taxonomy): Bacteria > Poribacteria > WGA-4E > WGA-4E > PCPOR2b > JADFGN01. The sequence continues at coordinate 4,411 of JADFGN010000095.1, read as the reverse complement.
GCATGCCACTGCCCGCATTTCTGGCGGCGGAACCGGCGATATTGCGGGAGGACAACAGGATAGACAATCGCTGAACACTTCGTCTGGCAGTCAGAGCAAATATCGGGGTGCCCGAGGTTTGGACCCTGCCTTCATCAAAGAGCTTGAAAAAATGTACGGTTTGGACAAACCAATTCATGTGCGTTTCATCGGAATGATAATGAATTATATTACCTTTGATTTTGGCGAAAGCTTTTTCCAAGACCGAACAGTAATAGATTTGGTGCTAAGTAAAATTCCGGTTTCAATCTCTCTGGGGCTTTGGACAACTTTGCTTATCTATACTATATCGATACCGCTGGGCATCGCAAAGGCGGTTAAAGATGGTACTCGATTTGATCTGGCAACAAGCAGTATCATCACGGTCGGTTATGCGATTCCTACCTTTCTATTCGCCATCTTGTTAATCATTGTTTTCACAGGAGGTCGGTACTTCACCTGGTTTCCACTGCGAGGGCTTGTCTCTGAAAATTGGAGTGAGCTAAGTCTTTTCGGCAAAATCATCGATTATTTGTGGCACATGGCCCTACCTGTCACCGCGATGGTTATCAGCGGCTTTGCGGCGTTGACATTTTTGACAAAGAACTCCTTCATCGACCAGATCCACATGCAGTATGTAACAACGGCACGCGCGAAAGGTTTGACTGAGAAACGGATTCTATATGGTCATATCTTTCGTAACGCAATGCTCATCGTCATTGCCGGTTTTCCAAGCGCGCTGATCAGCCTCCTATTTACAAGCTCGCTGTTCATCGAAATCATCTTCTCGTTGGACGGTTTGGGATTGTTGGGTTATGAAGCGACAATTAAGCGAGACTATCCGGTGATGTTTGCCACCTTATATTTTTTTTCTCTTTTGGGTTTGGTTATGCGCATCGTCACCGACCTGACCTATTTTTTAATCGATCCCCGCATCGATTTTGAATCGAGGGAAGTGTAAGTGATTTCACCGCTCAATCGTCGTAGACTTGCAATTTTCAAAGCCAATCGGCGCGGTTATATTTCACTGTTGATTTTCTGTGTTCTTTTCTTCATCAGCCTATTTGCAGAGTTCATCGCCAACGATAAGCCGTTGATAGTTTTGTTTGATGGAGACCTCCTATTCCCGGTTTTGAGAAGCTATCAAGAAACCCGTTTTGGTGGGGAATTCGAGACCGAAGCGGATTATCGTGATGAGTACGTTGCGGAACTCATTGATAAAAAAGGTCGTATGCTGTGGCCACCCATCCGTTATTCCTATGACACAATCGCCTTTGGGCGACCTGCCCCCGCGCCTCCATCAAAACAGAACTGGCTTGGAACAGATGACCAGAGTCGAGATGTCGCTGCACGACTTATATACGGCTTCCGAATCTCTATTTTATTTGGACTCATTCTGACCTTCTTTTCCATGATTATTGGGATTGCATCGGGGGCTGTACAGGGCTTTTTCGGTGGCTGGATTGATCTTGCGTTTCAACGTTTTATGGAGGTTTGGGGGGCAATCCCCCGGATCTATCTTCTCATTATTCTCGCCAGTATCGTACAGCCCAACTTCTGGTGGTTACTTGGTATCTTATTGCTTTTCAGTTGGATGGGTTATGTTGGTGTTGTCCGAGCCGAATTTTTACGAGCAAGGAATCTTGATTTCGTCCGGGCTGCGAGATCTTTAGGCGTATCAAATCTGGTGATTATGTTCCGACACATTTTGCCGAACGCGATGGTTGCGACGATTACCTTTTTGCCGTTCAACTTGAGTGCGTCTATCACAGCACTTACGGGGCTTGACTTCCTCGGCTTCGGACTTCCGCCCGGCTCACCTTCTCTCGGTGAAATGGTTAACCAAGGTCGAAACAATCTCCAAGCACCATGGCTTGGACTGACAAGTTTCTTGACGCTCGCCATCATGCTAACTTTGCTCATATATACGGGTGAAGCGGTGCGTGACGCTTTTGATCCACACAAAACTTTCGCTGCTCAGAAAGATTAGTTTGACGTATACTTGGCAACGGTGTGGCGGCAGACTCGTCTCCGGGCTCGTCTCCCTAACCTGCCCTGCAGATTGGAAATCTGCCCCACTTGTTTTCTGTACCTTTGGTTGAAAGGGGGTTGTACCCCCGTCATCGGCCAGGGGTGCAACTCCTTCCCACGCGGGAGGGCAGAGAAAAACGCAATTTGATACGTAGCCGAACTTGCAAAAGTTCGCGAGGCACAGTTTCTCAAAAGCGTCTTCGATAGCCGGGCTTCAGCCCCAGCGGAGCGACATGTTTATAGAAAAGCAAACCACAGAATCCTTCTCAGCCCCAGCGGGGCGATATGTCGCTCCTACGGAGCTTGAAAGGGTCCCAAAATATCGGCTTCTATAAATATTGTGCTCCTACAGAGCTAAGGTGTCCACCCCTGAAACCCTTTAGGTTTCGGGTCTCTACTGAATTCTTGCGAATTCAGCTACGTATTAATTCACTTTTATTATCAAGATTTATTTCACAGTGACCAGACGCATCAAGACAAATGACAACATTACTCGAAGTTAAAGACCTGTCAGTTGATTTCTCCGCGGAGTCTTCGACCGTCCACGCAGCAAAGAATGTCTCCTTCTCGATAAATCGTGGAGAGACAATGGCACTCGTTGGCGAATCCGGGTCCGGGAAGTCAGTTTCAGCGTTAAGCATTCTCCAGCTTCTTCCATATCCGACAGCGTCTCATCCGAGTGGGAGCATTCTGCTCGAAGGGCAAGAACTCATGAGCGCACCCTTATCCATCCTAAGAGAGATAAGAGGCAATAAAATTTCGATGATTTTCCAAGAGCCCATGACCTCCTTAAACCCGTTGCATTCTATCGAAAAGCAGGTGAGTGAAACGTTAATCGTTCACAAAGGGATGTCTAAAAAAGCAGCACGTCATCGGACTCTTGAGCTGCTACGCCTCGTCAGTCTTGGGGAGGTTGAAGAGCGGCTTACTGCATTTCCGCATGAGCTATCTGGCGGACAGAGGCAACGGGTAATGATAGCGATGGCGCTAGCGAATGAACCCGATTTACTCATTGCCGATGAACCCACAACCGCGTTGGACGTAACAATTCAGGCACAGATTCTCAAACTACTCAAGAATCTTCAGCGTGAGTTTGAAATGGCGATGCTCTTCATCACGCACGACCTCGCCGTTGTTCAAAAGGTCGCTGACCATGTCCATGTGATGAAGGACGGTGAAATCGTAGAGACCGGCTCGACAGCCGAAATCTTTAACTCGCCATCTCATCCGTACACGCGTCATCTCTTAGATTCTGAACCGAGAGGCGTTGCGCCGACGAATCCAGATTCAGAACCAATTGTTCGAGCGGACAACCTGCGCGTCTGGTTCCCAATTAAAAAAGGTATTCTACGGCGCACTGTTGATTATGTGAAAGCCGTCGATGGCATCACAGTAACGGTGAAATCGGGACAGACTGTCGGGGTTGTCGGAGAATCCGGCTCTGGCAAAACGACGCTCGGATTGGCATTGCTCAGACTGATCTCTTCCGAGGGACCGATTTTCTTCAAGGATATGATGATTCAAGGCATGAAATCTCGCATATTGCGATCTCTCCGCCGTGAAATGCAGATGATTTTCCAAGACCCTTTTGGAAGTCTAAGTCCTCGCATGTCAATTGGACAGATCATCGAGGAAGGGCTTAAAGTTCACAAAATTGGAGAAACACCTGAGGAACGCGAAGTATTGGTTATCGAAGCCATCAAGGAAGTCGATCTCGATCCTGAAAGTCGGAATCGTTATCCGCATGAGTTCTCAGGTGGGCAGAGGCAACGTGTGGCTATCGCTCGAGCAATTGTATTAAAACCAGAATTCATTGTCCTTGATGAACCGACTTCCTCATTGGATGTCAGCGTTCAGGCGCAGATTATCGAATTACTGCGAAAGCTACAGCGCGAGCATGGGATGGCTTACCTCTTTATCAGTCACGATTTGAAGGTCGTTCGCGCGATGGCAAACGATGTGATTGTCATGCAGCATGGAAAAGTGGTTGAACAAGGTTCGGCTGATGAAATCTTTGAGGCTCCACGTGAGGATTATACGAAAGAACTTATGGCAGCGGCTTTCGAGTTGGAGACCGTCTCTGAGGAGATTGTAAAGACCTGAAATTTTGAGAATAATATTTCGTAATCTCGTAGGGGCGTGGTTTCCATGCCCGTGTTTTGGAAAACCTTAAATGAATACTAAGGAATGACGATTGAATAACTCAGACATTTTGTTCGACCTCCCCTAGCCCCTCCTTGGCAAGGAGGGGAACTGGTCAGCGCAATGATTCTCCCCCTTGCGAAGGGGGAGTTAGAGGGGGTTAAATGACTGACTTATTTAGTTCCCATTCCTTAGAGGACGTTATGCAAATTAGAATTCT
>JADFGN010000094.1 GCA_022567695.1 Candidatus Poribacteria bacterium | reverse complement strand
GGTTCATGCCTGTTGAAATCAGCCTTGGGGCGTTTGCGGACGGATACTATCAAGTGTTGGACGGGCTGAACGAAGGGGATAAGGTCGTGACGAACGCGACGTTTTTGATTGATTCGGAGAGCAACCTGCGAGCGGCTTTTGCGAAACTGATGGCAGGCGATGAGAAAGAGAAAACAGAAACCGGTATTGAGGAGAAAGAGAGCGCGGAATCGTTGAGTGATCTGTTGGATTTCTTTGAGGAGTGAGGCGTGAGTGGAAATTGTTGATTATTCCTTCTGAATAACAACGCCGAAGTATTCAAACATCTCCCACGCTTCCATGAAAGCGTCTTGTGTGACGTTTTGGGGAGCATCCGGATATTTCGGATCATTGACAAGAAGTGATTCACCTTCATATCCGACAACGACCACGGCATGGGCACTATCTTTGTGCCAGTAGGGAAGTGGTTCTGTCCAGAGAGAGACGATTACGGGAATTCCTTGGTCAAGATATTGTTTCAGGTTACAAAGTGTCATGTTATCCTTGATGATTTTAAGGTTCTCTTCGCTCTCTAAGAAATCAATATTATCGATGGGAGTGCCTCTTTCCTCTATCCGTAAGATTTGACGAAGCGTCGCTTCAGTCCTCTCAATTCCGATGAAGGCGAGGACCATGCGGCAACTCGCAGGATAGCAGGAGGTCTCTTCCTCTTGGACATAATGGGGAACAGAAAGGATCATGATTTTCCGCTTGTGCTTTGTCTTTTTTTAGACCATACCTCAAGATGGGGGTAGAGTTGACGAAGGATTGGCGTACTTTCTGCTTTGAGTTTTTCGACGAAATCGGCATCCATGATATAGATACCAGAGATGGCATCAACGAAAGCCGAATGTTTAAGTTGATAAGTATTATCGTCACCATCTGGCGGCACAACGAAAAGCGGGACTTTCCAATCGATTTTTGAACCATCAACGGTGATTTCAGGTTCCCCTGTGATAATCATTTGTCCCACTTTCTTCATGAGTTGGACATTGACAAGACGACGAGCCACCTTTGCGTTAATGCTTATATTCGAGACGACTTGTATCCGTCCGTGATTATGCTCAGTGACTGTGGGTTGGGATGTTTCCATGGGAATATCTCCTTGTATCTTTGTATCCTTGTTTATGAGCCGATGAGAGCGGTTAACGTTTGTTGGGAGTCAGTTTCTGGATTTAAGACACTGAGTCCTTCCGCTTGAGCCGCACGGAGTAAGCGTTGGTCGGCTGCAACAAGCACCAGATCATCTCCTGCATTTCGCAGGCGTGACCCCGTCTCCAACGCGGAACATAGCACCAGCGCATCGGTTCCGTTAATCGAGTGTCTATCAACGAAATCCATCGCTGTCTGTAAGAGGGAATCTGGCGTTGGAAGCAGCTCAAAATCAGAATCGTCTGCGGTAACTTCTTGATCGAAGCGCATCACGGCTTGAACAAAATCGCTGACAGTGATTCGTCCGTCGTTCCGTTTCCGTACAAAGATCCAAAACACTTCCAACGCTCCAATCGTCAAACACTTCAAACGTTCGAGAGAAACGTTGGCAAAAAGGAAGTTGATGAGATTCGTCCCAATTTCATTGGTGTAACGTTTGGCAAGCGCACTGGCATCAAAGTAAAAGTAGAACATGCCTATTTCTCCCGTTCGGCGATAATAGCACGGCTAAACTCGTTGTCTTCTGGGCGGATGCCGTGACGTGCCATGCGTTCTTGAAGTTCCTCTATAGGAATTAGTTCTTCATCGATTCCCGTCCGCTCAATGATTTTACGGATTGCTTGGGAAAGCGGACGCTTGTCTATCGCCATTTCTTTGATTATCTCAACGCCCGTTTTGGGTTTCTCAGGTGGCTTCTGTTGTGCGGTGGATTCCTCAGTCAGCCGGGAAAGTTTATCGGACATCTGCTGCACGGTCACTTCCAATCGATCGAGGCGTTTGGCGAGGGTTTCAATTGTTTCTAGCATGGTTTGAATTCTCCTTTGAATACGCTAAAGGCGCACATAGGGAAACATACACTATTTATATGACTTCCGCGACGTGTATTAGGGCTTGACTGTCAAGGATAATAGGGCGTGGAGAGCATCTCCTTGAATCGCTTTATGCTTTTCGCAAGCTCGGGATTCTCGTTGAGCCACTCTTGTTCAGCCTTCTGGCATTCCGGGCAGACATAAAGCCATTGTTTCACATGATATTTCCCGTTCCTGATAACGCAACCACCACCGACCCATTCTTGAGCATGAGGAAATCTGTTTAACCGAACTTCCATTGGGCCAAGGACATTTCCATGAATCAAGCCATAAACGACAGGCACAGACTTCCTTTTCATTTTGACGTGATGGACATGACAGATGCCCATCGTTTGAGCACGAGCAAACTCGCTCATGGGTGGATCGCGCAACGTGGCACAACTCACAACTATCATGAGAATCAGCAACAGAGAGATTCGTGTCATTTCTTCGTTACCTTGCGTAATTGTCAAGGTTCGGTATCACTGTCGAAAAATTCTGAAAAAATAAGCGTAAGATCCATTACATTATATCAATATCTCCCCAATTTGTCCAAGAAAAGGTAGCCAATCCAATGCTCGAAAAATTCATCGAACTCTGTGTTAAGAACAGATTCCTTGTGTGCCTGATGGCAGTCATCATTGCGGTGTGGGGCATATATGCGATGCTCAACACGCCAATCGACGCCATCCCCGATCTCTCCGATGTGCAGGTGATTATTCTCAGCGAATGGAGCGGGCAGAGTCCACAGGAGATCGAGGATGGGGTCACGTATCCGTTGACGACGGCGATGCTCGGCGTACCGAAGGTGAGAAATGTGCGGGGCTACTCGTTCTTCGGCTTTTCGCTCGTCTATGTCATTTTTCAAGACGGCACGGACATCTATTGGGCGCGAAGCCGCGTGCTGGAGTATCTCAACTACATCACATCACGCCTGCCAAAGGGCGCGGTCACCTCGCTGGGTCCCGATGCGACGGGCGTCGGTTGGGTGTATGAGTACGCACTGGTCAGCGACCGTCACAGCTTGGGCGAATTGCGAGCGGTTCAGGACTGGTATATCCGCTACCAACTCACTACTGTGCCGGGGGTTGCGGAGGTCGCTTCTATCGGCGGACACGTCATGCAGTATCAGGTGGAAGTCGATCCGAACAAGTTGCTCGCCCACAACATCCCGCTCAACAAAGTCATAATGGCGATTCGCAACAGCAATCAGCAGGTCGGTGGGCGGTTGTTAGAGATGAGTGAGGCGGAGTACATGGTTCGCGGATTGGGCTACATCAAAACGCTTGATGACCTCCGAAACATCGTTATCGGCTTAGGTTCAAACGGCACGCCAATCTTCATCAAAGACATAGCCACGGTGGGACGCGGACCCGATATTCGGCGGGGGGTCGCCGAACTGGACGGGAAAGGTGAAGTCGTCGGCGGCATTGTCGTGATGCGTTTTGGGAAGAACGCGCTTGAAGTCATCAAGGCGGTCAAGCAGAAGATTAAGGAGATTGAGCCGGGGCTGCCCGAAGGCGTAAAGATTGTCACGACGTATGACCGCTCGAACCTGATTCATCGGGCAATCGATACCCTCAAAGATCAGCTCATTGAGGAGATGGTAGTCGTCACGCTCATCTGTCTGCTCTTCCTGTGGCACGTCCGCAGCGCGTTTGTCGCGGCGATTACCGTGCCGTTGGGAATCTTGCTGTCGTTCATCATCATGCACTATCAGGGCATTAACGCCAACATCATGTCGCTCGGCGGGATTGCCATTGCGATTGGGGTCATGGTGGATGCCTCCGTCGTGATGGTGGAAAACACCCATAAGTTGATTGAGCGCCGTGGCAACGAAATGGATCGGTGGGAGCTGGTTATCGAATCCAGTAAGCAGGTGGGGCCGGCGTTGTTCTTCTCACTGCTCATTGTCACCGTGTCCTTTCTGCCGGTGTTCACCTTGCAGGCGCAGGAGGGGCGTTTGTTCACGCCGCTGGCATTCACGAAGACGTATGCGATGGGGGCGTCTGCGATTCTGGCAATCACCCTCATCCCCGTGCTGATGGGCTTCTTCATTCGCGGCAAAATCAAGCCCGAAGACAAAAACCCGCTGAATCGTTTCCTCATCTGGGCATATCGCCCGTTTGTGAAGTTCGCGATAAGGTTCAAGTGGCTCACGGTTCTCTTGTCAGTGGTACTGATCGCGGCAACGTACTATCCGCTGAAGCAACTCGGCTCAGAGTTCATGCCGCCGCTCAACGAAGGGGATATCCTCTACATGCCCACGACGCTGCCGGGCATCTCAATCACCGAAGCCAAGCGACTGTTGCAGATTCAGGACAAAATCTTGCGTTCGTATCCTGAAGTCGAAGTCGTTTTCGGCAAGATTGGGCGCGCCGAAACAGCGACCGACCCCGCGCCGATTGCGATGGTCGAAACAACCGTTACCTTGAAACCGCAAGAGGAGTGGCTCAAACGGAAGCTGAAGAAGGGATTTCTGGTCAAACCCGCCGAAGCCGTATTGAAACGGTGGGAAACCAAAAGAACGCTCCAATCGACTTTGACAAGCGTTCAAAAAGCGGGGTTCACGCCTGACGCCGTCGCCAATAGCGGGACGGTTTCTCTGTCGCCGAAGCAACTCAAAACCCACGCGAGAGACATGGAGGCGATGACGCGACAACGCACGAATGAAACCGTTCGTCTGTCTCTGATGCAGGACATCGAGATGGCAGAGATTCAAAAGGTGCTACCCAACTGGATTGCGTGGCAATTCGGTCAGGACTTCTTTGCCGTGTTGCAGACGGCGGGCATCCTCAACGAGGGTTCTCCCCCTTCAGAAGGGGGAGTTAGAGGGGGTCAAAAAGAAGAGATTGAAAAATTCGCCCAGAAAGCGATGGCCCGTCAACTCGAAGGAAAGCGCATTCCGATGAAACGCACCACCTTTGAAGACCTGATGAGGGAGGAGATGGACGCCAAACTCCAGTGGCCGGGACTCACCAATGCGTGGACGATGCCGATTAAGACCCGATTGGACATGCTCGCTACGGGAATCAAAACCCCGATCGGCATCAAGGTTTTTGGCGATAATCTCAAGAAGATTGAGACGCTTGCTATTCAGGTGGAGAAAGCTGTCCGTAGTGTACCGGGAACGCTTTCCGCCTATGCCGACCGGGTAGGGACGGGCGGCAAATACATCGACTTTGAGATCGACCGTGAACAAGCGGCGCGATACGGCTTGACCGTTGGAGATGTGCAGAAGGTTATCCAGAGCGCGGTCGGTGGCATGAATATCACGACGACCGTCGAAGGGAGACGGCGATTCCCCGTCAATCTCCGCTACGCCCGTGAATTTCGGGATACCCCTGAGCAATTGAAGCGCGTGCTCATCCCAACCCCCAACGGCTCACAAATTCCCTTGGGGCAGCTGGCGGACATCCAGATCAAGAACGGTCCCCCGATGGTTAAAAGCGAGAATGCCCTGTTGCAAGCCATCGTGCTTGTGGACATCAAAGGTCGAGACATTGGTGGATACGTGCGAGATGCTCAAGCCGCTGTTTCCAAGGCCATTGAAGAGGGTCGTATCACCATTCCACCCGGCTACTACCTATCGTGGAGTGGACAGTTTGAGTACATGCAGCGGGCGAACAAACGCATGAAGCTGATTGTGCCGATCACGCTCGGGGTCATCTTTCTGCTGCTATACCTCAACTTCAAAAACATGACCGAAGCCCTGATTGTGATGGGGTCGATGCCGTTTGCCATCATCGGCGGGGTCTGGTTGATGTACTACCTGAAATTCAACATGAGCATCGCCGTCCAGATCGGCTTCATCGCGCTAGCTGGTTTAGCCGCGGAAACGGGCGTGGTGATGCTCACGTTCCTTGACCACGCTTACAATCGACGAAAAGCGGAAGGAGGGATGACCAAAGAGAAACTATACGACGCCATCATGGAAGGGGCGGTACTGCGTGTGCGTCCCAAAATGATGACCGTCAGCACCACCCTCATCGCCTTGTTGCCGATTCTCTGGAAAACAGGGACCGGCGCCCGCGTGATGAAACGCATCGCCACACCGATGGTCGGGGGATTGATTTCATCGACCATCTTAACGCTAATCGTGATTCCCGCCATCTACGCCATCTGGAAAGGCTTTGAGATCTGGCGGGAGGAACGGAGACGTGAAACATAAAACGTAATGCGTATTGCGTGTTGCGTGATACCTAAACTAAGGAGAAAATTCTGATGAAAACCCGAAACACACTCACCTTACTGGCAATTTTGATGATGGGTCTTTTGGCAACTAACGCTTGGGCTGATGAGAAAAAAGATGACCCGGAGAAATCGGTAATCTGCCTGCACGACGGCATGGTGATGAAAGCGAAAGCCATGAAGGATACCACCACCCACAAAGACCACAGACACTACATCTGCGGCTACGGCACCGATGAATTGGCGCGGTTTGAAAAACACCCGGAGCGGTACTTCAAAACCGTGTCACTCACCGAGAACCTCGATCTGTTCATCCACTTTCAAACGCTGGCGGAATACAAAGATGTCATGAAAGGGATGAACATGACGGGGATGATGAAGGGCATGATGGAAGGCATCGAGATGACGAAGGGCGCGACCCATTTCATCATCGCGAACCTGATTGATAAGAAAACGGGCGAGGTCAAAAACGGCAAAGATGTCAAAGTCCAGCTTGAACTCACCGATCCCAAAGGCGAAAAGCAGACGCACGCGCTGAGCCATTCGATGATGATGAAGTCGCATATCGCGCTGTATGCGTTGCCTGATGAGGGAAAGTACCCGATTGTCGTATCCGTCGAAATTGAGGGGAAGAAAAATGAGGCGAAGTTTGGCTATACCCTCGTCAAGGAGAAAAAGGCAGCCAAGAAGACGGACAGCAAAACTAAATGATGTAGGTAGGAACATAACGGAATGTCGCTAAGTTAAGGATGAAAATCGTCAATCAGTCGTCCAAGAGGTGTGCGGGGTTCTTGCTCCGCATGGGAGGGATCGTCGAGACCGGAGACGATAGATAAAAGAAGACCTCACGCATCCCACCACCCGCAGGGGCAGTAACCATGCGGGTTTGCTCAACAGCTATTTGCTTATCTTAGATTGTATCATGAAAGGTGATTATGAAAGTCAATCCCCAACAATTTCTGGAAGATGGTTTTGTTATTATACGCGAGTGCGTACCACCCAAGCAGTTGGACAAACTGCGGGACAGTTTTGAAATTCTTGTTGAACGACAGAAAGAAATCTGGAGGCGAAATCGCAACCCCGACCATCCACCGGGTAGTACTTGGGAGACCAGTGCACAGCCTCGGCTTGGCGCCTTCAATGCTCTGATTGATGAAACAACCGCTGATACGGTAGAGTTCTGTCTGCATGAAAACACAATGGGGGTATGTCGTCAACTGATGCGTGCTAAGGAAGCGGGAGCGCAGAATATGTTTTTCATGTGTAGCCCTGTGCGCGACCACGGCCCTGCTCACTGGCATCGTGACATCCATCCTTTCGATCAAGCACCACTGTGCAGCCTGGAGATAGACCTGCTTCTGAATGCGCCCGGTTATTTGCAGTGGAACATCGCGCTCTACGACGATGATGTTCTTTGGGTCATCCCCAAAAGCCATCGCCGCGCGAATACCGAAGCGGAAAATCGTCAACTGCTCGAAAATCCCCGAATCCCGTTGCCGAAGGGAATTCCGGTAAAACTTAAGGCCGGCGATGGCGTCGTTTACACCAACACCATTCTCCACTGGGGCAGCAACTACAGTCGCACGTTGAGACGAACAATTCATCTCGGCTATCGTTCGTTCGGCGGCCCAATCTTTCCCTACGTCTGCCACTTCCACCGAGACTTAGGCTTTACTAAGTATCTCTCGCCAACAGCACGAGAGACGTTTGAGCGGCACGTTCAACTATACGAAAAGGAATGCGATGTGATTGGTTCTACTTTCCGCGCAATCATCGACAAGAATGCTCAGGCCGTCCGCGATGGCCTTGCCGTGCTTCACCCTGGTGAGCGAGGACGAATCGTGTGCGTCATACTGCTGTCGAAGATAGTTTTTAAGATGCGACTCCACCATCATCCAGAAATGCATGCAGGAGGTAGCAGTCGGTATGGTGGTGATATTTCCCAAGACAAAGATCTGGTCTCCTGCTTCTCGCGTGAAGAAATCGACACACTCTGGAAACGGTTTGCAACGCTGGATGCCAAACTCCAGTCAGCGGTAGAGCAATATACCCCCGGCTTCCAGGCACAACGGATGCACTACTTTTTCGAGGAAATGCCAGCCGATTTTGATGTCGAGGACTTTATTGCCAGTTGGAAAACATAAGTCACTAATGGGAGGATGGGTGATAAAAATTAGATGGTCTGAAGGGAAATGGTTTCCCACATTGATCAAGGGTAAGCAATTCACGCACAAGGAGCTATTCAATGACAAAAACGATGACAATAGCAACCTGTCAATTTGCTGTAACAGATAATCCGAAACATAACGGCAGAATCATCCGAAGACAGATGCGCCGTGCGAAAGAATCCGGAGCGGAGATTGTACACTTCTCAGAGTGCAGTTTGTCCGGCTATGCTGGCGCAGAATTTTCGAGTTGGGACGGTTATGATTGGAGCGTGTTGGCTGATGAAACTGAGGAGATTTTCGAGCTCGCCAGCCAACTGAAACTGTACATAATTCTTGGGTCGAGCCACCCGCTTGGTGAAGGTCTCCTTCCACACAACAGCCTGTACCTGATTTCCGATCAAGGGCAGATTCTCAATCGCTACGACAAATCCTTCTGTACCGGCGGCGATCTCAAGTACTACACTTGTGGTAGCCACTTAACGACGTTTGAGTTCAAAGGCGTAAAATGCGGCCTACTCATCTGCTACGATTTCCGCTTTCCAGAAATACATCGTGCTTACCAGCGAGAAGGTGTCTTTATCATATTCCACTCTTTCTATCAAGCCCGTCGCGGTGGGAAACCAGGTGTTCTTGATGTTGTCGCTGTCCCGACGATTCAGACTCGTGCTTCGGAGAATTTTACGTGGATTATTGCAAACAATACTTCCGTGCGTCACTCTAGTTGGCCGAGCCTCATCGTACGTCCGGACGGAATTATTGCGGCTCAACTCCAACGCCATCGTGCAGGTGTGCTTGTTCACACAATCGACCTTGAGGAATCAGCCGAATTATACAATGCGGCGGGCCCCTACATCGAACGTTCAGTTTCGGGCATTCTCTATAGCGGCACACCCACTTCAGTCGACCGCTCCACGATACGCCAGACTCCCACCCGTCCCTACAAATCATCAGTTGACTCTATTGTGCATGTGTAGTATAATTAGTTTTTATGAAAGCTTGCCTTCTTTTGCCTGCCTACAATGAGTCTAAAATGATTGCGCACATTATTCAACAAGCGACTCTTTTCGTCGGGCATGTTGTCGTCATTGACGATGGTTCATCAGATCAGACCGCAGAAATCGCGGCTGAAAATGGTGCGATTATATTACGACATGACCGGAATCGTGGTAAAGGGATGGCACTGCGCACGGGATTTGATTACGCACTCCGAAATGGGTATGAGCTGATTGTGACGATGGACAGTGACGGTCAGCATGACCCTTTGAACCTCCCGCGTTTCTTCGATCACTTTCGACGAACTCAGCCAGATATCCTCATCGGAGGACGGCTTGAAGACAGATCGGCAATGCCTCTCCATCGTCGTCTGAATAACTGGCTCGTTTCAACGGTAGGTTCTGCGCTTTGTGGACAACACATCCCAGATTTCCAATCGGGTTACCGGCTGATCAAGGCAGAGGTCTTGGAAGCGATACGCCTGGATACCGAGCGATATGAAACAGAATCGGAACTCTTGATTAAAGCAGGGCGGCTCGGCTTTCGGATGGAATACTTGTCGATTCGGACGGTTTATGGGGATGAGATCAGTCATGTGAAGTCATTGCGTGAAATGTGGCTGTTTACGAAACTGCTCATGAGAAGCTTGCGCGAAAAGTAGCCGAACTTGCAAAAGTTCGCGAGGTACGCAAGGGATACCATCCCACCCTTTGGGTTCGGGTCTCTACTGAATTCTTGCGAATTCAGCTACACTTCGTAATTTTTTTCACAGTGCAGTAGCCTATGATCGCCAGAAACGACCTCCGAAAAATCGCACGAGCAAAGCTGAGAGATGCCGAAATCCTGTATAAAAACCGTAGATATGACAGTGCGATTTACCTCTGTGGGTACGCCGTCGAAGCGATTCTTAAAGCTCGAATTTGTCGAACACTGAAATGGTCTGGTTTTCCGGAAACTCGAGGAGAGTTTCAATCATACCAAAGTTTCAGAACTCACAATCTGGAAGTTCTGCTGAATTTGTCAGGAGTAAGGGAGAAAATCTTAGATGAATACTCCACTGAATGGACAGACGTCAGCAAATGGTCTCCTGAGATGAGGTATCATCCAATTGGTACGACTCGGCAAAGTGATGTTCTCGAAATGATCGAGGGGACGAAAGTCTTGGTGAAAGTATTATGATGAGAGTGACCAATCGGATGATTCGGAAATTGCTTCCTGAGCTAACCTCTATAGAAAAAGAGATTGCTAAAGAAAAGGGCAGTTTTAGGCTTTTCGGAATTTTCCTGCGTGAAAGACAGCCTAATCGGGCATGGGATCTTGTGATCTCAGCCGACTGGCTAGACATAAGCACATTAGAAGCAAAGCGTATTTTTGTAAAAGAAATCCAATCTCGACTGGAACGCGAGGAATTTCTCATGTTTGCAATGGTACTGCTTCTTGAGCCTTATCAGCCTTTCGTTGAGGAGATGAACAGCGAATTTGATGTAGAGCATGGAGACATTGAATTTACCGATTACGACTTTGACGGCATGGTATTTGAGCGAGCACACATCATCACGTCAAAAGCACAACAGGTAGATTGACAAAATCTGAATACGTTAGGATGTTATGATTTTCGTAACCAACGACGACGGTATCGAATCACCGGGATTGAAAGCACTCGCAGAAGCACTTGCGGAACTCGACGAAGTTTATATCGTCGCGCCAGATCGGGAACGTAGCGCGATCGGAATGGCAATCACGCTCCATCGACCATTGAGAGCTAAGCAGGTAAGAGAAAACGCTTACGCAGTTGACGGCACACCTGTCGATTGCGTAGATCTCGCCGTGAGCACGTTGCTCCCTGAACATCCAAAGTTGCTGGTTTCCGGCATCAATCACGGACAAAATCTGGGACACGATATTCATTTTTCAGGTACGATTGCAGCCGCGAAAAAGGGTACGTTTCTAGGTATTCCATCGATTGCGATTTCGCTTGTCTCCGCATCAACGTATCACCACGATACAGCGGCAACGATTGCCTGTCGTCTCGCAAAACATGTGTTGGCGAATGCCATACCAGAAAGCATCCTGTTGAATGTCAACGTGCCCAATTGTCTGCTTTCCGAAATTAAGGGAATCGAGATTACCCGGCAAGATCTAGGCACGTATAGCGCAAACGCTATCAAGCGTCTCGATCGCCGCGGCCAGCCGTATTACTGGATCGGCGGTGAACGTGGACAGGTGGACCAGCGGAAAGATACTGATCTCAATGCAATTCGTAATCAGTGTGTTTCCATTACGCCCGTTCAGCTTGACTTTACCGCTCACCACCAAATTGAGCCAACGAAACGTTGGCTTGGTAATGAAACGATGAAATTAAAACAGGGCACGGGAGAGTGAGTTGTTTTATCTAAATCTCATCATTAAAGGGTTTTTCATCGGCATCGCCAACATTATTCCCGGCATGAGTGGCGGCACCATGGCACTGGTTTTTGGCATTTATGAACGCCTTATTCGGGCTTTGCATTACATAGGACCGTCAACGGTGCAAAAGCTTTTGGCGGCAGTGACATTCAGAAAAAAAGCTATATCCCAAGCGCGAGATGAGTTACGCCGAATCGACTTTGGATTCCTTGTGACGCTTGCGATTGGCGCAGTCACTGCGATTGTCGCGTCCTCCAGGCTGATAATCTATCTTCTCAATCAACAGCATGACCCGACGTACGGCTTTTTCTGCGGTTTGATTTTGACTTCCATCATTGTTCCCGTGAAGATGCTGAAACGCTTCACGGTAAAAGAACTAATCTCGCTTCTCATCGCCGCGGCACTGACTGTTGGGCTGTCGGTGGGCATGGGTGAGAAAGCTTTGGAGAAGGAGAAAAAAAAGGAGAGTCTTCAAACCACGCAAACTTCGCAAGGGGCGAATTCAGAGGTCGTCACATTAGACACTGATCGCTCCGTTGGCAGGCTCGCGTATTTATTTTTGTGCGGTGCAATTGCAATCTCCGCGATGATTCTTCCTGGAATTAGCGGCTCGTTTATGTTTCTTCTTTTCGGTGTCTACTTTGACATTTTAGCCGCAGTTAACGAACGCGATCTGTTGGTATTAGCGGCTGTAGCGCTTGGCTGTGGAATTGGACTTTTGGTCTTTGTGCGTCTGTTAAATTATCTACTCGCTCATTACCATGATCCAACCGTATCCTGCTTAATCGGACTGATGGTGGGATCTTTATACGGGCTTTGGCCCTTCCGAACCTTTGAAATCGTTGATGGCGAACGCATTGATGTTGCTCATATCATGCCTCAAGTAAACATGAGTCTGCTGATTGTAGTTGTCGCATTCCTTGCGGGTTGCGGAATTATTCTACTGTTTTACCAATTTGAGAAAAAAGAATTGGTGTAGTCGAAAGGCGATGGCCAAAACTGAAGTTTTCGTACTCCAACACTGAAATCTGATCGATGCTGACTTGGCAACAGTGGCTGAACAAATCACATGCCTCAGTGACCGCGGCTCAAAATAGTTTGAAAGCTGGAGACCTAGCTGCTACGGTAAGTCGTGCTTATTTCGCAGCATTCCAAGCAGTAACCGGAGTATTGATTAAGCGCGGTGACCGACCTAATTCGGCAACTGGAAATTGGGGACACAAAGGAACACAAAATCAGTTTCCGATGCTTGTTAGGCAGATACGTTCTAAGCGAAGAAGACTACGCCAGGCACGAAACAATTTCAGAACTCTCTATATTGGTCGGCCCCGCGCAGATTATGGAGACGATTCAATCTTCACAATACATACGACTCAACAACTCGTGAGAGAAGCTGGGCAGGTTGTTGCGCTCATGCAAAGATTAATTGAGGACGGTGATATTTAATGCTACAAAAGAACACGAATTTAACAGAACTTCAGACCGCTGTGGTCGAAGCATACCGTCAGCAACTCGCTACACATCTACCATCTGTTGAAATTCTTGATGCGTTTGCAACAGATGGAATTATCGAAGTGAAACTAAACGATGCCTCGATGCAGGATTATTCAACCATGAGTTGCGTCGCAAAACTTTCAATTGAAGTGGAAGATCGATTCAATGTAACCCTCTTGCCCTGCACTGTTCCGATGGAAAACTAACACTAACAAAATGAAAACAGTCGGTTTTTTTGTCAACACCTCCAAACCCAAAGCAGTTGAAGTTGTCCACGAGACCTCCGAATGGCTCCGCAAAAATGGGATACAACCACTGATACCAGATGAGACGGCGGCTGTCCTCAATGTCCCTGGTTCTGGATATGATCAAAATGAAGTGGTTGCTCAATCCGATGTATTGTTGGTACTCGGTGGAGATGGCACATTATTAAGTGCAGCGCATACTCCTTTGATTGAGAATGTGCCGATTCTCGCTGTCAATATCGGTCATCTCGGTTTTCTCACTGAAGTTTCGCTTGATGAGCTTTGCCCTGCATTGACTAACATTTTTAATGGAAACTACGAAATTGATCAACGAATGATATTGGAAGTGGTCAGTGTAGACAAGGACAATCGGGAATATTCCAGTTCTTTCGCCTTGAATGAAGTTGTGGTTCGCCACTACATGCGGCTCATCGAATTGGATACCTATATTGACGGTGAACCATTCATTACTTACAATGCGGACGGCTTGATTATCGCTACGCCAAGTGGATCGACAGGCTATTCCCTGTCATGTGGCGGAACAATCGTTGAGCCGCATCTTAATGCGATTCTTCTGACGCCGATTGCGCCTCATTCCCTTACTGTTCGCAACTTCATTGCGCACGGGGATTCTGAGATTACGGTTTCCATGCGCTCTGACTATAGCAGCGTCAGCCTGTTCGTTGATGGACTTCGTGAAACGCATTGTCTATCCCCAGATTGTTTAATTCGAGTGCGGAAAGCGAAAAAGACCATCAAGCTCATTCGCTCTCAGCATCGTAGCTATTACGAAGTTTTACGCGCGAAATTGATGCTGGGAGAGGGAACAAAACGTAGGACGTAATGCAAGATACAAGATGCGGAAACGAACATCGATGAATTCTGTATCTTCACTCCTGAACTACTGAACCCTTGAATCCATTTGTATCATGATTGAGGAACTTCACATCCAAAACGTAGCACTCATTGATGACCTCCAATTAGAATTTTCTCCTGGCCTTAATGTCTTGACGGGTGAAACCGGTGCCGGAAAATCTGTAATTTTACAGTCACTAGGGCTGGCTTTGGGAGAGCGTGGTGGTATTGGCATTGTCAAATCTGGAGAGCGTCTCGCAAAAGTGCAAATCGCGGTTTCGTCCTCGCCAGATCATCCGATGTGGGCGCGTCTCAACGATGCAGATGTCACTGAAGACCTAGATACAATGGAGGCATTACTCCTATCTCGACAGATCAGTGCGGGTGGACGAAGTCGGTGTCACATCAACGATCAAAGGGTCAATCTGACCCTTTTGCATGACATCGGTAATCTGTTGGTTGATATCCACGGTCAACATGAGCATCAATCCCTTTTCAGATCTGAGACTCACCTGAACCTTCTTGACGCCTTTGGAGAGCTTGAGGAACTGCGCTCGAAACTCAACAAAGCGTATCATGAAATCCATGCCTTGAATCAAGAACTTGCGCAATTGTCTCAAAGGTTGCACGAAGCAGAGCGTGAAAAGGAACTCTTTGAATTTCAGATTGAGGAACTTGAGGAGGCGGAACTCGAAGAAGGGGAGGAGGAGACGTTGACTCGTGAGAGACGCATTCTCAGCAATGCAGAAACCCTTTTTGAGTCGGCAAGCCTCGTTTATGATGCACTTTACGGTGGAAGCCAAACCAACTTTTCAGTGTTAGATATGCTGAAAAAGACAAGCACGACAACCACAAAGCTTTGCGAGATGGATGAGAGCTTGACTGAGTTGAACAGTCGCTTGGAATCTGTTTTGTATGAGCTAGAGGATATCGCATATCAGATTCGTGATTATCGGAATTCGGTGGATTTCAACCCACATCGCCTCGCCGAAATCGAGGAGCGCTTAGATTTCATATATCGACTCAAGCGAAAGTACGGTAATTCCATCTCCGAAATTTTGGCGTATCAGAAAGAAATCACCCAGAAATTGACAGAACTTCAAGTGAGTTCGGAACGCATTGAAGAACTCAAAGATCGGATTCGTGCGGTAACCGTTCAAGGGCAAGACCTTGCAGTCGAACTCTCTGAGAAACGTAAAGCAACGGCAACTAGACTCGAATCTTTAATCGAAAAAGAACTTCATACACTTGGCATGAACAAAGCCGTTTTTCGTGTTCTTGTGCGTCCTATCGAATCGCGAAATGGTCTCCTGCAAATCGATGGCAACCGATATGAACTCCGATCGAATGGAATGGACGAAATCGAATTTCTGATTTCGCCCAACGTTGGATCTAAACCCAAACCGCTAACAAAGATCGCCTCCGGCGGTGAGATCTCTCGTGTAATGCTCGCGCTGAAAACTGTTCTTGCACGAATCGACAATATCCCCACCATGATCTTCGATGAAGTTGATGCCGGTATCGGCGGACGAACCGCAGATGTTGTCGGGAGTAAATTAAAGGAACTTGCACGTTTTCGCCAAGTCATCTGCATTACCCATCTGCCGCAGATTGCCCGCTTCGCCGACCAGCATTTCCGTGTCGAAAAGCGGGTAGAAAGCAATCAGACGATAATCACCGCCAGGCCACTTGCCCCCAAAGAACGTGTGGAGGAAATTGCCCGAATGCATGGCGGGGAGGCGACGGAGATTACGCTTGCACACGCACGGGAATTGTTAGAAGGACAGACTGGATGAAATAGTCGAGGGCATCTATGAATTCACAACAAGCTCTGGAAAGTTATATGTTGGACAGTCGAAAAATATCCTGAAGAGATTGAAAGAACATATTCGATCTGGTAAGTTGTTTGCTGATGACTTCCCTTATGTTAAACGAACAGAGGTGTTAGGCGGGAGAATAGCCAGAGAAATTGCCGAGCAGAAAAGATTAAAAGAAATTGTTAGAGATCTTTACGGAAGTGATTTAAGTGTAGTAGAAAATAAAAGATGGCCAATAGGTAAGGCCAGACAACATTTACTTAGCCCATCCAATTTGCTATGAAAACAGGAATTGAAATAAAGAATGGAAGATATGGCAGAAGATTGGTTATGGCTTCTTCTTGGAGGAAGGAATTTATTCAATTAATTAGAAGAAAAAATATTAAGGAATTATATCTTTACACAGAATTCGAAGCTGAAGCAAATTTATCGTTTCTTACCAAAATTCCACATTTAGAAGCCTTTTCTATTATTGACTTCACTATCAACGATATTTCACATATTCATGAACTTCATTTTCTACGATCTCTAGGGGTAACGACTTACTGCAATACAGAAATCGACTTCACGCAATTTCCGTGCTTAGAAGATTGTAGCTTAGAATGGCGAACAAAGGCAAAGTCACTATTCAGTTGTAAGACACTCAAGCATCTGTTCCTAAACAGGTATTCAGGAAAAGATACTTCTGAGTTTTCACAATTAACCGGGTTAAAGTCCCTCTCTATAGCCAACGCGCCAGTACAAACTCTTAATGGTTTAAGCCCCCTCAAAAAGCTGACATATTTGGGATTGTATAACCTGAGAAAGTTAGAATCGCTTGCAGGCATTGAAGCATTAATTAATTTGGAAACGCTTGAGGTGAATGGCTGTCGATCGTTAAGAACAATTGAAGCCGTTAAGAATCTGATCCATTTAAGGAAACTTGAACTTTGTAGTGATGGAGATATACCTTCCCTAAAGCCCTTAGAATCCTTGGCAAAATTGAATTCGTTTTTCTTTTACGAGTCAACAAATATTACAGATGGAGATTTGTCGTCATTAACAAAGTTACCACACCTCTCGAAAGTTTCTTTTCAAAATCGAAAGCATTACTCGCATAGAAGAGAGGATTTCCAAATTCAATAGTCAATGGTAACCGTTCAGGTTTCCCGTATGAAAAACTGCGTGAGGTGCGTGAGGTCTGTCCTCCAATCACA
>JADFGN010000093.1 GCA_022567695.1 Candidatus Poribacteria bacterium | reverse complement strand
TTCCGTCGCTGTGTTGTGCAGAAAGAACATGACATGGGGCAGCCACCTCGAATTTGCTTAAAGCTAAGACATGTGAAACCTATTTGCTTCATATCCAAGTCGCCCTGAAGTTGGTGATCGCTTACTTGGTACCGCAGACATCCCGTTATCGGGTCTCTTAGCCACCAAGCGTTTGATTGGAGGTGATGGCGGCTAGCAATACCACTCTGTCTCCGTTTTCTCTGATGTTCCCCTAGATTCATTACGCCTCGAAAAAAGAGTGTCAAATACCCATCAACCTATTTTTTATCTCCTCTTTTCTGAGAGATCTCCGGAGGGGCCGGGGGAGGTTAACCTGTCTGCCCCTGAACCTTCGGGTGGGAGGACAGACCTTGCGCACCTCACGCAATGATTACTGATTTCTTGCGGGAACTTATTCCCGAAAATTAGTTAAAAAATCGAAGTGAAAACTCGGAGGGGGATTGAAACTGTGATAAGAACAATATTCAATTAGGCTGGAGGAAATGTTATGTCGCTAGTTCGCTTACAGCACATCACAAAGTTGTATGAGCCCTACCTGATTTTGGATGACATTTCCGCGTCGATCGAACACGGGGATCGGATTGGGTTGATCGGCAAAAATGGGAGTGGCAAAACAACATTGATGGAAATTATTACGGGAGTGATTAAGGATTTCAAAGGCAAGGTCACCTATGCCGGGGGGCTAGGAGTTGGCTACCTCAGTCAAGAGCCGAATCTTGAACTTAACTGCATGGTGCGCCAGGAGATGCTAAAGGTCTTTCAGGAGCGGCTTGAGCTTGAGGATGAGATGCTCCTTATCAGCGAGGAAATGGAGCAAAGAACGGATGCGGGACTTCTGGAAGCGTATGCTCGGCTACAGGAACGGCACGCGCAGATGGGAGGTTACGATTACGAGCATCAGATCAACAGAACACTCGGCGGTTTGGGATTCCGCGATACCGATTTTCATTTGAAGATTGGTGTGCTAAGTGGTGGGGAGAAGAGCCGTGCAGCGCTGGCAAAATTACTGCTTGAAGCGCCCGATCTGTTACTTCTGGATGAGCCGACGAATCACCTGGACATCGAAGCAATCGAATGGGTAGAGAATTTCTTGAATACCGAATATAAGGGAGCCGCCCTGATTGTCTCTCACGATCGCTATTTTTTAGATCGCGTGGTACGGAAGATCTGGCAATTGCAGAATCATAAGGTGAAGGTCTACCGCGGAAATTATACGAAGTATCTTGACACAAAACAGGCAGAATTAAAGACGTTGGAGCGCCAGTATAAAAAGCAGCAGGTGTTTATCGAACACGAAGAAGATTTTATTGCGCGAAACATCGCCGGGCAACGCACACGCGAGGCACAAGGACGCCGAAAGTTGCTGGCTCGGCTCGAACGAGTCGAAAAACCTCAGACGCGTGAACAAGCAATTAAAATCCGATTTACGCCAGATGTTCGGGGCGGGGACGACATTTTGCAATGCCAGAATCTCGGCAAACGCTATGGAGATAACAACGTTTTTGAGAATCTGAACTTTGATTTCTATCGACAGGATGTGGTGGGAATTATTGGTCCCAATGGCACCGGAAAGACAACGCTGTTCCGAATGATTCTTGGAGAAGAGCAACCGACTACTGGGGAATTAAAAATCGGGCATAATCTCCACTTCGGATACTATGACCAGGAGCTTGCTGGGCTGAATCGCAATAACACCGTCATTGACGAGATCTGGGAACTCCTTCCAACGAAAACCCAAGGAGAGATTCGGAGTTTTTTGGGGCGCTTTCTGTTCTCTGAGGATGAGGTATTCAAGGGCATTGAAGCACTCAGCGGCGGCGAGCAAAGTCGGGTGATGCTTGCTAAGCTGTTGCTGAAAAATGCGAATGTGCTCCTGCTTGATGAGTTAACCAATCATCTGGATATCCCGTCGCGCGAGGCAGTTGAGGACGCACTCGCAGAATATCCCGCTACCATCTTTATGATTTCTCACGATCGGTATTTTATAAACAAGCTCGCTACCAAACTATTGATCTTTGGGGATGGCACTGCAAAGTTGTTCCTCGGAACTTATGCGGAATATGAAGCCCATCTTCGACAGGGAAAACAGACTGCAGTGCGGCCAA
This sequence comes from Candidatus Poribacteria bacterium, assembly GCA_022567695.1. Taxonomy (GTDB): domain Bacteria; phylum Poribacteria; class WGA-4E; order WGA-4E; family PCPOR2b; genus JADFGN01. Next base: position 15,262 of record JADFGN010000093.1, on the reverse strand, counting down.
AAGCAGATATCAAGAGCGCAAAAAGTTTAGAAAAACCGCAAAAACAGAAGAAACAAAGCGGCGAAAGGTTGCGCGTTGCTCAGTCATCAAAGCGCTCAAAGAAGAGAAAGCGAAAAACCAAACATGCAAATTCTTAATGACCATTGTCTGTTGTTGCATCTTGGTAGCTTAGAGTTGCTGGCACTTGAAATCTCGAAATTATCGGTTAAAAACTTGACAAAACGTCAATCTCCTGTTACAATTTCTGCCTGATCAAAACGGATTGCCGGGTCGTTTAACGGTAGGACGCATGACTCTGAATCATGTTGCGAAGGTTCGAATCCTTCCCCGGCAATCAATTTTATGGCGCTATGGTCTAGGGGTTATGACGGGTGGTTCTCAGCCACTCAACCGGGGTTCAATTCCCCGTAGCGCTATTGTCTCTTGTGCGAGTTTGATAAAGACACATTACAGACGTAAAAAAGCACCTAGTAACTAAGATCTAGGTGCTTTTTTTGTGCGAGTCTATGGAGTGTGCAGGAGTTGATTCCCTTTTCTTATCTCTCATTGGAAATTTCTAACTGTTTGAATCTCCCGGAATGCTTGAGGTCCAAAATATGGAATTTATCACATGCCGAGCCGGATCTTCAACAAGCGGTGGAGTTCTTCGATTGGTCGTTCATGGTCATCGACCCGCAGATCGATGTAACGGTCGTTAAATCCGCCGTAACCGCCATTTTCGCGCACGACGAGTATCGCTGCGGATTGCTGCCCACGGCGATCGCCACCTTTTTCCTGCCCGGCGATAAGCGCAGCCATGAGCCTTTCCGCCAACTCTCCCTCCGCTTCCTCAAACGCCTTACCCATCGCCTTAACAACCGCTTCACCTGCTAAGATGTTGCCCTGCGCGGTGTAGTTCTCGCCCGTGACTGCGCCTGCCCACTCCTGGCATTCATCCCCCGTGTAGTTGGCAACGCCTCCTTTTGCATCGACAATACCAACCTGACGTTTCGATCGACCAGAATCGGCGGCAATGAGTTTATCCAACGCCTGTTGAGCGGTTAGTCCGCTTTCGAGCAGTTCCAAACCTTTAGGCCCATACGTCGTGTTTGCCCATGATTGAGTGGCAATGGCACCGACACCAGCCTTTGCCCAAGGCACGACAGATCCGACAGCGAAGAATTTTGATTGAACTGCGATTCCAAGTTCGCCATTTGCCGGATTTCGTCCAACTATCGAAAAGGTCGCAACGGGCGGAACATCTTGATTTTTGGGGGAGTGACAGCTTATGCTTGAAAGTACAGTAGCGCAAGTTGCAAAATAACCAAACCAAATAGAATTCATAAGACTACTCTCGATTATCCTCAAAACGAATTGTCATTGCCGCCGCATGCCCATCAAGCCCTTCGACTTGTGCGAGCTTAACGACAGCCGGGGTAACTTTCTCTAACGCGGTTTTTGTGTAGGAGATAATGCTCGTCTTTTTCAGGAAATCATCAACGCTCAACGGCGAGGCGTATTTCGCCCCTCCACCTGTTGGCAAAACATGATTGGGGCCAGCGATGTAGTCTCCCACAGCTTCTGGTGTGTAAGGTCCAAGCATGATTGCGCCTGCGTTATGAATTGAGCCAATCCAGTCAAACGGATTTTCCACTTCTAACTCCACATGCTCTGGGGCAATTTCGTTGGCAAGTTCGATCGCTTCCTCTAGGTCTGCGACAACAAACGCGACACCGTAATTTTCAAAGGCACCTTTCAATTCAGATTGACGAGATAAACCCTTCATTTGCAATTCAATTTCTCTGCGAACTTGCTCGGCAAGACCTCTCGATGGAGTGACAAGAATCGCGGAACAATCCTCGCTGTGTTCTGCCTGCGAGATTAGATCTGCTGCGATATAAGCAGGTTCCGCTGTTCCATCCGCAATCACAAGCACTTCGCTAGGGCCTGCGAGCTTGTCGATATCCACGAAACCGTAAACCTCCTTTTTGGCAAGTTGAACGTAAGAATTGCCCGGCCCAACAATTTTATCCACCTTTGGGATGGTTTCCGTCCCATAAGCCATTGCGCCAATCGCTTGAGCACCGCCACACTTGTAAATCTCCCGGACTCCGCATTCCGCTGCTACAACAAGCATGTGCGGATTAATCTTTCGGTTTCGCATCGGTCCCATGAATACGGCAATCTCCGCAACGCCCGCAACTTTCGCCGGAACAACGCACATAATAAGGGAGGAGACCAACAATTGGCTGACGGAGGGAACACAAATGCCAACGCGCTTCAACGGGCGGATGTGATGTCCTAAGATGACTCCATCTGCTTCGGTAGAAATCCACGAATTTCGTAACTGCTTCTGGTGGAATCGCTCGACATTTGTCCGTGCCTGCTGAACCGCATGGAGAAATTCTGAATCGACCTGCGGATATGCATCCTCAAACTCCGCATCTGTTACACGCAACTCTGCAACGGATATTCGAGGCGCGTCGAACTTGCGCGTGTATTTAATGACGGCTCTATCGCCATTTCTTCGGACATCTTGTAGTATCCGACGTACAGTTCTCAGAACGCCTTCATCTTCTAATTGCCCACGAAGGTTTAATTTTTCAATAAATGCGCTTGCCTCTTCAGAACTGGATTCTAGAATTCTAATCATGGAAAACTCCTTAACTTTCCGTCGGAATCTCGGGGCAACTCAGTGCCTCCCTGTCAAAGTGGACTTCTAACCTTGAGAAGCCGGGGATTTCTCACATTCGTGTAAACGCGCGTGGTTTCTAATCGCGCATGCCCCAACAACTCTTAAATGTAACGAATGTCGGTGCCGGCTTCCAGAAGGTGGGTTGCAAACGAATGTCGGAGGGTATGGCAGGTGGCGTTTTTACGAATCCCCGAAGCGGCAAGGGCAGCCTGAAACACTTTTGCACGGAACATGTAGTCAGCGTTTTGCCCTTTGGCCCAGGGAAGACCAATTCGTTAGCCTGTTTGCCCTCCATCTGACAGGAGAGTGGGGATTTCAATCGCTCTGAAACGATGGTCAGTCGGTCTTTCTTCCCTTTCCCACCCCGCACGAAGAGTGTCAACTCGTCGAGGTTGACATCCTGAACACGCAGTCTGACCACTTCCGAGACGCGGAGACCTAAAGCGTACATCAATTCAATGATTAACCGATGCTTGGGATTTTCTAGCCCTTGTGCGATACGGAGAATCTCTCCTTTGGAAAGAAGCGTCGGTAAACGGTGCTCCTTTTTGGGGCGGGGAATATCTTTCATCACGAACTTTCGATGATACAGCTCCACGTAGAGAAATCGGCGCGCATTGATAGTTTGGTCAATCGATGCACGTGAAAGCCCCTTTCCCTCAATGAGGAACAGTAGATAGGTTCGCATATCTTGGGTCGTCAGGTCCCTCGGATGGCGGGGATGAAAATAGGCGATAAATCGCCGGAGATGCCCCAGGTAGGCTTTCACTGTCTGACGGCTGTAATGACGCAGTTTGAGTTCGTCTTCGACGGTTTCAAACAGCCCTTTTTTCTCCGTTGAACTGGAACGCATCGCAGACTTCACCTTACTTTGTATTCTTTATTTTTGCTTGACAATCCATGTATGAGGTGCTAAGCTTGAACCGAATATTACTATTATCATTAGCAACAAGTCAAGAAAAAGTTCGTTATCTGATCTGAATTTGTTGACTTATGCGAACTTTGGTTCGCATACTACGCTGTTATGCGCAAGTGCAGCTTTCCCCACATCAAAAACCAGGACGACGCTTCCTGTGCTGCCCGAAGAATCCGATGCTTTTGTTGATCATGTGGATTCAACTCTAATAGAAAGGAAGGATAACAATGTCAAGTTCAAAAGCCGATCCTCAATCTGTCGATCCGAAGACAGTCCGCCAATCCCTTCAGAATCTCATCGCTGGCCACCGCAGTACAGCACTGATCTATGTCGCCGCGAAGCTCGGGATCGCGGATCTGCTGGCCGAGGGGTCTAGGAGCAGCGAGGAACTTACCCGATCTGTTGGAGCGCACGCACCGTCACTACATCGGATTTTGCGGGGTCTGGTTGTGCTGGGGATACTTTCGGAAGAAGAGGGCGGGCGATTTAGCCTCACAGATCTCGGCATACTTCTGCAGGCTGACATACCGGACTCACAGCACGGCTTTGCGATTCTCAGTGGAGAGGAGTTCACCCATGCCTATGGCGGTCTCCTGCATACCACGATGGCCGGGGAAACGGCGTTTGATCACGTCTTTGGCATGAGCCCTTGGGAACATCGCGAGCAGCATCCCGAACTCCAGAAGCATTTCAATCAGAGAATGACGAAGGGCTCCGATCGGGTCGCCGCAGCGATTCTGGCGGCCTATGACTTCTCGCCTTTTCACACCATTGCAGATGTGGGAGGCAACCAGGGGACCCTCCTGGCCGCTATCCTCAAGGCATATCCTGCGGCCACCGGTATCCTATTCGACCAGCCCCACATCGCCGACGCAGCTAGAGCACTTCTCGAAGCTGACGGCGTCGCCTCACGTTGTCAAACTCACGGAGGAAGCTTCTTTGAGAGTATGCCCGATGGAGCCGATCTCCACATCCTGAAGTCGATCATACACGACTGGGATGACGAGAAGAGCCTGGCCATACTCAGAAATTGCCACCGTGCCCTTCAGCGGGCAGGCACGCTGCTGCTCGTCGAAGTCATCCTTCCGGATCTTGCGGAGCAGGATCCCCTGACAATCTTAAGTGATTTGCTTATGCTGGCAGTCACTGGCGGACGAGAACGGACCGAGACTGAGTTTGACGCTCTCTTTACGGCGTCAGGTTTCAAGCTGACAAGAGTGGTTTCGACACAGTCTCGGGTCAGTTTGATTGAAGGCGTACCCGTTTAGGCTTAAGAAAGGGTCTGAAAAATTAATCCCTGAAGCCTATTCCTCAGTGAGCCGGTTGGGGCTTTATCGTCCTGACGAGTCCAACCCACCCCCAGCTGCACCAGCGCATAACACCGCGCCAGCCCTATGCAGGGCGAGGGGACGTTGCAAACCGGCAAGCCGTTATGTAACATGCTGCCCAAAGGCAATGGCCATCACTTGCTTAAATCTATCGGATTATGCGAATAAAATTTCGCATACGACGCTGTTAGGCTGAAGGGCAAAACGATGAATGAGATTTCACTCATCAACTCCACAGAAAATCGGCAAGTTGACGACATTTTGCGCGGTATCGTCGGGTTATTTGAAATGGCGTTTCCGACTCGAATCCGAGGATACTACCTCTGCGGCAGCTACATCGATGGCAGCGCCATACCTGCCCTCAGCGATTTGGATGTCTGCATCGTTTTCAAGGGCGAATTGGGTTGTTTGGAAAAAGAAAAGTTCCAGCAGATGCTTGCCCATTTAAGTTTGATCAGACCGATGCTACTGGCTCTCGGTCCATATGGTGAAGAGCAGCTTTTTGAGGATGGAGCGGTTGTACTGAAACACGCCAGCCTTTTGATCTATGGCGAAGATATTCGCCACAAAATCCCCATGCAACCGATTCAAGGCTTTGTACGAGATATGATGGAGGAGTTTAATTTTGTACTCACTTGGATACGCCGCCATCAAGAGATTTCGACGTTCCCGCTTTCCTACCCCAACCCAGAAGGCGAATTCTACGGCTACGACTATACGAAACAGTCTCCGTTTGGTATAACTGAAATTCATACCACACAAGTATGGACTGCTCTCGTCTGCTTCGCAGCGACGGGAATCATCTGCCTAAAAGCAGGAAAATACGTTTGGAAGAAAAGGGATTGTGCTTTAGAATATAAAACCTATATCAATGATGAGTGGACAGAATTTATCGAAGAGGTCTGCGAAGCATGCTTCAACCAATGGAAATATCGTATCCCTGACGATTCGGCTGGAAGACGAAAGATCAGAGAGCTGTGTGAAAGAACACCCGCATTTGAGAACCATTTTCTGACAATCGCAAAGGACTGGCTGCTTTCGGAGTTAGAAGACGTAGATGACAATAATAAATTACAAGCCGTCAGAAGGCTCGGAAAAATCATCTATCCGGATAAGAACGTCTTGGCTGCCTTGCGAAGACTGGAAAACGATGACAACGAGGAATTACGAGAAGCTGTGAAAGAGGCGATAGAGCAGATTCAGCAGTTCGTAGATATTTTGTGGGAGGGCAGACCTCGCGCAAACCTCACGCAATCCCTCTCCCGATAAGAGAAAGCGAGGCTGGGAAGGGAGTCAAGCCCTACGGGTGGGGGAGTCCCTTCGCGAAGTTTATCCTCGAACGCAGTGAAGGGCTCGAGGGCAGAGCTTGGTCTCGCGTAGCGGACTTTCTTAATCCCGTGTAACGGGGCGACGCCCGGAGACGAGTCAGACCTCACGCACCCGGAGACGAGTTCCCACAGAATTATGACCACCCCTCAACTAATTCCCATGGAACAGAAATGAAATACGCTTTGCTATTCTTTGTTTGGTTTGTTATGCTCTCGAGTTGTGGGTCTGACGACTCCGATGATTCTGAAATGCTCAAGGATGGCTCCGCTAATGACTCAAACTTGGTCAATGAAAGCCTTGCTGACTCATTGTTCATGTTGGCACCCGTATTGTTGGAGAATCAGTGGGGATACATTGATAAAAGTGGAAATGTCATTATCACCCCGACTTTTGAGCAGGCACGCTTTTTTTCGGAAGGATTAGCCGCAGTAAAAGTCAACAATAAATGGGGATTCACAAATAAGAAGGGGTTTGCTAGCATCGCGCCTCAGTTTGATAGCGCACTATGGTTTTCGGAAGGGTTAGCCCCGGTTGAGATAGACGGTCTGTGGGGATATATTGACAAAACAGGGGCGCTGATTATTTCACAACAATTCGTCTCTGCTTTCCCTTTTTCGGATGGATTAGCGCGTGTAGATATTGGAAACGGCAATGGGAAATGGGGGTATATAAACAGGAATGGAACTTTTGTCATCGCTCCACAGTTTGCGCGAGCGCTTTCTTTTTCAGAAGGATTAGCCCCGGTAAAAGTTGAAGGTCAAAATTCCAATGACAAGTGGGGATTTGTTGATGAAGCGGGGAACATGCTTATTCCACAGCAGTTTGAAACGGTCAGCCAATTTTCAGAAGGATTGGCAGTAGCTGTGAAAGATAACAGGCGGGGCTATATTGACAAATCTGCGAATATTGTCATAACGATACGCTTTTCAGAAAATCGGGATTTTTCAGAAAGGCTGGCGGCAGTTGCGAACAATAACAGGTGGGGATATATTGATGACACCGGTCGAATGGTTATCAGTTTTCGGTTCGATGAGGTTGATGTGTTCTCAAAGGGACTCGCCGCTGTCTCGATCGAAGATGTTTGGGGGTATATTGATAAATCTGGCTCGTTTGTAATTCGTAGACAATTCGAGCGCGCAGGTAAATTTGGTAACTGAACTTTTTGGACTGTTACTCCCGCCATGCCGGAGTAGCAGAGGAAGTGCGGTCAAAACCTACCGCACTTGATTTCGAGGATTCGGATGCAGGGAAGTCTTTTAGACCATCTTGCATCTTTTAACTTCTAGGAGACAACTATTATGGCTCAAATACCGACACTTTACGCAGGAACAATTGGCCAAAGCGTCTGGCGTAGCAAAGATGGTGGAGATTCGTGGGGACGCGCAAGCGCTGGAATGTTTGTTGAAGGTGATATTCGCGCGCTCGCCGTGAATCCTCACGATTCGTCGATCATCTTTGCCGGAACCGAAGCCGGTATTTACCGAACAGAAAACGGCGGGGATAAATGGGAACTCCTTGATTCCCCGATGAACGAACGGCAGGTTTGGGCAATTGCAATCAGCCCCAAAACCACTGACACCCTTTACGCGGGTACCTGTCCGTCCGCCCTGTACAAATCGGTCGATAACGGAGATACGTGGAAGCAGCTTGATGTTGAACTTGCGGAAGAATGCGAGGGGGTGCCGCTCGTCCCGCGTGTTACCACGGTGATTGTCGACCCCGATGACGAGCAGACAGTCTATGCCGGAATTGAAATCGACGGCATGCGTATCAGCAGAGATGGCGGTGCAACGTGGGCGACAGGAAGTGAAGGGTTAAGTAGCCTTGATATTCACGGGCTTACGGTTGTCCCCGGCGAATCTAAAACGCTCGTCGCAGCGACAAATAATGACGTGTGTATCACGACAGATATGAAGCATTGGACGCCACTTGAGGTCAAAAATGAGTTCCCATGGTCGTATTGCCGAGGAGTCATCTATCTGCCAAATGGCTCAGGTCGCGTTTATGTCGGTGCCGGAAACGGACCTCCCGGTAGTGAAGGAGGCGTTTTTTACACCTCCGACTTAGGACGTTCGTGGGAACGCGCCGATCTGGGTGAAACCGCAAACAGTACGATCTGGGCGCTTGCACATAATCCTGCTGTGAGTAGCTGGTTAATGGCTTACAGCGTGAGTGGTCAAATCTTCCGCAGCACCGACGATGGAAATTCATGGACAAAGCTGAACCGAGAATTTGGTGAAGTCCGTGCAATGGCGTTAGCTCCGTAACCAAATCTCAGGCGTGAGACATGATATGCGTCGCGTTTCACGCCTCCTTGTCTTCTCGTTCTTTTCCTCTTCATCCTCGCCTTTCGATCCTTTTAATCGTTCAGCCACATTGACAATGAAATTTTATATCATTGGCTATGGCGGAAAGAAACCCGCTTATGTTACAAAGGAGATTAAACTATGAAAACACTTGGAATTTTAGTGAGTAGCTGTCTCAGCTTCAGCATCTTTGGTACTATGGACACTCAAGCTGATTTAGCAGACATACTTGCAGGTGAGCCTGAGCAAATCGCGACAGGGTTTCAATTCACAGAAGGTCCCGTTTGGCATTCAGATGGCTATCTACTTTTCAGCGACATTCCGGCGAACCGCATCGTCAAATGGACGCCAGACGGAAAAACCGAGACGTTTCGCGAGCCAAGCGGCAACTCCAACGGATTGACCTATGACCGGGCTGGTAGGCTTATCGCGTGTGAGCACGGCAATCGGCGTGTATCCCGCACAGAGCCAGACGGCACAATCACCGTGCTTGCGGAACGATATAATGAAAAACGGCTCAATAGCCCTAACGATGTTGTGGTCAAATCTGATGGGAGCATCTATTTCACCGATCCGCCGTATGGGGTGTCCGAAGCGGAACGCGAGATCGATTTTCAAGGTGTCTATCGCATCGCTCCCGATGGAACCCTTACGCTGCTCATTAATGATTTCGATCGACCCAATGGACTAGCGTTTTCGCCGGATGAAAAAACCTTGTACATCGATGACACGGCACGTCGGCATGTGCGTGCTTTTGATGTGCTTGAAGACGGAACTTTAGCAAATGGACGGATTTTGGTGGACATGGCGATCGAAGCGCGGGGAAGCCCTGATGGCATGAAGGTAGATACCGCAGGCAATCTTTATGTGACAGGGGCTGGCGGAACATGGGTTGTTTCACCGTCAGGAGAACACTTAGGGACAATCGTCACAGCAGAACTTCCCGCCAACTGCGCTTTTGGTGATTCTGATAATAAAACGCTCTACATCACCGCACGAACATCAGTGTACCGCGTACGATTAAAGATCGAAGGAATGAAAACCTTCTGATCCGGGTTTAGGCTTGGAATATCCTCAGAAAATGCTGGAATACATGAGGTGGTCGTGCTATCATGGATGTGAGATAACAGCAATCGACATCCAAGGGAGCAATCGGAATGACTGGTGAGAAAAGCAGAACACTGAGGCGAAAGATCGTCGTCATATTCCTTTTGATTGGGCTTGTACCCTTGTTTGCCGCCTCGGTGCCCTCCTTCCTTTTGAGCCAGAAAGCACTGAAACGGGCAATTGGGTTGGCTCAGAGAGACTTGGCGGTTGAAGTGATGGACAAAGTCGACCGAGAAATAGATAATGCTAGACTCCTAGTCAGAAATTGGATCAGCATTCCTGAGATTTTAGAGATAGTGATTGCTGGCGGCCAACGACCTTTTGAAGAATTACAAATGGAGTGGCACCGAGATGGACTGACTTCAAGCTTTGGAGCACTATTGTTAAAGAGACTTCAAGCGATCACTCAAGACAGATTTAAAGAGATATTCGTCACTGACACCAGAGGTTATGTGATTGCCGCGACCAATAAAACGAGTGATTTCGATCAGGGGCCCGACGATGACCCACCCTTCGGTGAACAGTGGTGGGCAGCGGCTATCCGCAAAGGAGAACATATCGGAAAAGTATCTTTCGATCAGAGCGCTGAAGTCTACTCGGTGGATATAAACATGCGTATCATGACGAGCAACGGTAGAAGCGTTGGGGTCATCAAAGCGGTCTACAATATGGAGAATATCCAAAATCTAATCGGGGCGATCAGTAAAGGCAAGACGTGGTACTACGAACTCATCAATCGGAAAGGGCTGGTTGTCGGAACACGAGAAGCGGAAAAGGAAAGGATATTAAAAGAAGGACCAAGTGTCAAAATCCCTCAGCCAGTTTGGAAAGATTTGTCGGATAAAAATGACGGTGTTGTGATCGGCGTAAGAACGAATGGCAAAAAGGTCTTAGTCGGTTGGTCTCGCGGTTCTGATAATTTTGATGGTCCCGAGTGGACCGTACTCGGATATCTCCCTTTGGAGGAGGCATACGCACCTTTGTATCCGCAAGCAAAGTGGTCTGTTGCAATCTTCTTGATAGCATTTGTGGTCATACTTTTGGTCTCTTTGACCTTGGCAAATACTGTAGTATCCGAATTTTTACACAAGGAAGTTTTGACGCAGGAGCTTGAAGTTGCCCACGATATGCAGATGGGATTACTTCCCGAAGCACCAAACATCGAAGGGCTCGAGCTGGCGGGAAGATGCATCACCGCTAATCACGTCGGCGGTGATTACTTCAACTACCTTTGGCTAGATGCGGCGCATACCAAGCTGGCGATTGTCATTGCTGATGTCGCTGGACACGACATGTCCGCCGCCATTCCGGCTGTGATGTTTTCCGGCATGCTCGAATACGCAGTAAGGGATGGAACTCCCGGAGAAATGTTGGATACACTCAACGAGGTTCTATGTCGTCGGTTGAGGCGTACCCCCTTCATCACCTGCTGTATCGGAGTGATAGATCTGGTTCACAAAACGTTGGTATGGTCGAAGGCAGGCCACCCTGGAATCTACCATTACCACAGCCACGAGGATACTGTTGTCGAGTTAACGATGGATAGCTATCCGCTGGGAGTATCCTCAAAGTCACGCTATACCACGCGGGAAACCGGATTAAGTGTCGGAGATTTGCTCGTGTTTTATACGGACGGGTTAGTGGAAGCGTGCAACGAGCAGGAGGAGATGTATGGGTACGACCGGCTGGCCGAATTCGTGTTGCAGATGGCACGGGATAGTGTATCGTCGGTAGCGGGGATAGATAAGATGATGGCGGAAGCACACAGGTTTATAGGAAACCAGGAACAGGGGGATGATATAGCCTTTGTTGTTGCGAAGGTGGTACGATAATCCAGAGAGAAACATATCAAGAATACTCGCGTTCTTTGCGTCTTGGCGTTGAAAAATGCTAACTTACCAAAGTACGTACGTCTGCACATTGAAAACCAATCCGACGATACTCCAGCCGATGGCGGAAATGTAATCTCCCAAAATCAACCCTAAAAAGAAAAAGCCCGCGCGTTGATTGAATTTCAGCCCGAATTGTGTAACGATGATGACCTTGATTAACCACCCGAGAAATATTGAAAACCAGTAGTCGGAAAGCCCACCAGACGGGTGCGCGATCATCGCATAACCCACAGGTGAAAACGGCCACCAGAAGAATTGCCGCCGCAGAAAATAGAGGCCGCAGGTGATAATCGCCCCAATCCCCAATCCCTGAACCATGCCGTTTTCTGGCGATTCGGCATACGTCAGCCACGTCTGTAGCCGCCAGCCGAATGTCTCCTGACCGATGCCCACGACGTAACCTGCAACAGATTCTGCGCCGACCTTGTAAAGCAGATGTAAATAACCCCAGAACGACGCGAGCGTTCCGAGAATCGTCGCGAACATCATCACCCAAATCAGACGCTTGTGGTCGATTCGCGTTCGTTCAGCGATTTTGAAAGCCTCCAACTGATTTGGCATTGGCGGAGCGGTATTGAGGCGGTTGAGCCAATAGTAAAATGAGAGTAGGGTCAAATTTGCTGAACCGATCCGTCGTGGACCAAAACTTGAGACGAGCATTCGCCCTGGATCGAGATAGAGGATTTCGTGCGACGGCGGGCCAAGTTCGGCGCGAACTCGTGTGACACCGAGACTCAGCACGAAGTAAATCACAATGAAACCAGCGATACCGATGAACGACATCCCGGCTTGAGCGGAGAAGACACTTATGCCCACTAAACCGACGATTGTCCCGATGAGTGCCGTCCGGTACCGCATCGGCTCGCGCGAATCGTCAATCGGTGTATTGGCGTCCAACGCTTTTCGCCAGACATTAAGGAGGTGGCGGCGTGTACTCCATAGCGCAAGGACGCCAACGGTCATCCATGCCCCACCGGCGCGTTCAGTAAAATACAGTTCCCCCTCACCGAGCATCCCGATGCGAATCACTCGCTCGATTTTTTTCACCACATATAGAACCCACGCCGTAAAGGAGAGATCCAGCGGGATGAAAAATGTCAGGCCAATGATGAACGGAAACGCGGAAATCGAAACCCAACCCATCGCATTCCACGGCTTCTCGGAGAAAAGATTGCTGATAGTGTGAAATCGGACATTTACTGCTGGAACTTGTGGAAAGAGATGATTCAACCCGGCGAATAACTCGATTGTGGCAGCGATTCCGAAGCCAAGCCACATCGCTCTGTTTTTCCAAAACGCGCTGCCTGTCGTCATCCGCACGGGGAGTTGAATAATCGGGTATGCCAGCTTTTCCTGCTGCGTCCATTGTGCGCGAATGATAACGTTGATGCACAGTAGCGTGAACCAGATGATGGCGATGAAACTGGTCCACACGAGTATGGGAACAATCCAGCCACGTAGATTTTGTGAGTCATAGAGCGTTGATTCGCCCTCGAAATAATCATTGAGAACGCTTTGCGATGGCACAAACCACGATGGAATGTACCGCCAAAACAGGTCTGCCCATTCGTTCTCGGCGGTTGCGAAACGGAATGGGTGAGCGATGATGCCGATGAGGAAGGTCATCAGCGTGTGGCCACCGACTGTGGACACCATGACGACCATGATGTAGATGACGAGCAACTCTTGTGCCGAAAGTGTGTGGTTTGGGAATGCGCGTTTTACAAGCCCATTGCCGATGACGAGGACAAACAGCGTGAAAACGGCGTTGAAGAAAAGCGAGATGAATGTCAAAAGCGATACCGTCAACTCGCTCGTTACGGTGAGCCAATAGGCGTTGACAACAACGAGGACCGAGCCAATGACCATCGCCCGAAATGTAATTCCTGATTCTCGCCGTTGCGCATTTCGCATTTCCACTTCTCCTGCATTCCAATCTCCGCAGTCCGCAGAATGTCATTCTGAGGCTTTGGCGAAGAATCTAGATCTTTCGCGTTGCTCTATTATACGAGTTTTTCAGTTATCATCCGAATGCAGTCAGACCTAACCCCCCGGCCCCTCTCCTTGCAGGAGAGGGGCCGGGGGAGAGGTTCTAGAATCGGCTAAGTGAAAAAGTCGTATCTATTAGACAAGATCTTGAAATTGCGCACTACTGAATATCAATAAAGCTGGACATCATCATATCGCGAGAAAAAGTATGTCATAGGATGCGGAAGATGTCAAGAGGCAGTTTGATAAGAAGCGGGAAAAGGGGCTAGCCTTTGGGTGGGAAGACAAACTCGTAGGATGCAAAAGGCGCAGCGAACTCATGGCGGTGAGGGGTACTTACCGCAAACGTTCACTTGAAAGATTGGGGTGGTAGGTATGAGCGAGACACGACGGGAAGGAAATCGGCTTTATCGGCTACGTCAATAAAGTGCTTGTACTGCATACATTTTTCGGACAGATTCTGCGGGACACTCTATGCTGAGTCATGCCCGCAGAAACGGTCGAAAAAGAAAATGAAGGTCTTCAGCTTTTATCGCTATTCGTTTAATACTCGTAGAAATCGTAGCTGTAACTGGAAAAGTGAGGTACGAGAAAATATAGATTATCGTCGCTACCATAGGTGGCTTCTCTGGCATCATTTCCACCGTTATCGACTGCCCATGCCATCGTAAGCCCAAAGACCAAAACCAAACTCGCAATGACGGTCAATTTTCGTGTCGTGCTGGAATAGTTTCTTCGCATCTTAAAACTCCTTGGCTAATTGATGATGATAGAAATACAAGAATTGCGATTCGGCAGTTTGTCGATCATAACGATTGCATCCTGTTTGGCTGTTTCGTAGTCAATCTCAAACTTTACATATCTGCCGAATCGTTGCGTGCGTCACCGATCTCTTTTCTGTCTAATAATCGTAGTTGTCGTAGTAATATTCGGAAAAGTGGGGAATGAAAAAGGTGAGGCTCTGTTGTTTCTTGTTGATATTGTATTCAAGGAATTCCCCGTCTTCGCCAAGGAGCAACATATCCTTTTCAAGGTATCCACCTAAAATCGTCAATTCCAATTTGTCGGGCGTAAAGAAAGTGCCGGAAGGACCGAACACGAACCATATCGAACCGTCCCAACCGTAGTACATGTCAACGGTGATTTCAACGGAATCGATTCCCATCTCATCAAGATAGTCATCAACTGACTTGCTTTTGATTTTGATGTGTGCTTCCGGGTTAATATTGATATTGCCGCTTTTGCCTTTTTCGACGACAACGCTGTCAAAATAGGAAGCCGCCCAAAACCATTCATCAAAATAGCCTTCATCTGCTTCACCGAAATCGTAGATCTTAAACTTATCATTGCGCTGATCATATCCAATACCGCCCCCTGTGCTGTTAGCAAGTGAAGCGGAATAACCGGTATCCTCATATTCGCCGTCAATTTTCAGCTCAAGTGCTTTATCAAAATAACATCCGGGAGGACTGAAGGTGAAATCGAGATGGTAGATCTTGCCGTCATCATCGTCGTCGCTATTACTGACCAACGATTCGGTCATTTCAACTTTGAGTTCAATCTCATTGAGGTTGTAATCTTCGAGATAGCTTTTGACAGCATGTCCACTAACCTTAATCTCAATCTCGCCTTCAACGAGAATCAGCTTGGCTTTTCTTTCGTTGAATTTATCGTTAGATTTGATAATGATGCTGTCACTGTATGTTGCTGCCCACGTTGGG
>JADFGN010000092.1 GCA_022567695.1 Candidatus Poribacteria bacterium | reverse complement strand
CCGTGATGCGCTTCGATCAAGAAGTTACCGCAGACGATTCTGATTTTGAGCTGCTTCCAACTCCAGATTCCCTCTTACAGACAGCGATGGATTTCGTTGATAGACACTCAATTAACGGAACCGATGCGCTGGTGCTATGTTCCGCGTTGGAGACGGGGTCACACCTGCGAAATGCAGGAGATGATCTGGTGCTTGTTGCAGCCGACCAACGCTTACTCCGTGCGGCCCAAGCAGAAGGGCTACCGGTCTTCAATCCAGAAACTGACTCCCAACAGACTTTAACCACTTTCATCACCTCATAGCAAGTCTTGAACCGAACAAGGAGGATCAAACCATGCCAGAAACAGTTGAAACCCTCGCCAACCGCCTCGATCGATTGGAAGCAACAATGCAGCAGATGTCCGATCGACTTTCCCGGTTCACTGATGAACCCACCCCACAACAACAGGAGCCTGAGAACTTCAAAACCAGTGCGGAATTGCTGGCATATTACCGAAAAGACAAGGCGGTGCATGCCAAGATATTCTGTGAACTCCTTGAGAAAATGGGAATCTCCGGGAAACCAACGGTTCCTCTTAAAGAGCTTCGAGAAAGCATGGTGCGTGGTGGCATCCGCCCAAAAGACAACGAGTTTAGTCGTGCCATCATTGAAGAACGGGAGAAATAGCCCTTGCCCCCATTTTCGTCGGCGTGATATAATCGTGCGTGAGTCATCACCGTCCAATAAATTTGAAAAAGGAGTTACCATGCAACTTGTCAGTATCACAGAGTTCAAAGCGAAACTTTCAAAATATTTACGTCTATCCGAAAAAGAGGATATTGTCGTCACCCATCGTGGGCAACCGAAAGCCCTTCTTCGACACATCACTGGCGATGCCTTAGAGGATTACGTCACTACCAACCACCCGGAGATTCGAGCCAGCATTGAAGCGGCGCAACAGGAAATCAAAGCAGGGAAATATGTAGATCTGGATACCTTTGTCCGGGAAATGGAAAATGCGGAATAATTTCGTCGTTAACCTTTCCAATCGTTCACAATCAGATCTGCGTGCCTTGCCGAAATCCGCCCGAGATCGAATTGTGCGAGGAATGCAACGGCTTGAAACCAGTCCTTTCCCGCGTGGCAACACCATTCGGCAGATTCAAGGAATGGCTGGCATTTTCCGACTTCGTATTGGAGATTATCGCGTCATCTTTCAACGAACCGAAAACCAAGTCGGCATCCTTCGCGTCATTCACCGACAAGATTTGGAGCGTGCCTTGCGAACGCTATTCAGGTGACTCATTACGTTTCACGCCTCACTCCTCAAAAAAATCCAGCAGCTCACTCAAATCCGAAACACTCTCCTTTTCTCCCTTGCCCTCCTTCTCTCCCGCCATCAGTTTCGCAAAAGCCGCTCGCAGGTTGCTTTCCGAATCAATCAAGAAAGTAGCGTTGGTGACGACCTTATCCCCTTCGCTCAACCCGTCCAACACTTGATAGTATCCGTCCGCAAACGCCCCAAGGCTGATTTCAACAGGCATGAACCTTCCTTCCCCACGGTCGTGAACGACCAGCCGACGGCTTCCCGCATGAATCACCGCCGATTCTGGCACGGTCAAGGCGTTTGGATCAATCTCAACGTTGAAAAACACATCGGCGTACATATCGGGCTTGAAAAGCATCTTCGGGTTGTCAAATTCGCACCGCACCGTCACCGTCCGTGTTTTCGGGTTCAGGACATAATGAATGAACGTCACTTTTCCAAAAAATGTCTGACCGGGCACTGCCCGTAGGGAAATGGACGCCTTCTGCCCGACGTGAATAAAGGGAAGGTCGGACTCGTACACATCCGCATTCACCCAAACCGTTGACAGGTCGACGATCTTGTAGAGGTGAGTCCCTTCTTTCACGTACATTCCCTCGACGACGGTTTTGTGAATCACGACGCCACTGATGGGAGCGGTAATGGTCATCGTGGTCTGGGGTTGCCCTGCGGCGCGGATTCCTTCAATCTGCGCGTCGGTAAGTCCCCACAGTCGCAGGCGTTCCCGGCTTGCTTCGACGAGCGATTTGGCTTGAGTAATCGCTTCAGAAATCGGACTGTTCTGTATCTGCTTATGACCCTTTATAGCAAGTAGGTACTCCTGTTGCGTCGTCAACAGTTGCGGACTATAGATTTCCAGCAGGGGTTCACCCTTCCTGACAAAATCACCGGTAAAACTGACATAAAGTTTCTCGATCCGCCCCGGCACCCACGCGCTAATCTCTTTCACCTTCCTCTCATCGAAAGCGACGCGACCGTTCGTGCGAACGGTTTTGACCAGATTCCGTCTCTGGGCGCGTTCGCTAGTCACGCCGATGGTCTGGACAATCGTCGGGCTAATCTCGACCAGCCCAATTTCTCCGCCACCCTCCGTCCGTTTTTTCAGCACCAGCGACATTCCGCAGACGGGGCAATCGCCCGTCTGTTCCCGAACCACCTGCGGGTGCATCGGACAGGTGTAGTAGCTATCGTCATCTTGGTCATGGTCGTGGTCTGTGGCTGAAGCTTTAGTGCCCGTTCCTTTTTGGGCAAACCATAAACGAAAGCTCTCTCCTAGTTGCCACCACGCTACGCCGATTCCACTCCCGATGACGACAAGGACAACGAGCGTTATCCAAAGTTTTGCGCGAGGTTCTTCCTCCCACCCGAAGGGCGGTTTGGGGAGTTTCATTCTTTTTTCTCTCCTTTGTCGGATGTCAATTTCAACGGTTGCTTCGGTAACGCCTTCCCCACTGCCCGCTCTAATTGCGCCAGATGTTGGCGATGGTCACGGATGGCTCGCTGTTCTTCGAGGCGGAACTTCAACAGGGTGCGCTGGGCATCGAGAAGATTCAGGAAATCGACCTGCGCGGCTTGATAGGCGATATTCGCCGCTTCCAGTGCCTGCTGTGCTTGAGGCAGCAGCGTATAGCGGTGCAGGGCGATGCTGCGCTTGGCGGTCTCCAACCCAAAGTGATGCTGCTTCACAGAGAACCGAGTCATATTTTCCATCTCTGCGAGCATCTTCTCCATTGCGCCGACCTTGATTTCGACCTCACGGATATAGGCATCTTGCTGTCCAAACCACACTGCATTTGCAGGATTCAAGGTGCGTTGCGTAAGAAAGGTTGGGGGCATCTCTTGCGTGCCACTGCTCACCTTCATCCGATCTTCAAAATAACTTGCGCCAAGCGTCGGGTCGGGATACGCCATTCGTGTCGTCATTTGAATCATCAGCTTCATCTTGCTGATTGCCAGCTTTTGCTTCTGAATTTCACCGCGACCTTCAAGTGCGATAGTGTACACGTTCTCTAATGGAACCAAGATTGTCTCATCCATAATCGGTTGTGGCATCCCCAACGGTGCATCGGCAGGTCGATTCAAGCGCGTGTTTATCCAAGCGATAATCGTTTCCCGACCCTGTTCCTGCGTGAGAATCGCGTCGGCAAGTTTTGACAGTTCCACCTGCACCATCAGCACGCTGTGATATTTGCCGATTCCCGCACGATACTTGGTCTGAGCAATCTGGATGGTCTGGCGTAGCAGTTGTTGATTTTCTTGGTTAACCCGAATCGATTCATTGACAAATAGGTAATCGTAGTACGCCAGTTTGATGTCCGTCACGAGATTTCTGAGCGCGATTTCCACGTCCTTTTGGGCAATCTGAACATCTTCGGTGATAATCTGCCCTTTCAGCGTCAGCGTGTCGGGGAACGGGAATTTCATCGCGGTCATCTCTTTGTGGCGCGAGGTTCCGACCTTTGTGTCCAGTTGCTTCGTAAAGGCGTTGTATTGTCGTAGCACGTTGTCGAGGTATGCGGCTTGCGGGTATTGTTCAATTGCCGCTTTGACCTTTTCGCGGGCGGCAGAAAGTCCCGGATTCCATTCATATGCCAACGCCAACAGCATCTCCAAACTTGCCGCTTCCGCCAGTCGAGCGTTGGCAACCGAAAAGGGCAGTTGGCGATATTCCTGCATTTGTGGCGTTGAGAAATCGTAGAACGGTTCAGGAATCGGCCTTGCGCTTGTCAACTGCGCTTCCCATTCCTTCTTGAACTTTAACACTTTCGCTTCGACTTCGCTCAAGAAATTGTCTGATTGCGACACTTCACCAACTTCGGGCTGAGGAACGGTCTTCGCGATCTCCGTGAGATAATATTCGGGTTGCTGAGCTTCTTGAAATTCGGTCATCAGGTCTTGATAGATCTCCTGTCGTCCGCTCGCACATGCCGCGAGCAGAACCGGGATGATGAAAAGGAAAGATAGAATGCCAATCTTCATTTCACAACACTCCCACCAACCAACCGCTCAAGTCGGGCGAGGTTCTGTTGATAGTCGGTGATTGCCCTCAGCCGCGCCAGATTGAAATTCAGCCAGACGCTTTGGGTCTCAAGAAAGCCTGCGATACTGTAGCCGGATTCGCCAGAATTCGGGGCTTCTTGATGCCATGTTTCGGCGACTTCCATTGCAGCTGCGGCTTGGGGAATCAGGCTGTTTTCATAGAGTTCGACCAACCGACGTGCATTCTCCAAGCGAAAATAGATCTTTTTGAGACGGGCCAACGTTTGATTCTCCATCGATCGCTTGTTGGCGATGGCAACTTCGTGCTTCAATTCAGTTTCGTGAATCCGGCTGCGATTTTTTGTGCTCGACCACGGAATAGTTATTCCAATCCCGATCGACAACGGATTCTTTCCACTATCGAGCGTGTTTGGCATCAACGCTTCTCCGGTCTCCACCGTCATCAGATCGAGTTTGAAAGTTGGCTTCGTCTTGAATTTCGTCAGTTCAATCGCTTCTTGAGCCTTCTGGATATTCAATTCCGCGATTCGGAGTTCACCCCGTCGCACCAACGCTTGAGCTTCCAACTCGGCAACGGGCCAATCCATTGCTGTGAAGGTTACAGGCATGGGGAATCCGAGTGGCGCGGACGAGGGACGGTCAAGGATGGCGTTGATGTTGGCTTTCTCCACTTCGGTGAGTTCGTGGAAAAGAATCAGATCATACGACAGTTGCGCCAATTGGCTCTGGGCTTTCAGCACATCGTTTAACGTCGCTTCTCCTTTTGCATAGTTCGTGTTGGCGATTTTCAAAATATGGTCGAGGAGTTGTTGATTCTGCTTTGTTATCTCGATAGCTCGCATAAGATACGCCAATTCGTGATAGCTCAGTTTGAGTTCGACGATGAGATCGCGGACGACCAGCTCATACTTGACCTGCTCTATCTCTACTTCTTTGATTGCCACTTGCCCCGCAGCGTCAAGCGTCCCGGGATAGGGGAACGCTTGGGATAGACTGAGTCGATGCCGTTGCGGTCCGACGCGGGTTTCGATGCTACGAGCGAAGTAACTGTACATGAACATCGGATCGGGCATCGCGGTGACTTGGGGATACTTTTCGATGGTCGCCCCCCAGCTTGCCCGCGCCGCTTTGATTTTAGGGTTGCGTTCCACCGCCAGACGAATCAGGGTCGGTAGGTTGATACTTTCGGCCAAAGCCGCTTCAACCGCTTCGGGAGATTTTTCCGTCTGCCCGATTGCAAACGGTACCAAAACGGCAAGGAGAAAAAAACATGCGAGTAATCTCATCTTTTCGTACCAACCTCTCTTTCCATTTTTTCTGAATTTCGACGGATGTGAGATTCAATGCCTTCCCAGAGTCCCGGCGGGGGCGATTTCTGCGGTGCGCTTTCGACGAAGGAAACGACGCGCCACAAGAGTTCAAGCTCATACGTGCAGTGAGAACACACCGAGAGGTGGACTTCGAGTCTGCGCTGTGTTTCGTCGTCCAGTCCGTTGACTGAATAATCCGCCAGAAGATCTTGTACAGCTTCACATTTCATGAGCTCCACCGCCTACGAAAGCCTTTTAATACCGTTTCATCCATTACAGACAATTTTGAGACATGCCGGTTCCATCTTTTTTCACATGAATCTTCAATATTTAGCAGAATCACAATCCGGTGACTGTCAAGGCAAGCGTAATGCTATGACGATGAAGCTCAAGGCTATCGATGTCCGATTTCACTGGAACACTCACACCCGGTTCCAATAGCGTTCGTTGATAGGTGATGCTTCCATGCAGTCGAGACAACCCAAAGATGCTCTCAATGAGGCGAAAGCGGAGGCCGCCATAAAATTCCGCACCAAAACTGTTCTGGAGATTTGCAGCGGTTTGGAACTGTTCATCAAAGCTGTAGAAAGCCGCACCGACGCCGACAAAGGGCGACCACTTTTTCCGAAGACTCAGTGTCAGCGCGACGCCCACCGTATCGACATCAATGCTTCCTGCCGGCAACACATCGTCGGCGTGGGCTTTTGTATCAACCTGATAGGAAGTAAACGGCACGGAAAGCTGTAACACATCGGGGACAAGGTTTATCCCAAGCGCAATCTCATCCGTCCGCGCTGCCTCAAGTTCATCGTTACTCAAGGTCAATCCCCTGCCGATACTGAGGGTGAGTCCTTTTGCGGCGTGTGCGTATTGTTTGAGATCGGCGCGGCTTGGGGGCGGTAACCCAAGCCACGCGATGAGAAGCACAAGTGCTTTAGCTCTAATCTGTTTCATTCGTTTCTCCTCAGACTTTTTTATCGCGGGTCAGATTCTTCTTTTTCGCTGCCCTCATTGATTACAGACAACAGGTTGCCAAATCGGTTCCATCTTTTTTGATTCCGCGTGGCTTGAACTGCGCCGACAAGCACTACGATTCGACGTAGGAACGTAGCTTTCTTTTCAGTTCCTCCCGTGCCCGCGCCAAACGAGACTTCACCGTCCCAACACGACAATTGAGCAGCTTCGTAATCTCCGCAAGCGGCATCCCTTCCAGATGATGCAGCACGACCACGGCGCGGTGTTCATCGCTGAGTGCATTCAACGCTTCCTGAATCAAACTATCACGTTCGTCGCGCTCGACAGCGATCTCAGGATTCTCCGCCATCGCTTCAATGGCAACCTCTCCGTTCTCATCAAACAGATTTTCGAGAGAATCGCAATTGAGCTTTGCCGCTTTACGATGGTTCTTGCACAAATTGGCGGCAATCCGAAAAAGCCATGTCGAAAACGCCTCCGCGTTCTTGATTCTTGCAATGCTTTGATAAGCATGGATAAAGGTTTCTTGAGTTAAGTCTGCTGCGTCCGCCTCGTTTCCGGACATGCGGAATGCGAGGTTATAAACTCGCTTTTGATAGCTCAAAAAGAGCTTTTCAAACGCACGGATGTCTCCATTTTGGGTGCGTTTGACCAGATCTACATCTAACGGTTTCATCGGTTCCTCCTCCCCCGATCGGCGATCGGGGACTCGTAAGGGCTGATGCCATCCGAAGCGAAGAGGAACATCGAGGGATAAAAGAATAAACGCAATGTTCTGTAGGGACTCCGTGGATTGGACCGTTGGTAGACGGAGATCGAAAGGATGACACGCGCCCTAATTCAGATTGAAAAAAATAGTAACTGAGAAATGAGAATCAGGAGAGAAAAAGCGGGGGACCGCGTAAAGAGATCTGATGGACGGGGAAATAATCGTAGTGGTGTCTGGCGGGGTGAACATGGCGAAGAGCGAGTTCGGAAAGGAACGGGGCTTGGATCGGAGAGGGAATCGCTGCAACGAGCGACAGGGCTGTGATAAGTAGCGGGTTTAGAGGGTCAGATTTGCTTGGATTGAGGAGTTCCAACCCGATGACGCAACAGTTCTCCGCGTTACGGTTTTCCTGTCGCGGGGTATTGGAATTTCCTTTTTCACAGCCAGTTGTCGGGATACAGCACGCGGCAAAGAGTCCCGCCACACCTTTATTCAGGTCCCAATCGAGCCGGGGCGGGGCAACTTCTTTATGGCAGTGTTGTGAACTTTCGGCAATCGGGACAGAATCTGGCAGGGAAAATCCGCAGTTCCCCTGCATTAGCAGGGGACAGAGATTATAGATTGCAAAACTGAGAAGGAAAAGGAGCGTAACAATATGTTTGATTTTCATCGGCGTCAATTTATACGTTGTATGATGGAAT
The DNA here is from genome assembly GCA_022567695.1 of Candidatus Poribacteria bacterium. GTDB lineage: Bacteria > Poribacteria > WGA-4E > WGA-4E > PCPOR2b > JADFGN01. The sequence goes on along the minus strand of JADFGN010000092.1, from coordinate 9,440 downwards.
TTTTATCCAGCGAGAAAATTATACGAGACCGTTGGTTTTGCGGTCAAGGCAATTTGTTGTGCCAACGCCTATCGCGGATTCAAGACTTCCAAAATCTCTCGCTCAAAGACTTCTTTAGGCTGGGGACCGACATGGGATTTTCGACGCGTCCCTGTCGATGAGATCGCCGCGACTATCGCCGCAGTGATGGCTCATGGCTGTAATGTTGGTCCCGATACGATGGCTCAGTTGACTCAAGAGGTGACCTATAGGCAGATTAAGCGAATTACCGATTGGCAATTAACAGAAGAAACCCAACGAAGGGCACTTGCCGCTTTTCCTCTCATAAGGCAATAACCAGACCAGAAAATATGAGAAAATATGAGAAAATATGAGAAAATTGGAAGGTGGGAAGGATGGTAGTCCACGTCTGCGTTTGTCGGCTTTGATGGCGCAGAAGCGGTAGGAAAGAGCAAGGGTTGATAAACCGCCGAAATTGACATGCTGGCAAAAATGGCGAAATTTCCCGATTTTCGCTCGACAATCTGTCAAAACGGCGGAGTGGGTCTATCGATTTCCCCTTTCGGCGAGCGAAGCTACATAGTTCGCCAAATGCCACAACTGTTCATCACTCAGCGCGGGATAAAACGCAGGCATTGATGCGCCACCAAGCCCGGTTGCCAGCGTACGGTAAATATCACGTGGCGAACGTCCTCCTTTGTACTCTTCTGGATTCATCAAATTCGTCGGTGGATTGGGATTATTCCACTCATCTTTCTGATCCACCGCAGCGGGACCATCCCCACGCCCTGAAGTTCCATGACATTGCCAGCACTGGAACTTTATGTAGAACTCTCGCCCTTGTTTCCGACTTTCATAAGTCAAAGGAATCTCCCTTCCAATTTCGATCGGTACAGCGGGTGGTTCAATAAGAAATTTGCCTGAAAGGGTCTTGGTATAGTAGACCAGTTGCCAGCGTTGTGTCTCAGTCAGTCCACGCCACGCAGGCATCGACGTACCTGACAACCCTCGCGTAATCGTCAAAAAGAGGTCTTCGTCAGTTGGTAGCTTGCCGCTGGGCGTCGAGCGGAATTTGTACATCCCTTTGGTCAGATCCCGAGGTCTGGGGTTGCCGGGTGCACCCATCTGAAAAGCAATGGGTCCATCCCCTTTGCCACTAATACCGTGGCACCACACACATTTCTTTCGGTAAAGCGCTTTTCCCGCCTGAATCGCCTCGGGAGTTTCCGGTAGTTTCTCAACACCGATAAATTCGATACTGTGCCACTCAGATGTCTCCTCGGCTGTTGCATATGGGAGTGAGCTTATCAACAGAGCAATGATGCTCCCAAGCATTACGTAAAACGCCAACATTAGCCGTTCGCTGATTGACCGTTGCATCATTTTTGATTCCCCCTTTCTTTCCTCAAAACGCGAGATCCATCATGAGGTTCACATTGCTTTGATCGGTATCATCAAGATTGATGTTATATTCCACTCCCAGATGGACGTTCTCCAATAGCAAAAAGTGGATGTAAGGCGTCAAAAACTGCTTCTCTAACATCGACATGTCGCTGGAAAAAACCTGATCATAACGCACAGCGGCAAGCAGATTCCGTTTGACGGGGTAGATGATATTTCCCATCACGCCTTGATAGCTAACGCTTTCCCCATTTCCGAGCGGATTATCGTGATTCCCTATCAGGAAAGCGCCGCGCAGGTTGAAACGCCAAAGATTCAGTTCTGCGTCAACGCCAAGAATGCGGAATGTATCGTTGGGGTCGTTCTCAACATGATCGCCGTCTGCATGGTCATCCTCACTGAATAGAGCCGGAGCCGCATGTTCAACCTCAGCATCCTCATGCTCGGCATCTTCGTCACTCTCACTGTGCTCATCGCCAGTGACTATGCCATTCGGCAGTGCCGTTTTTCCGAAATATCCCAACACGCCGATGGTATGCCGCTGATTTGGAAGGGTATATGTGAGCCTCGCGAAAATGTCTTTGAATGAGTCACTATCCGTCCTCGAGATAGCCCCATGTCCGCCATGTCCACCACCCGCTTCTTCTTCACCTTCTGCGGTGGTTCCGTTGACGAGTGCAACCTCATAAAAGAGCGGCCCAGACTTTGGACGCCCATAGAGATCGATTCCGACATGGTGCGTATCGAGGATGAAGGGGTTTTTTCCAACACTGACGGTCGCCACCGGTGACACGGACATGGTCAGTGAGCGGTGATTTGGAAATTGAAAGTCGAGTATGTTGAATTTTCCGACCCGAAAATTTGCCAGCCCTTCTCCGCCGAGGTTGTGGAATTGGACAAAAGCCAATTCGGGGGCTTCTATTTCCCCGTCGGCGAAGATTCCGAAATTGATGAAGTAGGAGATATTTTGAAACAACGGTCCTCCCGATAGAAAATCCACCTGCGTTGGAGTTGCGAAGTTTGGGTTGTCAATGTCTTGTTGTTCACTTTGAATCATGCCCTTGATCCGAATGGCTAAAGGAACCCGTTCAAGTAGTGTGAGACGGTTGGAAACTTGCTGCCTCGCCAGATGGGTAACAGGGGGTTCTGCCCCTTTGGGAAGTTGATACCCATTTTCTTTAATCGCTCGACCAAACGGATTCAACACCGGATAGCTGCTAGCGTGGCAGGTGTTACAGGTCATTCCATAAGCCCGCGCAAAGGCGGGCATCGCATCTGCGGTCAAGACAGATAGCAGGACATACAAACCAACAAGTAGGTTCAAGGTAATCAGGATGCGATGCCGGCAATTCATGATTAACGTCCTCCTTCTATTTTCCCTCACTTCTGAGTGAGCTGGGTGGTGTTTACCTTGGTGACGACGTTGAGGCGTTGGGAATCAAGTTTTTGCTGATCGGCGATTTCAACTCGAATCAGTGCCTTCGCATTCTCGCTTGCCGCATGTTCATCACCTTCAACGTGTTCAGCTTCTGCGTGTTCATCGTCATGTTCATCACCCTCAACATGGTCATCGTCGGCATGAGTAATATCAGCGTCATCATCGCCACAACCGATTAAGAAGAATACTCCAACGGCAAAAACCGCAATCAGGGTGATCAGTCTGGATGGGTTGGTGATTCGTTTATACATTTTTCGTTCCTCCTTGTGGTCAAAGGGGTTAGCTATTAATAACGAATTATCTCTTAGAAAGTTTCCGCCCTTTTTTGACGAAATCCTCGTTGGTAAAACTCAGTTTGACTTCCCCTGTTTCGGGAACTTCGACCTGTTTGCGAGCGGTCCCAAGCGTTTCATGCCATGCCCGCACACGGTATTTCCCCGCAGGAATCTTCTCGATCTGATAGCTCCCTTTCGATTGGGAAGCGCGGAAAGCTGAAGCTGAAATGGCCTTTCCTGCCTTATCCTCAGCTCCTATGACGGCAAAATAGGGATTGTCCAGAACAACGATGTAGGCGCTCATCCAGTTATGCACATCACAGGTCAGTCTGACGACCTCGGAAGCCTTCGTTTTGTAGGGCAGTGCCATATCTTTGATCGGCATCGCCCAGTTGATTGCATCATTCTTTTTGGCGTGTGCGTGGACGTTATGAAGTGTGGGATCACTGGTGCGGATGTTGACGGTCGTCCCGGTAAGTACCGCAAGCACATGCGGCGTATAGGCACAGTTGACCTGATCTACAACGGGTGTTTCCTTTGGCAACCCAAAGTTGCTCTTAACCTTGAGGAGGGAAATCACAACGTTCTGAATCGCTCCCGCTTTTGAAACAACCAGTTCATCAGAAAGTTCGCCTTTTGCGTGAGAGATACAGAACTGATCTGTTTTAACTTTGAGTGCTTTGGGAGCAGGAGCGTCCCCCCGAAAGGTAACATTGCCGATAATTGTTCCGGCGGGTGCAATCGTTGCGAATCCGAGCAGGATTGCTATGAGAAATGCCATGGCGCCAATCACTGGTGATTTCATTGGTTTTCTCCTTGGGTAACAAGTGGGAAAAGAGAAGGTTGATAATCTTCAAGCTTTCGCGGAAGAGGTTCCGCTCTTACAATGTAACGGATTAAAGATTTCTGCTAAGGAATGACTACTAAATAACTGCCTCATTGCCAAAGAGAGAGGGCAAGAAGCATACCAACTCCAAGATTCCCACCAATTGCGGGTTTCTGAACTTCCCGTATCTCCGTTTTTCGACATTCTGGCAAATTAGCCGGAAATCGCCCAATTTCGCCCGACATTCTGTCAAAAAAGCGCGATTTGCGCCGAATCTGGCTGACATTCTGTCAAAAACACGGATGGGTAGGCAAACGAAAGAAGGAAGGGAGGGAAGGGAAAAGCGTAGGGGAAGTGGGAGCGCGGAAACATGGGAGATTTCTCATGCATTGTCCCCTCCCATCTCGCCTTAACACAGGCGATCCATTGGCACTGCTTTTGCGCGAAACTCAGGTGGCAATTTGCCACATGGAATCAGAAAATGCGATCGCGACATTGGCAAAAGGTCATGGGGACGGAATATGATGAGCATGATAGATTTTTTGGAAAACCTTCACCCGGTTATGCAGGCTTTTCTGGCAACCATTTTTACATGGGGACTGACAGCGTTGGGTGCCGCCAGTGTATTTATATCCAGAGGTATGAGCCGGAAAATACTCGATGGCATGCTGGGTTTTGCTGCCGGTGTGATGCTCGCTGCCAGTTATTGGTCACTGCTGGCGCCAGCCATCGAGATGTCTGAGGGTAAACGAATTCCGGCTTGGTTTCCGGCTGCGGTGGGTTTTCTTCTGGGGACGATTTTCTTGTTGGGTGTGGATAAGATACTTCCGCATCTCCACATCGGTTTTCCGATAGAGGAAGCGGAAGGGATTAATACCGTCTGGCGGCGGAGCGTGTTGCTGGTTCTTGCCATCACGTTACACAACATCCCCGAAGGGCTTGCGGTTGGCGTGGCTTTTGGCGCGGTTGCCGCAGGTATTCCTACCGCCACTTTACCGGCAGCTATCGCCTTGGCTATCGGTATTGGGATTCAAAACTTCCCGGAAGGACTTGCGGTCTCTATGCCGCTGAGACGGGCGGGAATGTCCCGGTTGAAAAGTTTCTGGTATGGGCAGTTATCCGCAACCGTTGAACCGATCGCCGGTGTGATTGGCGCGGCGGCGGTGATTCTTGCACAGCCTATCCTGCCATACGCTTTGAGTTCTGCGGCAGGCGCCATGTTTTTCGTGGTCGTCGAGGAGTTAATCCCGGAGTCTCAGCGTGGCGGTCATACCGATCTCGCCACGATGGGGGCGATGATCGGGTTTTTGGTCATGATGGTACTTGATGTCGCATTAGGTTAATCACAGACGAGAAGTCGCCGGTTGATAACCGCACGATGGATCTGACGCGAGATAATCTCCATGAACCGCATAGGCACGCGCACGTGACCCCCCGCAGATTCGCCGAAATTCACACCGTCCACATTTGTCTTTCAGCTTATCAGGATTGCGAAGATCAGTGAATAAAGGCGCATGACGGTAGGTCTCAACAAGGGATTTTTTACGAATGTTACCGGCGGAGAGGGGTAAAAATCCACTGGGGAAAATCTCTCCGGTATGCGAAATGAAGATGAATCCAACTCCATCGTTGACACCCTTTGGCGCCCGCCCGATTCCTTCGCCGATAGAGAAGCCGGGCTGAAAGCGTTTTTCCGCTACGGGAGTGCTTTTGTTCCCTGTGCGCCGGTCGGCTTTACGACGTTGGAGAACAACCCTCCGATAGTGTGGCGCCGCCGTTGTCTTTATGTCAAACGGCACTTGTTTTGACAGGTCATACAGGAAATGAAAGACATTTTCATATTCTTCCGGTCGCAGGTTATCCTCATGTTTTCCACGTCCTGTGGGAACAAGGAAAAAGACGCTCCATAGCACAATCGAAAATTCACACATCTTTTTCGCCAACGATTCCAAATCCGAGAGATTGTGGCGGGTCATTGTGGTGTTGATCTGTAACGGTAGCCCGATTTCCCGTGCCGCAAAAATCCCTGCCATTGTCCAATCGTAAGAGCCGCGCACACCCCGAAACGCATCGTGAATCGCTGCGGTTGATCCGTCTAGGCTGATTGCCAACCGCTTTAAACCCGCTTTCTTGGCTTTCATGATATTCTCTTTCGTCAACAGCGGGGTTCCGCTTGGCGTCATTGTTACCCGGAGTCCCCTCTCCGTCCCATAAGTAATCAGATTAAAGATATCCGGGCGTAAAAGAGGGTCTCCGCCTGTAAACACTAAAAGCGGCTGACCAAACCTTTTGATTTCATCTAACAACTCGAAACCTTCATAGGTGGTTAATTCGAGGGGATGACGAAGCGGTTGGGCACATGCCCGACAGTGAATACAAGCGAGGTCACATGCCTGCGTCACCTCCCAGATGACCAGAAATGGATTTTGGTTAAAATCGATTTGCCCCATGTTGGGTTTATCTGTTATCTTTCTCATTTCTCTTGCCTTCCTTCTTGAGTTGATCATTGGTTCTATTGAGTGAAACCTCACCCGTCTCGACGGGCTCTGAAAATGGACTTCGCCGCCCTTTGAATTTTTCATACTCTCCCCAGACGAGATAGGCGATCCCAACCCCGAAGGCGATTAAACACCAAGAATATCTGAATGGGCGCTTGTCATTCTTATGAAAATTTGGGGTGATTCACATGGGCAGTCTTCCATAAATTGACCGCTAAGCAAACGACCGCTCCCAGCCCCAGAATGCCTGAAAGCCCAAAAGCCGTTTCAACAACGACCGCGATCGCCGGTATCACTTCAAATACCCCTGAAGGCAGAAGGAGAATTAGCACGCGACCCACAGCCGCTGTATTTGCCAACCAAAATGTGGCGTCCACCAGTTTTGTACTCGCGATTTGTCGCTTTCCGATGAAGCCCGGAATCATCCGCACCGCCATGCCCAGAATGAGGTTGGTGATGAAACCGAGTAGATAGATATGTCGAACGGCATCGCTACCGATGCTCAACGGATACCGGAAAAGCCCGAAACCGCCAATCAGCATCTCGGCAAGCGCTCCGAGAACAAGCCATGCGTAAGCGGCGTAAACGAGCCGCTCAAATCGACCAAATTCACCGTAATCCGGTATATTTGGTCGGGTCGGACGGCGGTCTGGAGAGGGTTGCAGTTCGCGGTGTACGGTCCACGGCTCTTGCACCCGCGTGAGCACATCGAGTTTCCACACGACGTACAGAATCACGCTGCCCCTGACCAACATCCCCGCATCGGATAGGTAATGCGTAACCCAACCGAGGTTCAAGGGAATGCTCGTCAGCATCTGCAGACCGAAGCCGATGAGGTAAAGGTAAGCCACGCGGTGAACGCCCCAATCTGCTGCAGGGAGACGAAGATAGAGTGGGAACATCCGAATCGAAAAGGCAAACGCCACGGGCAAGAGCACCATACCCGTAAAGACGCCGATGGCAAATTCATTCCATCCCTGATTCACCACGACGTTCTTGTTCAGCGCCATCCGGATGAGCAAGACCATGTTGACCGTCGCATAAAGGAAAAAGCCGACCACCATCATGCCGAAAAACGGTCTGACCGACAGCAGTCCCGGACGTTTGCTTGTGTCATCAATGCCCCAAATCGTCCCGATGAGCAACGATAAGTAGATGAGAATCCCATACCACTCAATCAGTCCGGATGTGGCAACCAACCAATCGATGGGAACAAAAAGGACATGCCCTTCGAGATAGGGCAAAACGGTGTGGCTTACCAGCCGAAGTAAAAGACCGCCCCCAATCAGCCAGAGGATCTGTTTGATGGGTTTGAACTCCGAAATGGGAACGCTGGAGAGCCGGGGAATAAAATGAAGGCTGATTCCGATGATAAACAACCCCGCCCAGCCGATGAGTTGGAGATGTCCGTGCGTCTGAATAAGGCCCGCAAATCCCTTCCCCAGAGACAGATTGAAGCCGATGAGAAAAGACAGGTGTAAGGCTAGGGCGAATCCACCAAAGATGGCTATCGCGAGTGCCACCCAGATAATTTCGATTTGGAACTTGGCTTGCTTTTGTCGTGGTACCGAATTCTTTTGAACGGAACTCATAATGCATCTCGCTTCGTGAATTTTGGTAGATAACCACTATGCACCCGTGATGACCTGATCCTTTGCTTGATTGCTTGATTGCAGTGTTACCATTTTGTTAAAATTGATGCCTGAAAAATGCAAAACTATAGAACTGCGTGCATATAGTAAATCTCGGGTCACTCCGAGAAAAAGGGATTGGCAATTTACCGAGATCTTGCCCTCTCTGACGTTGCGAGTGAATATCAACAGGCAATGAAATTCTTTCCAGTTCAATAGTTCTCCCTTATGGGGTCTTATCGCAACTTCAGTTCTGTTACGCCTATAATATCTTGTTCAAAGGTTGCCCGGATGCTCGCCTTGCGGGATTTACAACCTGCCCGATCCATCGGGAGCTCGACTCCCGTGCCTCAACCCAACCTCATGAGCAAGCCTTGTGCCAGATCGATATTGAATGAAAAATCAACCGCAACGTTTCCCTTGAACCGAGACGTGGTGCGGATTTCACGATAAAAACGCTACGAGAGAACGAAAGTCGTCTTGAGCCACTGTTGTTCGCGATTCTTGACATTCTGTCAATTTCGGCTGGATTTATGCCTTTTGCCTTGACAATTCGTCAAAATCGCCTGCCTCAATCGGGCGGATCATGGGGGTAGATGTGCCAGTTTCGTTGACTCCGTAGCCAATCTGACCACAGATGAAAGCCATCTGACAATCTGTCGATCTGTTGATTAATCCTTGACTGACATTGAAATCTCAGTATAATACCCATCGAAAGTGTCGAAGTGAAGGAGACGAATCGTCGCCGGATTCACCAGAGTTCTCGAAGCGTTCGGCGACAGGAGATTTCTATGCACGACGCGAATAATCTGAACCCGCAAGTTGAACGAAGTGAAACAACCGACCCACCGCAGCCGCTAAAATTGCAGCAGGTGACTCGCACAGCGATTCTGCTGGGCGTCTTGACAGTTCTTGGGAGTTGCTTTGTCGGATACTTTGCCTACATTTGGAGTCGAAACCTCATTCTCGAAGGGACGTTCGACCACAACTTAAATCTGGCTCGCGCCTTCGGAGAATATGCGGGAATATCGAGTCAATCGATGGCGAACACACAGGTTTATGAGGAATTACAGCAGCTCTGGGAACGAACCAAAATGCCCTATTCCGGTAGTTACATGTGTGTGGTTCGGGCAAACGGCGAATTAGCGCTTCACACCGCACGACCGGACCAAGTCGGCGTCAATGTCGGAGATATACCACTTACTTTCCGGCGCGACAGCGGGCCGAAGAATCTACGTGAGTTGGCTTCGACGAAAAGTGATTGGGTTGGAGAAGCGACCACGCTAACCGGTCAGCCGCAGGTCATGGCTTTCTCATATGCCGACAACTTGGATGCGCTGGTTGCAATCCACACCCCCCGCTCTGCGATCA
>JADFGN010000644.1 GCA_022567695.1 Candidatus Poribacteria bacterium | reverse complement strand
TTGGGATGCCCAAGCCACTTGAGATTTTCGTCGAGGTACAATCAATCATCGACGCCGGGAAAAGAGATCTGTTGGATTCACTCTTTTTCAACCGAATCTGGTTTAGTTCCCAACTCTTCAAGCACCGACCTCACCCGATCGTCATCAGGCAGTAGTTGTGAGAGTTCTTCCATTTGTTTTTTTGCCGAACCTATTTGTCCAATCTCTTTGTACGCGAGTGCCAGGTTATACTTTACATCAGGCAGATTGACTTCCTGTGCCAAAGCATCCTCAAAAGCTTTAATCGCTAAATCCAGCTTTTGCTCAGTCATGTAGAGTGTTCCCAGATTACAAAGCGAAACAGCAGAATTCTCTGAATGTGTAATGGCTTGCTCCAATTCAAATTGGGCTTTGTTATCCTCAAGGATTAAGTAGACATACCCAAGATTATTGTGGAACATACCGCTATCTGGAACTAGCTTGACGCTCTTTTGTAGAGTTGCGGCTGCTTGATACAGTTCGTTTCGTTTGAAGCGAATCACACCAAGCTGATTCAGTAATTCCGAGTTGTTGGAATCACTATCGAGTTTCGATTGAAGCTGGTCGAGTTCATCTTCATACCCGACTTTTGGAAGCATAATATGTTCAGCCGTGGGAATCAGAAATTTGGCACCCTTGACCAGGGTATATTTCGGCGGACGAATACGATTATACCGAGCGAGTGTTCTGTAATTGCGATATTTCTTCGGGAAAATTTTATTCCGATGTCGCTTAATAATGGCTATCACACCCTCCGTTGGTAGCGGGGAATATGAGATTTTTGTATACTTCCTAACGGGATAACGCCCAATCAAAAGGTTCGGATCTAGTTTAGGTATTGGCGGCGGAAGATCTTCAAGAATCATGGGTTCTTCAGTGACCGGGTTCGCTTTCTCAGGAAGCGCAATTTTGGGTAACTTAATCTGCTTGATCTGGGCGTAGAAATTGACAAAGAAATTTGAAAGCGGTGTTATTTCCGCCAAATATCCAGCTTGCCACAATACCGTGGAAACGAGAAGCACAATCAGAGCCAGTCCGCCTATGACCCTTATCCGTTTTCTTGATGACCCGATCGGCAAATAACTCGGTTGCGTTGGTGAGGGTGGAAATGCCCCCATGCCCACAGGGATTGAATTGCGATTGCTGTCCCTCTTTTTTGTCACTCCGTCCTCCAGCATGTCAGACATGATGCTCGCTTATCATATCACATTCATCACATTCTGTCAAATTGTGAATGAATTCAAACCAATTTGGCTTGATCGGGACACGTTGAATCAGGTACTATTTGGCTCATGATGACAAGTACCTTTCCGAATTGCAGCTCAAGCAAATGATCGAGGCACCGACGCCTAAAAGGAATTGATTTGAAAGGGGGCAACAATGCAAGCCGTAACGAGAGAATGGATACACAAGGCAGTGGATAAGCTTCCAGACCGGGAAACTGAACAACTGAAAGACTATCTCGAATTTCTAACATGGAAATCAAAGCAGAAACAAGAGCCGAAAACGACCGGCAAAAATCCGATTGCTCTACGAGTCATTGAAGCTATTGAGAAATCAAATGAGGTGACGATGGAAGATGCAGAGGCTCTGCTTCAGTCGATTAAAGAAGGAGAAATTCCAATGCGATTTGAGTCACCCTTCAAAGAATCTGATGGATTAGAAGACCAATGATAAAGTATCTCTTGGAAACATCAACGTGCAGCTACCTAATGGCGAATAATCCACGAGTTAAGGCTCGTCTGCTATCTGTCCAAGTCGCCGATTACCCCTTTATCTGCCCGATTGTGCGTGGTGAGATTCTGTTTGGAATTGAACGAATGCCAATCGGACGCAAACGGCAATCTTTAGAGAACCAAGCCATCAGCTTGTTTGCAGGGTTGCCGTGCCTTGCCGTTCCCGAAGAAGCTGGCGATTATTACGCCCAGATGAAACGTCAAGCCGAACAGCAAGGGACACCACTCGGAGAAAACGACCTCTGGATTGCTGCGACGGCTCTTGCTCTTGATGCCGTACTCGTGACCTCTGATTCGGATTTCCAGAGAATCGTCGGATTGGGATTACAGCTTGAGGATTGGACTCAATAAATATCGACCCGTTCCGCATTGAGCAATCAAAGGACAAGTCATAAACAAAGTCGAGGTAGATTCTGTGAACACAAACCTAAACGAAATTGAACGCAGACTGTGGAGTGCGGCTGACGAACTCCGAGCCAATTCAACCCTCAAAGCCTCTGAGTATTCAACGCCCGTGTTGGGTCTCATCTTCCTGCGATATGCCGATCATCGGTTTACTCAGGCTGAGAAGGAGATCGGTGGTACGGCAACCACTGGAAGACGGAGACGAACAGATCCGAAGACGGAATATCATGCTCGTGGTGTGTTCTATCTGCCGGAGGAAGCCAGATTTCAACACCTGCTCAACCTTCCTGAGAGTGAGAACATGGGTCAAGCTGTCACTGACGCGATGAAGGCGATTGAGGCGGAGAACACACAGCTTGATGGCGTATTGCCCAAGACTTATAACCGTCTCGAAAAGAACACCCTCATTGAACTGCTTCGGATCATGGAACAGATTCCGATGGACATCGAAGGTGATGCTTTCGGGAAGGTCTACGAATACTTTCTGGGCAACTTTGCGATGACCGAAGGGCAACGTGGGGGAGAGTTCTTCACACCGACTTCAATCGTTAAGCTGATCGTGGAGATTCTCGAACCATTTCAAGGGCGTATCCTTGACCCGGCGTGTGGTTCTGGTGGTATGTTCGTTCAGAGTGCTGACTTCATACACAATCATAAGAAAAACGGCAACGGTCATATTAGCATTCATGGGATTGAACGGGTCGCAGAAACAATTCGACTGTGCAAGATGAACCTTGCCGTGCATGGACTCGAAGGCGATGTGCGGCAAGCCAACAGCTATTATGATGACCCGCATCGGTGTTTGGGAAAGTTTGATTTCGTGATGGCAAATCCCCCTTTCAACGTTGATCGAGTTGACAAGGAACGCATCAAAGATGACCCTCGATTCCCGTTTAAGATGCCCCGTGTGGATAATGCGAACTACCTCTGGATTCAGTTGTTCTACAGTTCCCTCTCGGAGTTTGGACGTGCAGGCTTTGTCATGTCGAACGCCGCCGCCGATGCCCGTGCCTCTGAGTTGGAAATCCGCAAGCAAATCATCGAGTCTCGTGCGGTTGATGTGATGGTCAGTATCTCATCGAACTTCTTTTATACCGTCGTACTGCCGTGTACCCTCTGGTTCTTTGACAAGAGCAAACGGCACACGGATCGAGGCGATAAAGTCCTGTTCATTGACGCACGGCATATCTATCAACAGATCAGTCGGGCGCAGAGGGAGTTTACACCACAGCAGATCGAGTTCCTGTCCAACATTGCCAGACTTTATCGGGAACAAGCACCAGAGAACCAACACGACAGTGCGGAACTGATGACTGAGAACTTCCCCGATGGAAAATATGTTGACGTTGCTGGACTCTGTAAAGTTGCCACTATTGAAGAAATCGAGGCACAAGGTTGGAGTCTGAATCCGGGACGTTATGTCGGTGTCGCCGATCGGGAAGCAGATGATTTCGACTTTGCGGAACGGTTGGAAGAACTGAATGAGGAATTGGAAGTCCTGAATGCGGGGGCGCATCAGTTGGAAGGACGGATTGCTGAGAATGTGGCGATGATTTTGGAAGGAACTACATAAGGGAAAATCAATGCAAACGATGAC
>JADFGN010000643.1 GCA_022567695.1 Candidatus Poribacteria bacterium | reverse complement strand
TTTATACACGTCGGTGAACTCAACCGGATGGGTGCGGATATTCAAGTTGACCGAAACAGTGCAGTCATACGCGGTGCCCCTAGACTAAATGGTGCACCAGTTATGGCATCAGACCTCCGTGCGGGAGCCGTGTTGGTGCTCGCAGGGATGGCAGCGGAAGGCGAAACGACTGTTTCCCGCGTGTACCATATCGATCGCGGTTATGAATCCATCGAAAAGAAACTTGCAAGTATTGGCGCGGATATTATAAGGGTGAACGACTCATCCCCTATTCCGCAATAACAGGTGTCATCTATCGAGTTACTGAACAGGCGGTGTCCAGATACGCGCCGCCACATAGCGTGAATCCGCACGCTGCATAGAACGGAGCATTTTCCTTAGCAAAATCCGCGTGAAATAAAGAGATCCCGCGCGCCTGCTCAACGTCAATCGCCCGCGTCACAAGTTCCCGACCAATACCTCGGCCTTGATGTAATGGGTCCACGATAACATCTACAAAGAACGCGTGGCGCACTCCATCCGACACAAGAGCAGTCCACCCGATCAACTCTTCGTCAGCGGAGTAGGCCGATACCGTAGTGCTGTAGCGTTCAAAGACCGTAGCGTAATCCCCTGACCATCCACCCCATCCAACAGACTCTCGAAGGCGCACAAGCGCCTCCACCGCAGGCGGATCTCCAACTTGGAATGTAATCTCTGAAATCATATCAGTTTTCTTCATGTCTTGAGATGTTCCAATGACACCGTAACGAAATAGCTTTTCTTCTGTTTCTTTTCGGCTCTGAATATCAAACCATGATCTGCCATTTCTCTTGCTGAAAATCGTATCTGTATCTCAAACAACCCAGACTATGCCATTTGCCTGTCTGAGTAAGCGCTTTATACTCGATCGTGATTTCAAGATTCTTTGGAAATCTCCGCAATCCAGAATATGAAAATCCCGCCGGTTTCAGAATGGAAGTTTCAAGATCGAAGTGTCCTTCATAACCTTCTTTAGCCGGTAAGTCCCATGTTTCCTGTCCAGAGTAATGTCCTGGAACCGGATGCTTGTACTCCTGACCATCTATCTTAACGTCCAGAGACGTCCGAACAGAAGTAGGAAAGCTGCTTTCATTGACAATAAGGCATCTGACATCAGTAGGAAAATGTGGATGTCTGTATATGCGAAGCTTAACTCTTGGAATCTGATCGTCTGGACGCAATTGCACACGTTGCGACCACTCAAGAAGTTGCTTCATCAGTTCTTCGCGTGTATACTTTGCCAGTGAAGCCGATATCAAAGCTGAAAGATTATCTTCGGTAGTGAAAAACGAGCAAGTGTGATTGGCCTTGAATTCGTCTTTAAGAGTAAATAGCGACTGTTCATTTTTATCTTTGTCAATCCACTTCTTGCGCCAAGGATAGTCTTCATCTACAAGAAAAATGAGACGCTTAATACCATTTTCACACGCGCAGCGATACTCCTGTTCTGTTATTGACTGGTTATCTCCTTCAGGGATATAGCCATACATGTGTGCAAAAATGCCCACATAGAGATCCGATTTCTTGACCAGGTTAAGACAGAGCTCCTTGGGTCTATCATCTTGTGAGACAAAGTTCTCCATAGTAACAGTAAACCAGCCAAACCTCTGAATTGTCTCGATGGCGGCTTTACGGTGGCTAACCAAATCTTTGTACGTAGCACTGAGGAATACTTTCTTGATCTCTGTATCTGATTGGTTCATCACAACTCTCCTTGTCATTGCTAGAACGTGCTTAACCTGTTGTCCTTCCCCTATTTTCAAAGGTTTTCGCTTTCGTTACCTACGGCTTATACCTTTGGAATCGGTCGGGTTATTACCGGAAGCCCTTAATTAAGACACTGTGACATTAATCGTGATGTGTCGTGGAGCATCGTCAAGACTTGTGTCACAGTGCACGGCTCATACGAAGCTTAATTCCGCCCAGACCCCCGCGTGATCTGAAGGCCATAATGTCGCATCTTTAGTGCTGGCAGTGTTAAAGCAGATGCCACTCGCTTGCACTTCAAGCGGCCCGGAAATCCAGATATAGTCGATGCACCGATCAAAACGCTCCCAATAGGGGTGTGAAACAGTTCCATCGACATCTTGCAATGGCGTAAAGGCGGTGGGGTCGGTCTGCGTTGGCCGAAAGACGCTGGTCATCAGTTGAGCCGATGGCATGTCCAACGTGGCGTTAAAGTCGCCACAGACAATACGCGCGTCAACATCATCACGGGACTCAATCCACGCCAAGAGTTGCTGAACCTGATAGAGCCGAAGTGCGTCATCTCCCCGTGACATATACAAGTGGGTTACGTAAATATCCAAGAGTTGGTCAGCGATTTTGATACGGGTCACCAACGCAACGGCGTCACGGGCGCGGTAGTCTAAATTCGACGTTTCGACAATAGGATACCGCGTCAGAAGCGCTTCTCCATCGACAGTTGATGACCCATTTACTTTCGATTGCTGGATGAGTGCATATTCGAGCCTCAGACGTTCTTTGGCCGTTTGCTGAAGCCATCGTCCTGTTTGCAGCGGGATACACACTTCGTTGAGAGCAAACACATCCGGGCGAAGTTCACCAAGCTGTTCAACAATAAGCTCTCGTCGCTGTTCCCACCTTTTATGATTCTGCTCAAGATTTAATACGGCAATTCGGAATTTCATGATATGCAACCTAATGCCATTTCAAAAATGGGATGTCCTAGTAGGTCGGGTTTCCAAACCCGACAGAATGCTATGCAACGCGTGCTTCTCCAATCATTTCAGATTAGGAGATCTTTGTGGCCTCTTCTGGCGAGCTATTGAAGTACTCCGTCTGGGCAGTCTCCTCTGTCGCTGATTTGGACTGATTCTTGTCGACGGATATGTTTTCGGAGAAACACGTGGCATATTGCCTCTATCTCCTCTAGGTCGAGAGATTCTGCTAGCCCTAGAAACATTGTTATCCCTTTCGTTGGAAGGAGTTAGGTAGCTCATATCATTTGTGGTATCGTCTGGATCTTCGTCAAATAGGCCGAGTTCATGCTTGATTCCACCTTGCATGAGAACAACATGTTGCGGGTGGATTGCAATCACTTTTGCATCCGCGACAACTTCATCCACACCAGCGAGGTACGTGCGTGAAAGGTGATCGGTAAAAATCGCCATCGGTTGCTTCTCGCTCCACAGGATGCCGGTCAGTTTGGGCAGAGGCACCTTAGGGGAGACGCTTTTCTTATTGGATATGGGTTGCGGCGCATCGGTGACCTCATCAAATGCAAACGGATTGCGCCCAATACGCAACTGAGCCGAAACTGGAATCTCAATCTCGGTTGGCGTTTTTACGGCTTCATTATACATTGGGGCGACTGTCAGACTCATCCATAAAGTGGATGGATACTTTTTTCTCTGATATATCCGCATGGCATCGATTCGTATGGGAGGGGCAATCTGTTCCACAGTTGATAATAATGCAGAAAACCCCGCGTAATCTCCACTAAAAGTCAGGCGTAGAGGAAACGATTGATAGCCTGCTCGGGGGGCTTGAGCAAGTTCCTCAACGCCGACCAACTCGACCGGCAACTCGTTTATCGCTTTTGAGAATCGTGGTAAGAAAAGCTCAGGTTGCTCCCAGAGCATAGTAGTATTCAATTGTTGCAGTTTTTCCCTACCGTGGTCGGTCTGTAGACGCAATTGTTCATGTTGTTGGTTGATTGAAGTAAAATCTTTGACAGACAGGTGCTTTTTCACCTCGTGGCTTTCTCGCCACATTGCCAATTGG
>JADFGN010000091.1 GCA_022567695.1 Candidatus Poribacteria bacterium | reverse complement strand
TACCGTCGGACTAGCTCCGCGAATGCACTTTCATGATTCTGCGCACTTAAGCGGGCCAATGTTTCGTCGTCCAGTTTTTCCACTATGCTCACCTCCTCCATCTATAAAGGCGAGACACAAGCGGAAAAGGTTCTCGTGATATGATTTTTTTGGGAAAAAATAAGCGACCGATTTTGTAGCCTACCACCCGTACCGATTCGGGCCCCACGGTTTCTTGATTAACTCCTGTTTTGCGAGAATCATCGTTTTGCTTGGGACATCTTCGTACAAAATGACGCCCGGACCCACGACGCTGTAAGAGCCGATGCGTCTACCAGGCATGATGATGGCGTTGACGCCGGTTCGGCAATAGTCGCCCATGTACGTTGCATTTGCACCGACAGGCGGGATTTCATGGCGTCCTTCGACCTGAATCGGCGTATCCCGATCATCGAACCGGAGTGTGCCGCAGACGGTCGCCGCACCGATGTCGGTGGCACAGCCGAACACGCCCGACATCTCGCAATAGTGGTACAGATACACCTTATCAAACATTACACCTGACATCTCCGCACCGTGCCCGATGATACAGCGGTTACCAATTGCGCTACTGCCGACGTCGCAATAGTCACTGATTCGGCACTGATTGCCGACCAAGATGTTTCCGTGCAAAATCGCGCCGTTGGTGATATTGTTGTTCGTCCCCGCAATCAATGTTCCCTTCACGACGACGCGAGGACCGATGACGGAGTTTTTCCCCAACACGACGTGTCCATGAATTTCCGCCGCGTCAGAGATTGATGCCCCTTCCGCGATTTTATCTTGATCGATGCGCTTGGCTAGATAATCGATCAGCCGCCGATTCGCCTCAAGAACGTGCCACGGTTTATCAACATCAACAAAGAATTCGGTGGTCTGAACCGCCAATACCTCTTTCCCATCATCAAGCATCACTTGCATCGACTGGGCTATCTCTGCTTCAACGGCTGGCATACCCCCTACCGGCACTCGTGTGACGAGGCCGGGATTTCGTAGCAAGTAGCTGGTTGCGGAGGTTCTGAAGGCGTAAATCCCACACAGACGATGCGAACCGCCGCGGGGATGGCCTTCAATTCCTGTCAAGAGTTCGCCGCTGATTCCGGCGCAGATCCAGTTTCCCGCCTCCTCGTGTCCGAGGGGTTGCACCATCGTTGCTGCCGCTGCACCGCTTTTGTCAAATGCCTCGATTAAGCGACGAAAGTTTTCCACGCCTGTCACGATATCGCCATAGACGATGAGATAGCGATCGTTGGTCAGTTTTTTCGATGCTTCCAGCGCAGCGGTTGCAGTGCCATCGAGCGGATTCTGCGTCACAAATTCCACTCCCGGCAGGTCGGCGACGGCTCCGCAGACCTGTTGCCGATGATGTCCAACAACAACAATGATTTGGCCGCAACCGACCTCGATGAGATTTTTGACTAACCGACGCACAATCGGCGTGTTTGCGACAGGAATTGTGCATTTTTGACGGAATTCGCCGTAGGGCCAGACCTTCTCCCCTAACCCGGCCGCGAGTATGATTGCGCTGTACATGCGGATAAGTCCTCCTCGATTTTGTTGATGTGTGAAACTGATTAGGGAACTCGGAATTCAGAGTTCAGGGGTTCTGCATCTTGCATCTTGAATCTTACATCTTGAATCTTGTATCTCTGCCAAGTTAATATGGTCGTTGATAAATTGCGCTAAAAATGTCGAGTCAGGCGTTTTCTGTCGTAAACGTTCATCGAAAGGAACAACTCCCAAAATCGGTAGGTCGGTGAGTCGAGCGATTTCTGCCGGATTGGTTTCTTCTACGATTCCAGCGGTTTCTCGGCGCAAGCCGTTCAGCACAATCCCGCGAATCTCAAGGTTAAATAGTCGGGCAAACGCAACGGTCAATAGGGTGTGGTTGATTGTTCCTAGGTTAGGTCTTGCAACAATGAGGAGTGGGAGATGGAAACGTTGCGCCATATCCGCGACAAGCATATTTCCCTGAATTGGCACGGCAAGTCCGCCAACGCCTTCGACGATGACGAATTCATGCTTTTGGCATAGCAGCTCGAATGCTGTGTCTATTTTTCGTATGTCGATTGATAAGCCTTCCATCTCCGCAGCCACAGATGGGGCAAGTGGGTGGCGGAGGCAGATCGGGTTGATTAGTTCTAGCGCATCGTCTACCTGCGCGGCGTGTTTGAGAAAAACCGCGTCTTCGGAGACGACCTTTGCTCTGACCCCTCTATGACAAGGACCGGAAAGTTGACCGCCGGTGGCAATCGGTTTCATGACGCCGACATCAACGCCAGATGCTTTGAGCGCAGCCGCCAATCCGCCGGAGATGATGGTTTTGCCAATCTCAGTGTCTGTGCCTGTGACGAAGATTCCTTTTGCCATTTGCATTGAATTTAAAACTTGCCTGCTAAAATGTAAGTTTATCAATTCACATCAAATACTAACGGGTTAAGATCTCTGGAGTGCAAAACTTGTTTTGCCTCTTTACTTTCTTAAACAGTTTCTTGCCCGATGGATTCCCAAGTTCACTTTAGCTCAGAAGTCATCACCTCGTAAATAATCCCGTATAGGATAGTTCTCCCAAACATGAGTCATCCCTTCCTTTCCATACTTACGCAAATAAAAAGGATAGCTTGAAAACTCATATTGTGCTAAAGCATCGTGCAGATTTGCAATTCTTGAAGTGGGCACGACCAGTGCACCATCTTGAATGATAATCGCACCATCTCGCACCTTTAGCTTGCTGTGCTTGATTGGATTGATATGAATATAGTTGAATCGAGTATAAAATTGCTGTTTGTTACGCGGATAATAATCCCAATAGTTCCACCAAACCTTTCTACCAGATAAGCGATCCAGCTTGTTGATCTGAATCGCGCTTTGGCCATGAAGGCTTTTGATGAACTTGGTCAAATCGCCTTTATCAACAACTCGCATTAATAGATGGTAATGATTGTCCAGAATTACCCATGCGTGGAGTTTAACAGCAAATCGTTGGACGCAGTCTTTAAGTAGATCTCGCAATAGAGACTTTTTGGTGCAGGTATCAAATAGCGGTTGTTTATTGTAAGTCCCCGCAGTGACGAAGTATTCAGCGTTATTTAAATAAATATGGAGAGGAGTGTGTGGATGGCGGTGAATCATTTTAACTCGCTCCAGCAAAACAAGTTTTGCACTCCAACTTCAGGTTATGCGATACGACTACCTTTGAGCGCGTTTGAGAAAGATTACCAGAATCGAGGTGGCTAGCGGTAACATGGCTAATCCGTCCAGAAGGTTAGACAGTCCAAACCGATCCGCGAGCATACCAACCGGAATGTTCAAAAGACCTCCAACTCCCCAGGCTGCCCCCATCATCAAACTAGAAGCGATACTTTCGTGTTCAGAGAGCAACTGTTGGGTGAGTACGATATTGACCGTGATCGAACTGGAAAGGATAAAATTCCCGATAAAGAGCAAAACAAGAAACAATCCGCCAGTGCTATGTAGAGAAGCATACAGCAATGGTGGCGCGCCAAGCAACGAAAACAGAAGCAACCTGTAGCGGTCTACTCGATCGGAGAGCGATCCACCAATCATAATACCCACTGAACCTGCGAATATAAAAAGGGCGATAACCCCCGAGCGTGCAAGGTTTGAGTACTGCCGTTCGTCAAGGTACAGCGAGAGAAAGTTCTCAAGACCAACCGTCGTGACTGTTCGCAAAACAGCGATTAGATATAACACAAGGATGGTATATAGATGGGGACGAAGTGCTTGCCAAAGATTTCTCCGCTTACCCGCCCCAATAACCTCCTGCGCTGGCATAGGCGACTTTAAGGTTTCAATCCGTTTCCCCGGTCCAAGGATTTTGGGGACAAGAAACGCGACGAAAAGTCCGGGTATCATACACCACACCATTGACTCTAATCCATAGCGATACACCAACAGATACATGATGGCTAACGGACCAAGGGCTCGCCCAACGTTTCCTCCCGTAAGGAACAGCGAAACGCCGAACCCTCTGCCTTGTCTGGCTAAGGTAGCAGCTTGCGCCGTGGCTTGAGGGTGGAATGCCGCAACGCCCGCGCCACCGATGACGAGGAACAGCATCAATAGAAAAAGGGAGGGGACAACACCCAACAAACTCAAGGAAACGGCAGAGAACACTACCCCCAAAGTGAGGAAATGAACCGTTCGCACCCTGTCCGCTAACCAACCGAATATCACCTGATTGAAGGCACTAAATGTGCTATAAACGGAGATTAACAGCCCTGCGAGACTATTTCTTGCAACCGTTTGAGACGCAAGCTTTGTTAGCAATAGGGGGAGGAGGTGGGGTAAGACGGTGGCATAGGAATCAACAACCAGGTGGACAAATGTGAGAAAATAGAGCCGATTTTGCGGGGAAGAGACGGATTTGTCAGACATACGTTTTTCAGGGGTTCAAATCAAGTTACAGGATTCAAGAAGAAAATTCGGAAATTGAAAATAGAGTCAAGTTAGCAATCATTTCCTTAGTTTCCGAATTTCCTTTCCTACATGTTTTACGCATCACGCCAGAATATCACTCACAAACTTCAGCGTGGATCGGACGTTTCTGTTAATTTCGTCCAGGGTTTTCCCGCCGACGCATTCAACATATAGCGGTCCGTCAAACCCTCCAGCAACAAGTCCACTGAGGACTTTTTCAAAATCGACAAGCCCTTCACCCGGAGTAACCATCACATCAGGTTTACTGTTTTCAACGACACAATCCTTGATGATTACTGTTGAGACAGTCGGCGCAACGAGTTCCGCATCGGGTTCCGGACGACGTTCACCTTTGGTGTAGTAAACGATGTTGCCGGGGTCGTAGCAAATGCCAAAGGCCGGATGATTTACTGCGTCGTAAGCCTTGAGGAGATCGTCAGCAGTGAGGCTGATTCCACCATGCGGTTTCATCGTAAGGCTGACTCCTGCTGCCGCCGCGTGCGGGGCGGCTTGACGCATCAACTCGAAGTAGTCCTCGAAGTGCGCTTCGTTTCCTGTGCCGCAATCGAGTAACCACTTTGTTCCTAACTCGGCAGTGTTGTCAATCAGCCGCTTGTAATCTGCGACTGCGGCTTCCAAACCGAGATTTAGTTGCGTTCTGCCGATCAGCATAGAGGGCGTCAGCCCTTCATCTGCCGCAGCTTTGCGGGTTGCAGCAATCTCTTCTTGCGTGCTTTCAGATCCGACAGCCACTTTGCCCGAATTGCCGAAAACCGCAACGTCGGTATATCCAGCCGCCGCGATCTGCTCGCATGCTTCGGCGAATGTAAGGGAACCGTAAGGCCGGGTTGTACAGCCAATTGTGTGTTTCATCGAGAAATCCTTTCAGTTGATTTGAGATTGAATCCAATCAATTTGGATGTGTGCATATTCAATTCATCCATTCAAATTTCAAATCCGATTCGCAAAAAACATCTCTGTGATCGCCAAAAGAAACAGCCCTAACATGAGATACCACCAGACGTCCTGATTTTTTTCAACATCTTCGTGATACTGCGTGATCATTTCCGAGGTGGCAACTGTGGTTACAACAGCTTCAGAATCGCCAGTCAACATGCTGGTCAACTCTTCCACATCCCGGGAGGCGAGATCAGATTCAACCGTGTCCGGGTTGATGGCGAAATAGCGCGGTACCTCCCCTGAAATGTGCGCTGAGTAGATGCCGGGTTGCTCAGTTTTGTCGAAGAAGACGCTACCGTGTTCGCTAATTTGAGTTCGAGTTTCCTCTCCGTTTGGCGTAAAAATAGCGATTTCCGTTCCCGCCGGATGTTCATAGCCACTCAACTCGACTGAATCGCCAACACGATAGTCGGGGCGTTGCTCCGTTCGTTTGAGCGCGAGATATTTTATAGCTTCATGCAGAAACGGGAGATAGACGCCATGGATGGGTAGGTCTGTCCATTCCCGATCAATCGTCGAGGTGAAGCACAATACCCGACCGTTTCCGTAGACCTTCTCAAATAGGGCGGGGTTCCCATCATCGAAACTTGCCAATACCGCTGAATTCGCCAACGGGACCGCTTGGAGGTAGCGATAGAAACGCGCTTTTCCAAAATCACCGTGATTGGGATCTTTGAACGATCGGAAAATTGGGTGGTTGTAATCGAGATTTGCGATGACACGAAACTGATCGTGGTCTAGCGCATCGCCGATAGGTTGCACGAAGTTGCACGGTAACAGCGAATCTTTGCCGGTTCCTAGCGTCTGCCGATATGCATCTTGATCGATGCGGTCTCCGACAGTGACAATTAACCCACCACCGGAGCCAACAAAGCCTTTCAGCGTTTGTGCCTCTGATGTCGTCAGGCGGTTGACATTTGCTAGAATCAGCACATCGTATGCGCTGATTGCCGTACTGTCCGGGATTTGAGTGGATTGTGTGAAGTCGATGGGGAGATTCTGATCGCGGGATTTAAGCGCCATCTCCAAGAAGAAGGTTTCATTCTCATAGTTGCGTTTGCTCGGTTCGCCGTTGACGCAGTGTACCTTTATCGATTTCAGGCTCTGAAGGAGGAAGTAACGTTTGTTATCAATTTCAAGGGCTTCATCAGGGATTTCGGCGTAGCCGGTATGAACCTCCTCCGTTTGGAACCGGACTTGAAACACTGCGTCTGTCACATCTCCGGGTTCGATGTCGATTTCATCTGTACCAACGAGATTCTCATCAATCAACAGTTTGACCGGGAGATTCTCGACAGCTCGGTCTCCGAAGTTCTCGACGCGAACAACCACTTGAGCAGGTTTTCGCTCGTTCAGTACAACCTGCGGCACACTGACGCCAGTGATTGCAAGGTTGCTTGAATCCTTAGTGCTCATATCCACAAAAGTAATCTGAACACCGGGCTCGAGTCTATCGGTTTCAATGAAATTTTCCCAACCAATCTTCTGCAAATCACCGATGAAATAAATCTGTTTCGGTCCGATATTCGCCTGCTGAAGCATCTCGTTGGCGGATTGAATGGCGTCTAGGTAATCGGTGGTGTGATTGGTCAGTTTTGCACTCGCTAAAGCGGTTCTGATTCGCTCATGCTCTGAATCGAGTGATTTGACAACTTGCCCTCTGTGAGACGAAAAAATCAGTGCAGAAGTGTCACCCTGATGGAGTTCATCGACGATTTTCCGCGCCTCCGCTTTTGCCCGATCAAACGTATCGTTGTATCCCATGCTGTAGGAATTATCCAGAATAATCACGACATTTCGTTTCCCACCCGTTTCCGCTGTTGCCGCGGGAGTGTCTGCGAAGAATGGGCGTGAGAAGGCAATTCCCAGCAGGGCTAAAATCAGAAGCCGCATCAGGAGCAAGAGCAGTTGCTTCAACTTGTGTTTCTGCACATTGACTTGATGGGACATTTTGATAAATCGGACGGTGCTGAAAACGAGCCGTCTAGCTCGCTCACGGTTGAGAAGGTGAATGATGACGGGCAGCGAAATAGCAGCGGCTCCGGCGGCAAGAAATAAGGGTGCCAAGAATTGTAGTCCAAACATGATTGCATATCCTCTTTTTTGGGCGTAGCTGTCCTATCTATTGGAGTCTCTAGCGAGCTCATTCGTCGAGCTCGTCCAGCAATTGTCTCAGCCGTCTGCGTTCTTCCGAATTCAGTCCGCGTAACCGGTCTTCGAGACTTAGCTGTTTGAGCAGATCTTCGGGAGTTAGTTGCTTGAGCAGATCTTCTTTGTCAATATAAGGTAGTATCTCTGGCCCGATATCCTTTGCCATAAACTCTAAATCTTTTTTCGGTATACTGTGAATTTCAGCCATAGCTAGAACCTCCTTTGTAATCCGTGATTGAAGACGGTAAGCAAAACGGATGTAGTTCCAGTTCCTCTCTTCAACCGTCTGCTGCAAAAACTGGCGAAATTTCCTCGCGGAAGATGCGAACAGAAGGAGGGAGTAATTCTTCGGAATAATCGGTAATTCGTTAGGGACAATCAGATAAATCATCAAGTCCCCATTGTCACGAACGTAATATCCTTCGCCGAGGGATTGAAAGGGAACACCTAGACGGCGGGACAACACGTTTCTTGGTTTTCGAGAACAGACAATGGTCAATGTCATTTGAGGGGCTAAAACGTCGTGTTCCCCAAGATAGAGGTAGGTTCGCCCTAAAATGAGATTATATTCTGAAGTGGTCAGGGGATCGCGTTGCCCCTTAAATTCAATGGAATTGTGTGCCCGGAAATGACCAAAGGGCGTTTGGGATTGAATCGTTTCCACTGCATGGGTATGGATGGAGGCGAACAATCGCATCAATCGTGCGTGGAAGCCGGCTGACCTCGAACTCAGTTTCAACAGGAATGCCCAATTGATGGCAACGAAACGTCAAGACTTGCTTGAAAACCGGATCGATTTTGGAACGTTGTGCGTCAGATGGAGCCTTATCAGTTGAATTTTTCATCAAAACGCGCCCTGCCGAGTTTGATTTTTTCAATTATATCTTATCCCCACGGTGCCATCCAGTCAAAGTCGTAAGGATTAGAGAGACTCAGGGATTAAAATCGGAGGTTGACTTATAACTTCACTATATCACATCAACCCCTCTCGTTTTGCAAGATAAGATGAAAGTGCATAATCAACTGGTGTTGAAGTATCTAGCGTGTTATAATCAATATCATATTTACCTAACTCCGCTTTGTAGAAATTGATGAAATCGTGCAAATGGCTCAGATAGCTTTCGCGAATTGTCTGCGGGGTTGTAATAATTTCCTCGTTTGTTTCTGAATCGACGAAACGGGTAATTCGCTCAAACTCAAATTCTAGTTCCTGCCGATCTAAAATATGAAACACGATAACTTCGTGTCCGTCGTAACGAAAGTGTTCGAGGGCTTGAACCACTTCATCTGCATTCTCATCGTAGAGATCTGAGATCAGAATGACCAAACCGCGTCTACTCAGACGTTCCGCGACTTGATGCAGTGGAGTCCCCATTTTCGTGATTGTGTTGGTCTGGAGCCGCTCCAACGTCACCAAGATTGAATGGAGATGGGATGGCGTACTACGGGCGGGGAGATACTCGTGAAGTTTCTCGTCGAAGTAGGCAAGTCCAACAGCATCACGCTGTTTAACCATGAAATAAGCAAGTGACGCGATTAAAAAATTGGCGTACTCCAACTTTGTCAAATCGCCTGAGCCGTAAGTCATCGACTTGCTTGTGTCGAGGAGGAGATAGCAGTTAAGATTGGTTTCCTGCTCAAATTGCTTGATGTAGTAGCGATCTGTTCGCCCATAAACTTTCCAGTCAATATGTTTGGTATCGTCGCCGGGCATATATTCTCGATACTGCGCAAATTCCACGCTAAAGCCATGATACGGGCTTTTGTGGAGGCCGGAGATAAATCCCTCGACGACAAATTTCGCAATCAGTTCTAAATTTCCGATTCCTGCGAGCACAGCTGGATCTAAGAAACGGCGCCCTTCCTGTTGGTGTTGCATTGGTTTGAGTCCTTTAGATTTGTTTTAACTAATTTTCGGGAATAAGTTTCCGCAAGAAATCAGACCCTACGGGTGGGAGGCCTGTAGTTTGAAATATAGAAATTTAGTTAAGGTAACGTAGGCCGGGGCTCTGCACCCGATTTCATGCAATGAAAAAAATAAAAACGTCTTACATCTTTGCTAGTTTTATTTTCTTGATATTAATCTTCATTGGCTGTGGAGCAACAACCGCTCCTAAAAAAATCAACGCTGGACTTTCCTCCTATTTCCAGCCGGAGCGCGTCCGAACGATTGCAATCATGCCTCTACAGAATGACGTGGGAAATGCCAAAGTTGCTGAAGAAATCATTCGAGAACTCACAGTACAGATTTTACGACTGGATCGCTTTGAGATTATCGACCACTACAAAGTATCAGCACTGGTTGCCGACGAAGAGCTTGAGGGTATCGATTTAAACGATACGATTGTCAAAAATATTGGACGTAAGTTACGGGCAGACGCAATTCTGTTGGGTAAGGTCACAAGGTACAAGGCGGGGCGCAGAAAATTGTTAATCTCAAAAACAGCCCCTGAAATTGGACTGAGTTTACGCATGGTTTCTGTGATAGAGCCGATACCGACGACGATCTGGACGGTCAATGATAGTTTTGATGGTGGTGATTCAGCTGTTCAGCAATTAGTTGACAAACCGGTCCGGGGTAAAATCCAAACAGATATTCATGTCCTGATTCAAGTGATGTGTCAAGAAATTGCGAAGACGTTGAATTTCTAGAGAGATTTGATACCCTATTGTTTCCTGCTTTTTTGATGATTATTTACTTTTTCTTTAGAATCATCAACGTCAGATCATCAAACTGCTGGGCTTCTCCCTGAAATTCCATGATACTATTGTAGATGCCCTTGCGAATTCCCTTGGCACTCTTATGGCGTAGGCGTTTTGCGGCTTCCTCTAAGCGTTCTTCTCCGTAATATTCGTCGTCGAGATTAACCGTTTCCGTAACACCATCGGTATAAAACAAAACGACATCTCCACTGACAAGTTGGGTAACCTCCAGCTCGTATTCAGAGATTTGAGGAAGCATATCATTAGGAAACATACCTAATGGCACACCCCCTGTTTTCATTCCTAGCCATTTATGGCTGCCATCATGGTGGATAATTAGTGGATAGTTATGTCCGGCGTGAAGCGAGGTCAACAAGCCTGTGGCCGGGTGCAATTGGGCATAAAAGAAAGTTGCGTATTTACCCTCTGCACTGCTTGCATAAAGTAGCGAGTTGAGCGCAAGTGCCATACTTTTCAGATCGCCCTGCCTCGTTATCTCGGAGCGTAAGCCTGCCCGTAGTGTCGCCATCAATAGCGCAGCTTGCATGCCTTTGCCGGAGACATCGGCAATTGCCAACCCCCACAATTCATCTGACTCATGAATGTAATCAAAGTAGTCACCGCCAACATCGCCGCGTGGTTGATAATATCCATTGACCTCATAGCCGGGAATCTCTGGGTCAGTATCGGGAATCAGCATTTTTTGGATTTTGGCGGCTTCCTCCATTTCCGCCTGCAACCGACGCCTTTCAAGTGCTTCTTGATAAAGCCGTGCGTTTTCAATTGCCACACTCGCTTGACTGGCAAAGGCTTCAAGCAAAAGTCCATCTTCTTCGGTAAAGTCTGGCGTGATGTTGCCTCTTTCCTCCTTATCACCAACAACTAAAACCCCTAGCATTCCCTCACGCCCACGCATCGGCACGGCCAGGAGGTTTCTTCCGCCAAACAGCGCAGTTATTTCTTCATCTGTGCAAATCCGTGCTTTTTGCGCTATCATCACTTCCCGAAGCATAGGAAGCACAGGATTTTCGTCTCCATTCGCTTCAAGAGGAATAGATAAGTCCTTCAATTCGGTATTGAATTGGAAAAGGTATCTCATCTCAAGCCGCTGTTTGAGTGGATGGATGAGTAGCAGAGCCCCGGCGCTTGCGTCTAAAAGAACGACTGCATAATTCACCAATTCCTCTTCCAAACTCTCCGTGTCCACGAGTCTGGAAAATTGCGTTGCCATATCGGAAAGCGTGAAGAAGCGAAATTTTTCAGCCCGTGCCTCGTCGAGCATACGTGAATAAGCAATCGCAATTGACGTTTGGTTGGCAAGCACATTCAATAATTCTCGATCCCATGCTTCTATCTCGACTCCCGTGAGAAACGGTCCAAGACTGATAACTCCCAAAAATTCGTCACGGATTTTCAACGGTGCCCAAAAATTAGCATCAAGGGCCTTCAACTGAGGCTGGATGTGTTTCAAAAGCGGTTCCAATATGGAAGGTACATTAGACCAATCAATAATCGAAAACTGAAGTATCGTGGATATTTCATCGGAGGTTATCGGAATGACCATCGATGCCTCCCGGACACCGATTGACTCTTCAATAGAAAGTTGATTCTCGGTCGGGTGAAAGAGTAAAATTGCACCTCTGGTCGCTCGCAACGTCCCAAGAATCATCCGTAGATACGTTCTACTTAATACACTAAAGTTCCCACGTCCCGAAATGATTGTCTCACCAAGTTGCTCAAGTTCCGACAGGCTAAAAATCAATCGTTCTATGGTTTCTTCAGCAGATGCCGATTGCATGGCTTAACCCCTTTTTATGACAGACTAGCAATTGCAGATGCTTCATCTGGGAAGATTCCTGCGTGTTGAGCAATTCCCATCATCCGAAATGTGCGCTCGATCACCGGTGTCAAACCGCAGAAAGTTAGCATGCCTCCGCGTTCCTCAAGCAATTCGATAATTTCAATCAATATTGAAATCCCGATACTGTTAATAAGCCGCGTTCCTTCAAGATCGATGACGAACTTGATATGTCCTTGGCCCATAAGATTTTTCGCTTTGTCCGCAAGACTCTCACCTGTTGGGCCATTGAGGTAACCTTCCGTTTTCATGATAGCGTAACCGTCTTCTTCACGGACCTGCACGTCAAATCTGCTACTAATCACGTTATTTCCTCCTAAACAATGATGTCGATTGATTTGCTAAGATCAATACACTTTATCTCTTCATTACAGTATTAAAGTTTATATTTGAACAGAAGTATGATTTCTGTTTGAAAATTAACGCTGTCATTTAGGCAATTTCATTAACTTTTGGGTGCTTTTTTTTGATCATTGTAACGGTTGTTCCGTCTTTGGTACTTTTGACCTCCACTTTGTCCATCATGTGTCGAATAATTTCTATTCCCCAACCGCGTCTTTGCAATCCCTTACCCCTCGACTTTTTTGTCTTTGAAGGAGCGACCTCATCCAGCCGAAAACCAACACCGTTATCTGTTATTTGCAGTTCTAATTGATCGACTCCCATGATGAACTTGATGAGAACTCGACGATCCTCGCTTTTGCTGTGTTCAAAGGCGTTGATACAAGTTTCAATGATCGCTAATTGAATTTCTTCGACATGGTTTTTTTCAAAATCCATAAGTTCAGCGAGGATTTTAGCGGTCTGCGCGGCTGCGAATTCCATGTTCGGATCCATCGGGATAATTAGGGTCACTTCGCGTTCAACTTGCTCTAGCACTTCGGTCAACCTCCTAGGTACTTTATATGACAGCTTAATTTGCGTGGTGGTCTTCGGCTAATCATTGCATCATGCCACCCGATGAATTGTCCTTATAGCTTCAATATGAAAAACGGAAATCGTATTGACTTCGTTTCAATTCCCGACTCAGCTACCTCCGCGATGACATAAATTTCCTTACAGGTATCCCGTTCCGTCATTTTTAAGCATAAAGATTATAGCGATTATGAGAACATGAAGTCAAGAAGATTCTGCGTTATGTAGAAATTCCCACGAGGCGTTTTAAGAGGTAGTTTGCACTCCGAAAAACTCTAATTTCTCAGGCGTGGGGAATTTCTATGCGTTATGTTAATTTCCGCAAACGATCTGAAGTCGTAGCGTCATAACGCACAGAGTGTCAAGTTCTCGGCGAGCATGTCCCACGAACTATAACTGAAAGTTTGACACGAGTTTTTCAGTTAGCACGTAGAGCGGGCAGCCTGCCCGTTGCCAAGCCGTGCCGATAAGAGAACAAGCTGGCAGCATGCTCTACTTTTGACTCGTAAGTTTGACACAATTTTCATTTTTAAGAAACCTTGACGAATATCAGGCGTTTGTTTTTTACACAGTTATGACTCGCATTTTTAATAGCCGCAAAACATCATCTGCGTTGAATTTTGGTTGCTGGAGACAAATTATTGATATTGGCATACTATGATAACACTTTCTGTAATGACCTTCAATTTACGATACGGCACAGCAAACGACGGTAATAACGTTTGGGACAATCGAAAAGATCTGGTCATCCAGACGTTAGCAAAACACCAGCCGACTGTTGTTGGAATACAAGAGGGCTTGAATTTCCAGTTGGAATACATTGCCTCCAAACTCACCGATTATCGCCAATTTGGTATTAGCCGACGAGGAAACACCGAAGATGAATACAGCGCAATTCTGTATGACGCCACCCAAGTTGAATTGCAGGAAGGCGGGAATTTCTGGCTTTCGGAAACTCCCAATCAGCCGGGTAGTCAATCATGGGACAGTAGCCTTCCCCGGATGGTGACTTGGGCAAGGTTTCGGCATCAGAATAGCGATAGGGAGTTTTATCTCTTTAATACCCACTTCGATCATCGCGGTGAAATTGCACGTCAGAAGAGCGCATTGCTCGTCTGGAAACGGATTCGAGAAATAGATCCAAATACACCCTTGTTTCTCACAGGTGATTTCAATACTGTCCGCAAGAAGACAGCTTGGAACTTTCTCGTAGGCAATGCCCCTTTAGAGGGGGAGTGCGGTGAACTCATAGACTCATGGGAGGAAGCACCAACGCGAACCGCCAGCGTCACGACCACTTTTCACGGTTTTCACGGATTAGAAGTCGAGAACCGCCGCTGGCAAGATGGGCGATGGATTAATGGCGATTCTCACATCGATTGGATCTTGTTCCGTCCTGGGGTTCGTGTGAAATACGCCACTATCGTTACAGACAACCGGGACGGTCGTTATCCCTCCGACCATTACCCTGTCTACGCCGAGTTTGAGATTTATGAGACAAGCCCGTAAAACCCAAGTTCTTTTAGACTTGGGATATAAGGGCTTTTTCTCCTTGCTTTAGCTCACTAAGATACGTTAGAATCTATTAAAGAGTTGGGGCATCGACTCTTGGACTAGAAGACGTAAGACCGTCTCTGATGGCAGTCTTTGTTTGAACCCAGAATCCCTAGCATTCATGCTTGGGAGTATGTCAAAGTGCCGATTGATGTTCAAATCGATTGCTGATGTGAATTATCCCAATAACCCCCGTTGTCGCAAGGCACCGGGGGTTTGCACGTCAACACGCCTCACATCCATTGGTGTTTGTCCGATGAAGTTTTACGATTCTATTTCTGAGCTTGAGGAGACAGGGCTTGTCCAAGCAGGGAGGAGTTTACGCCACAGTGGAGTCAGTTGCTGTCCCTACCATTCACTGAATCTTGCCGACCACGTTGGCGATGAACCAGAAGCCGTGAAGGAAAATCGGCGTATTTTCTTTGATCAAATCGGGGTAGATGCGCATAATTTCGCCTATTGTCGACAGATTCACAGTGCTCATGTCATTTGTATTCCCGTCCCACAAGCCCCTCTCCCCGAAGCAGACGCCATGATTACCACACACGTCGATCTGACACTGGGTGTGTTTACGGCTGATTGCGTGCCTGTTTTCATCCTCGATCCGGTGACGCCTGCAATTGGTATCGCCCACGCTGGCTGGCGCGGAACACTGGCAGGAATTGCAGCAAAGACCATCAACGCCATGCAGCATTACTTTGGAACGTCAGCTTCAAACTGTATGGTGCACCTCGGCCCTTCGATTCAGCAATGCTGTTACACAGTAAGCCAAGAACTCGCAGACCAATTTGAAAATGCCTTTGGCACTTCAGTGCGTTCTGAGGACTGTCGGTTGAGTCTACAGAATGCGATTGTCCAGCAACTTATTCAGATTGGCATTCCCGCCTTTAACATTTCGTCGGAGAAGTCTCCTTCTGATTTCTGCGAGTAATGCGAGTAGAAATCAGTGGGAGATGAATCCGACAAGCTAATCAGTTACTATGCCTACAATCCTAGAATTAGCATGGATTTAGGCTGGATAATATGTGTCAGTTATGTTATCATATTGGGTATGAAATACCAGCTATCCAGAAGTTCTCACGCGGTCTATACCCTAAATTACCATTTGGTTATGTGTACCAAATATCGCAGAGATGTAATTGTTGGGACGGTCAAAAAAACGTTAGAGGCGATAATTATGGATCTGCTTGATAAGGCCGGAATAACTCCTATCGAATTCAATGCCGATGTCGATCATATCCACCTTCTATTTTCTGCCAAGCCAACCCATCAAATCTCGAAAGTTATCAATTCCCTGAAATCGGTTTCAGCGCGAAAGCTATTTGTCGCTCATCGACAGCTAAAACATAAACTCTGGAAGGGGCAGTTTTGGTCAAGAAGCTATTTTTTGGCGACTGCTGGTGAGGTCTCCCTTGATGTGCTGAAACAATATGTATCGAATCAGAGCCAAAATGTACCTGACACACAAAGCAAAGATTCAGACAGATAGCAAAACGGCGGAGGTTCTGAATAACCTCTGTTATTCGGCAACCAAAGTCTACAACACGGTGCTCTATAATCTGCGTAAGCCTTATGAAGGATGGAAGAAGATGCGAGATGACTGTGAGGATATAGACTATCCGTTTACGGAAGAAGCCCCGAAAACCTCCTTAGATAAAACGGCTTTGCAAACCAAGTACAAAGATAACCATTGGGCAAAAAACCTGCATTCCCAATCGACACAATACGTTATCAAGGAGGTCGTAGACAGCTACAAATCTTTCTTTGCGTTGAGACGAAATGGAAACACTGAGGCTATGCCTCCGGGGTTTCGTCCAAAACATTCGCTTTCGCCAGTTACCTTTATCCAATCCGCATTCAAAATCATCGAAAGAAACGGACGTTTTTATCTCCGCGTGTCCTGTGGAACAAAACGAGAAGACCACATCAAATCTATTACCCTCCCAATACTCCTCCAACAAGGCATTGACCCGACGACAGCAAAGGTCGTCAAGCTGACCTACGACACTGTTACTGGGAACTACTACGCCCATCTGGTTTGCAAAGTCGATGTCCCTGCCACCCAAACCTCCTTCCTTTCCAATGTAGTCGCTATCGATCTTGGATTGAACAACATCGTTACCGCAGTCACTACCGATGGAGATTCGATGATTATCAGCGGACGTGAAATCAAAGCAACCAAACGTTACTGGCAAAAAGTTCGTAGCCTTGTCAAACCACCCAGTCAGGAAAAACGGCGAATGAGCCGAAGGTATAAGCAGATTCAACGTAAAGAATCGAGGCAGGTCACTCACCGGCTCCACATCATATCCAAAAGCTTCGTCCAATTCTGCGAGGAGAAACAAATTGACACCATTGTCATTGGTGATCTCACGGGTATCCGAGATAACATCAGCTATGGACGACGGAATAATCAACAGTTGCATAATTGGAACTTTAGGAAAGTTGCCGACTTCATCGAATACAAAGCCAAGCGGCTTGGTATTGAAACTGTAACGATTTCGGAGAAGTACACTTCTCAAACCTGTTCTGCTTGTGAAATTCGTAAGAAGTCTAATCGTAAGACTCGTGGTTTGTATGTCTGTGGTTGTGGCCATCGTCAAAATGCTGATGTCAATGGCGCAAGAAATATTCTAACTAAGTATCTCCGTCATCGGAGTAGTGGTACAGTGGCAGTGCCCGTGGCAACATTGGTCTATTCTAGGACTGATGCACATTGTCTACGAACTATAAACCAACACCCTGTTGGGAAACGTTCAGCGTAGGAAACTACTTTGAAGCCCCCACTGATT
Source organism: Candidatus Poribacteria bacterium (assembly GCA_022567695.1). Lineage (GTDB taxonomy): Bacteria > Poribacteria > WGA-4E > WGA-4E > PCPOR2b > JADFGN01. Next base: position 110 of record JADFGN010000091.1, on the reverse strand, counting down.
CGTCTTTTTGAATCAGTGGCGGGAGAATGTCACTGCATATACTCCTCTATATTTGTGGTTCCGCTATGAAGATTAGAGACGGCGATCAAAAATTCAAGTATTGCAAAGCC
>JADFGN010000642.1 GCA_022567695.1 Candidatus Poribacteria bacterium | reverse complement strand
GACCCACTTAAATAGACAACAGATTATCGGGAATAGAATCCCGACCTACATGCTAAGACTCAAAGAAAACCCTGAATCCCGAATGCTGAATCCGATATCTGCGAAAGGAACAAACATGCTAGAAAATCATCGCATTGAAAGCATAGAGCCACACCGCATCAAGGATAGATTCCCGCGATACGTTGGACGCAACGCTAAAGGAAAGCCTCAAGCCTACGGGGGCGGCATGCAACTGCGAATCGTGACCACCGATCAGGGAGCAAAGGGCTGGGCATCCTCAAACACGCCCGATGAGCAAGTGACTCCCCTCATCGGAGAGAAGCTCTCAGATCTCTTCGACCTCGCAACGGGAACGCATGAACGTGCTTATGGTCTCGATTTGGTACTCCATGACCTCGTCGGACGGATTCTCAATAAACCCGCTTATCAGTTGCTCGGTGCGAAAAGTTCCCCCTCCGTTCCCATCTACACAGGCGCAATCTACTTTGATGACCTTGAGCCGGAAGACTCCCCACGCGGCGTGCCGGGGGTGGTCGAATCGTGTCAGCAGGACTACGATACGGGTTATCGGGCGTTCAAACTCAAAATCGGTCGAGGGTTCAAATGGATGGAGCCAGACGCGGGGCTACAACGGGACATTGATGTTGTCTGCGCCGTACGGGAAGCATTTCCTGACTGTAAAATTCTCGTTGATGCTAACGACTCCTACACGTGCGAAAACTTCATCCGCTTTCTAAATGGCGTGTCGGACTGCGACCTCTACTGGATCGAGGAGCCGTTTGCCGAAAATGAAACCGATTTGAAAAAGCTGAAAGCACACATGGCAAAAATTAACTGTAATGCGCTAATTGCCGAAGGAGAAGGACGAACAGAACATGCAGACCCACCGACCCCTTACGGCGGATACACCATGCGGCATGTAAATCGGCTTTACGAACTCGCTGAGAAAGGATTGGTTGATGTCTTCCTTTTGGATTTAGGAATCGTTGGATTCACACGTTGGCGCAACATTATGCCCAAACTGATCGATGCAAACGTGCTTGCCTCACCGCACACATGGTGTTGGCCTATCCGCCCACGTTACGTCGCACAACTGGGGGCAGGCGTTGGAAATGTCGTGTGCGTTGAGGGCATCCCCGGCGAGACTTCTGATCTCGATTATTCAAACTACAAGATTGTGGATGGGGATATGATTGTGCCCGACCTACCGGGGTTTGCGATTCCGTTGATGGCGGTTAAATGAATCATCTGAATTTTAAGAAGACGATGAGTCGGTTCAATTGGAAAATTTCTGCGTTTTTTAACTTGATGCGTGATCGAGATGAGGTTCTTTAATCAGCACCCTTGACGGAGGGAATTATGGACCCCAACGTTTTAACTGAAGAACAGAAGCACCAGTGGAAAGAAGACGGATATATTGTCCTGAAAAACGTCCTATCTTCGGAAGAAATCAAGAACCTAACAACAGCTGTCGATCAGATGTACGAAGAACATCAAAAGCAGCCGGATGTGAAGCCAAACGCTGGACTCGATCGCCGAAACGTGATGGAGGACAATGATATTTTCGTCGAACTTATGGACCATCCGGCGATGTTCCCTGTCGTGCTTGAGCTAATGGGACCTTATATACTGTTGGGCATGTCTGAAGTCATCGTCCGCCCGCCGCAACCGGAAGGGAAAGGTCTTTTGCACACAGATGGCGGCCAGGCCATGCGACAAATAAGGGTCAGTGAAAGCAGCCTTCCCCTCCAGATCAAGCTCCACTATTTCCTGACCGATCTCCCCAATCCCGACAGTGGAAATTTTACAGTCGTCCCCGGCAGCCACAATCGACCGTTTCCAGAAGGCGGCTTTAAAGAGGGACCTTATATCCCCGAAGCTGTTCAACTATGCGTGAACGCAGGTGACGTAGCGATTTTCCCTCACGCAATGTGGCACGGTTTCGTGGTAAACAAATCGGATAAACCACGCAAAACGTTGGTTTATTGCTATGTCCATCAATGCCTCCGCTGCTTCGATTATGAAAAGGCTTCGCCGGAACTTTTGGCACGGTGTACGCCAAGACAACGGCGGTTGATTGGAGATATCGGGGAATGGCGTCCCGGATCTTATTTCTACTCTCCCCCGGATCAGGTGGAAGTGATAACAGGGATCGAAGCGGAAAACAGATAGAAATACTATGAGTTTGTCTACTACAGTGTGAAATTAAGTAGCCGAATTTGCAAAAATTCGGTTCTGAAAAACTCGTATCCTTATGAAAAAAAATGGTATACTGAGGGATTGATCAACGTCTCATCACTCGCAAAAGGAGATTCAGTATGCCATCAGAGAACCGCCCAAACATTCTGCTGATTATGTCTGATGAACACGCCCCAATGTTCAGCGGGACATACGGACATCCCCTCGTTCAGACGCCAAACATGGATCGACTCGCCGCCAGCGGGATGACTTTCAACAATGCCTACTGCAACTCACCTCTCTGCATGCCCTCACGGATGTCTTTCATGACCGGGCGTTACATCCATCACATCGGCACTTGGGATAATGCGACGCCTCTCGCTTCGGATGCAGTGACTTGGGCACATCTCTTGAGAACTGTTGGTTATGACGTCGTCCTATCCGGAAAGCAGCATTTCTGTGGAAAAGATCAGCTCCACGGATTTCGCGCACAACTCGCTCGTGATCTCCACGCTGAGCGATCTCACGGCGTTATCGGTTGGGAAAAGGGAACGCCACCGGCATCACGCCCTTGGCCTGGACTCCAGCAGGCTGGCCCCGGCACAACGGAAGAAATCGAAGTCGATGATCTGGTCGAGGCAGAGGCTTTGAACTATCTACGAGGTGCAGCGCACAAAAATCAGCCGTGGGCACTTAACGTCTCTTTTATCGCTCCTCACTTCCCCCTCGTCGTGCCTCAGCGATTCTGGGATCTCTATCCACTGAATGAGATTGATCTCCCGAAGATTCCTCCCGGTCACTTGGAAAATCAGCATCCCGTCTACAAACGGATGAGAAGCATGTTCGGCTGCGTCGATTTTCCTGAAGAACTTGTGCGGCGGGGACGTGCAGGTTACTATGGCCTCATAACATATCTCGATGAAAAGATTGGGCGGTTACTTGATGTTCTTGAAGAAACCGATCAAGCGGACAACACAATCATCATCTACACCAGCGATCACGGCGAGATGAACGGTGAACACGGTATGTGGCGAAAATCTAACTTCTACGAAGCCTCTGTCCGCGTGCCCCTCCAGATTACTTGGCCTGGACACTTGCCTACTGAAGGTAAAATCAATGAAGTTGTTTCTCTCGTAGACCTTATAGCGACCGTTGTTGATGTTGCGGGGGCCTCGCCTGTTGCTCCCCTGGATGGAGAGAGCCTGCTGCCCCTGATGCGCGGTGAAGCGGAGAGCTGGAAGGACGAAGCCTTCTCCGAATACCTTGCTCATGGTGTGGCTCGTCCGATGGGGATGCTCCGCAGAGGCAAGTACAAATTTAACTATAGCCTCGGTGATTCGCCAGAACTATACAATCTTGAAGAGGATGCGGACGAATTTCATAATCTCGCCGCCGACTCGGCATATCAATCGATTCTCGAAGAACTCCAAGCGCGGTTATTTTCCCACTGGGATCCGGTCGATTTGGAGCGACGGGTGCGGCAGAGCCAGAAGGAGCGGCTTCTCATTGATGGTGCAACTGGCGGGGAATGGCGAAAATTTACAACCTTATAGCGCGAGGGCTTAGGGGCGGACAGGTGCGTAAAACCCCCTCTATTTATC
>JADFGN010000090.1 GCA_022567695.1 Candidatus Poribacteria bacterium | reverse complement strand
GCTTTGTAATAAGGATACAATCCAGGCAATTTTAAGTAGCTCCCCGGTAACCTCGAACCACTCCCATCAACAAGCCGTTCAACTTCTCGAAGCACTTCTCCCATTCGCCTGAGATTCCGTTCGGCGGCATTAAAATCGCGCCAGTTGGTGTTGATCTGCGTTTTTTGATAGAGATTCGGCGGGCGGAGACTGACATCACGGGCTTCGATCCATTCCCACAACGTCTCATCCAGCCTTCTATCGATAAGGCATTTGAAGTAGGTGTGGTCGTCGAATGCACCGCGAGCAAGGGCTTCCTGGATAAAATCGCGAAATCCTAAAGTCTGCGGTTGACCGACTTCGGTGTGATGAAATTGGAGGGAGCGAACGAGACGACTATAGACCTGCTTCGGACGATGGAAGGGGGATTCATTGGCATCCATCTCGACGAGGGCAACAGCGAATCCCTCCTGTATCGCACGCCCATAAGCATAATGGAGGAGATGTGTCTTGCCGGTTCCATATTCGCCGACCACCATCAGGGAATTGCTGTTGGGATTTTCCAGCCAATCCGTGAAATACGCCATTTCCCCAGACCTGCCGTAAATGAAGTCCTGCACACAATCGTAGGGCACGATACCCAGTCGAAAGGCCTCAATCATGCGTCGAGATTTGAAGCGATCGAGTTCCCTAATTGTCTCAATTTTCGGTTTATCGTCAAGCACAACGGTAGGATTTTGGTTCAAAAGAGGGCGGGAACTATCGTCATCTCTTTCCAATTCAGGCAAATCAACACTGTCCAATTCAGGCAAATCAACACTGTTGTTGACTTCCGTTTCTGCTAACTCGTCGAGACGTACCCATCGCGTGAAGCTTGTATCGAACTTGACCTGCAACTGAAATCCCTTGTTGCGTGTTCTTTTTACGAGACCTTGCCCATATCTTTCGTGATGAACAACCCTTTCGAGCATGGCGATCTCCCCGACCATGAGTTTTGGGACTGCCTTTTACATTTGCAAATCCCCAACTTCAGGTGGTGTACCTCTCAGGCGCAGGAAATGAAGCCCTCGAATCAACGTCTGGACAAAAAGCCGTTTGTAGCCAATGTCCCCAAAACGTTGCTCGTATGCTGTTTCCGCAGCCATTTCGATAGTCTCCTCAAGTGCCGACGCTTCAAACTCATGGTTATAAGCGGTTTGATAAACAACAGCTAATTTATTCCCAATTTCGCACAGAAAAGGAAGGGGCGAGGCCACCACTTCCTTCAAATCAATCTTCACACCCGATGGATTCAGTGTCTCGAATACCGTGGCAACTCTTTGCCGCAACGCCTCATAGACCTGTGTACGTCCTTCCAAAAAGTTCTCGTCGGGAACAGCATAAAAAATCATCACTCCCTGGAAGTTGGTGTGTCCGCACGCATCAATCATTTCCCGTAGATTGCTCAAGTGTTGTTCCCGTTGTCTGGAACTTAGACTCGGTATACGCTCAGCTTCGTCCAGAAGAATCACCAGCCCCGAATAGCCAATCTGCCTAATCCACTGCACGAGCGATCGCATCATTGTCAGTGCTGTCGTTCGATCAATGGGCTGGAAGATGCCATGCGCTCCGTGTGTGCTCCGATTGAACCCTTCGGCACTGAGCCATTGACAGATATTGATAAAATCATCTTCTTGATATTCCATTAGCGCGCGGAAGGCGGCTTTAATCGCCTTGGTAAAACTGAGGCTTTCAATTCCCTCAATGGTTTCTACGGTATTCTCCAGCTCCTCGTATAATTCCTCTCCCGATAGCCCTTTGTTGGTAAATTCTTGAAACTGCTGACTGTACCAGGCGCGTAAAAAACTCACAATCCCTTGTTCGTATCCTGAGAGCATTTCGTCTGTTGTCAGCGGAGGCATCATGCCGCCCACGATGGCTTTATACACCCGATCTAACCGATGAAATGGACTTTCCTCCGGACTGAGAGAAACATATGACACGACGAAATTGTACCGCCAAGCCAGATCGCGCACGCTGTAAAGAAAGTGTGTCTTCCCACCTCCGTAGACGCCGACGACAATCTTAAAGGCGGAACCTCCCTGCTTGATAAAAGATGACAGATACTCCTCATCCATGACCGAGAGATAGGGTTGCAAACCGGCTGTGAAGAACTGGAATCCATACTCTGGTGGGATTCCGTTTGCTCCTACGGTTTCAATGATACGTCGTGCGATGTCTGGACGAAGTTCATTCATGATTCACCACCTCCCAAAGTTCACCGATGTGTCGAGATTTCGAGTTCGACTTAAATTGCAGATGTGAATATGTTGTGCCTCTGCCGCTTACATTGTCGGGAACCCAGAGGAAATCTCGGCGTCTTCTCGTGCGAGCTCTCGTTGCGACGAGGAGATGAAGTCCTTCTGGCAAAGACGGTTGACGAAGGAGAAAAAGGTCGTAACTGAAATCGGCACGACCATACCCTCTGTAATGCTCTCGCCTTGGATCTTGAAGGAAGCGTGAACTTTGGAGCAGGTATGCGAATTCTGTTAGCACGTCAATAATCGGAGCGGGGTCACCGGCTTCGTCGCCAACGACGCGGGAATAAGCCTCCTGTAACCGCTGAAGGAATTCCGCTTTGTCCAAATTCCCTCCAAGTTGCCCTTTAATCTTCTCAACAGATTTTACGACCTCCACCGCGTTGAGCGGGCATTGACTCAAGCGTTCCTGCTTGGGGCCATACCAAAGTATCGCATCCTCTCGATCAAAGTCAAGTTCGATGGTAAACAACCCTGTTTTCAGATCTGGATATTGTCCTGAAAGTGAAAGCCCCTTCTTCTTCAATTCCTCCTCAAGGACTCCACCAAATAGCTTTCTGAAGTCTTGTTCCGAGTTCAAAAGTTCCCGTCGATAGTCATCTGCCCAATTCTGCAACGCTTCAAATGTCTCTGGATTCTGGATAAGTTGCTTTAGGTATCCATCCAGCTGAGTCAATCGTTTTCGTAATTGCGGAAGATTCTGTAGTCGATTTTGTTCCAAACGGGAGATTGACTTCAACAGCTTAACGGCTGATTCGGTATGCTTATTCAATGTTGTCAGTTCTCGCAGAAGCTGAGTGACGTCCATGCTTATACCTCGTGAACTATGGTCTGCCAATATGTATGCATTTACCCCATCTGACTTTGAGGCTCAGGCTATATAGAACTGCGCTGGATAGTCGGCAGTAGATGTTTATGCGGTAGATTCTGCTGGTACCTATTCAGGTTCGAATAGAGTGTAATTTTTTACTGGCACCGTTAGTGTACGGTGAACGATCGGCGATTTAACGAGCCGATCTAAATTTTCGCTGACTTCCGCCGTGAAGTATTTCTCTCCACACTGTTTGCAAACACCAGCAGGAACATTCTCAAAAAGATAAAGCTGCCCGTTCCAGCGAAAATCTACCTCAATCAGTTTTTCAGTTACTTTACCGCCACAGTAATAGCAATCTCCATACTCATGAGTCATTGTTTTTCTCCGTTCGTCTCGTACGTTCATCAACCCATTTAGGAGTCATGGGCAGATAAACGGTAATTACCCTTGCCCAGCCAGTTGGCGACCAGCCGCAGACGACGTGAATTGCTCGTTTGCCTGCATAGCCCAAAATCAGACAACTTGTTCCACGTAGGTCGTTGGGATAATCTTCTAACACCTCTCCGGTGAGAAGTGCTTCCTTGATTTCTGTTACCTCAATGTGTTCCGCTTGGCGCTCTTGATGGGCATGTTGGGTGAGTTCAAATTCGTTCGCAAGCACCTTTCGCTTTAGGAGTTCAAAATCCATGTGCCGCCAATCCTCTTCATGCCACAGTTATGATGCCGCTCAATTTTGTTATTATCTGCCTACTTTTTCGTGCGTTTCCCGCCCTCGATAGAGAGGAGAAATGCCGGCCCGTCTTCTGTCATCTCTACTTCGTCCGAATCTTGTTGTTCCCGTTTTTTCTTCAGCACAGGATAAGAATCAACGACAGGCACATCATCTAGCGTTGTGAGTGGAGGCGTACGAGATTCAGCCGCCTCAATTGCGGAACTGAGGCGCTCTGCCTTTTGCCTGACGTATACTTCGTCGCGTTCCTTGAATTCGGGCATGACACGGGAGGCGAACAGTTCAAGAGATTCACAGATGTGCTCGTGACGATTGAGTCCCGCCTGTTGGATGAAGACAACCTGATCAACGCCCATCTCCTCAAATTTTATCAGATGTTCGCGGATCTGATCGGGTGTACCGATACCCGCCCGTGCTTCCCGAGGCTCCTGGGGTGCTTGCCTGTACAACTCCCAGATGTCGGTATGGCCGGGCACTTGGGAACCCGCGTAATAGTAGTGCGCAAGCGCGAACCTAAAAAATCGGAAACCGTCTAATCCGCGATCCATTGCCGTTTCCTCGTTCTCATGACATGAGAAGCCTGATACCATCGCGACATTTGGGTTCACCGCCTGACCAATGGGGTGGCACTCTTTCTCGAAGATTTCGTAGTATTCCTCAACCCAGAACTTTGCGTCGTCCTGATCGACAAATGCAAACGTCAAAGCCCCAATTCCGTGCCTCGCCGCGTACCGAATTGTATCCCGACTTGAACAGGCAACCCAGATTGGCGGATGTGGCTTTTGTACGGGTTTTGGCAGGACGTTACGGTGCGGCATCGAGAAGTGTTTTCCCTCAAAGCCGGGGTACGGGGTTTGTACCATCATCTTAGCAGTTTCCCGTGTGCATTCCTCCCACATTTCACGCTTGAGCGCAGGATGGACGTTAAACCCACCCAATTCAATATGCGACGCAGATTCACCCGTCCCCCAATCCACACGCCCGTTTGAGACGAGGTCGAGCGTAGCAATCCGCTCCGCGACCCTCGCCGGGTGGTTATAGGCAGGTGGCATCAGGACGATGCCGTGACCGAGCCGAATCTGCTTGGTTCGTTGGCTACATGCGCCGAGAAACACTTCGGGAGCGGAGGAGTGGGAATATTCCTCAAGGAAATGGTGTTCAACTTCCCAAACGTAGTCGAATCCGAGCCTATCGGCGAGTTCAACCTGATCTAGGGCGTCTTGAAAGAGTTTCTGTTCATCGCCCTCGTTCCAGGGGCGTGGAATTTGGTGTTCATAGAATAAGCCAAATTTCATGGTTTATAACCTCTTTTCAACTAACTAACGTGTCACTGCTGATTTTCATTATACCATTTCTGAACTGGAAGTGCAGCGACTAAAAAACGAAGACCATCAACGACGCATGACGAATCAATTCGCGGTAGACGCTATCCACTAATGTTGTTAATCTGTTCCATTTCTTCAGGAGTCAGGTTCCAGTCAAACATATCCAAATTCTCTCTCAAATGGGATTCGGAACTCGATTTCGGAATAGCAATGATGCCTTTCTGTCGCAACCATCGCAAGGCAACCTGAGCCGCTGTTTTCCCATGTTCTTCAGCAATGGCACTCAAGATGGGCTCGTGTATGACCTGTCCTTTCGCCAGCGGACGATGCGCAGTTATCATCACCTGATGCCTTGTGCAATGTGCTAACAGGGCCTCCTGATTATGACGGACATTATATTCCACCTGATTCATACAGATGGGGGCCTGAGAGATCTCCCGCGCGCGATTGACCTGATCGATACTAAAATTGCTGACCCCGATGCTCTTTGCTTTTCCGGCATCGTGGATTTTATTGAAGGCATCTAGCGTTTCTTCCATCGGCACCGCTTCATTGGGCCAATGAATGAGTAGCAGGTCTACGTAATCGGTTTGCAACTGCTGTAGGCATTCGTCACACTGAGAGAGGACATCGTTGTACTTCAGATGGGTTTGCCATATCTTGGAGGTAATAAACAGGTCTGATCGGGCGACGCCGATTTCCTGTATTGCTTCACCGATATCTCTTTGATTATCGTACATCCACGCGGTGTCAATGTGGGTATATCCTAATTTTATAGCCGTTTTTACAACCGCTTTGCATTCTTTGCCTCGCATCGCCCATGTCCCCAATCCAAGGGTGGGCATGGCATAACCTGAGATGAGTCTAATGGTTTCCATGAATTTTCTCCTATTCAGAAATCAGCTTACCAAATTCCTTCCCTTTTGATTTCCTAATTTCCCGGTTTTTATCTCCTTGCGTCAACTTGCATCCTGAATCTCTGACCTGGGTATTACGCTCCCAAAAGACGCCATTGACGTATCCTTGAATTTTCCTATTTTCCTCTGCCATCTGCAATCTTTTCAGTGCGTAAAGGCAATACTCCTCATCAATCTCTACCATTACGAAATTCCGCTTTAACTTCTTTGCCACGACACCTGTTGTTCCCACGCCTGCAAACGGGTCCAAGACCAGATCGCCTTCCCTGGAACTCGCGAGGATAATTTTTGCAAGGAGTTTCTCAGGTTTTTGCGTGGGGTGAGGGGTATTCTCTGGCATTGACCAAAAAGGGATTGAGATGTCAGTCCAGATGTTCGATGGATATGTCAGCCGATATTTTCCATCTTGCTCCTCCGCCCAGTCCTTCGGTTGTCCATTTTCTCGATAGGGTGCAATCACCTGCCGTTTCAACTTTACGGCTTGCGCATCAAAATAGTAATCTCTCGACATCGTGCAAAACCAGATATCCTCACAGTTATTTTTCCAATTGGTTTTTGCTCCCCTGCCCTTTTCCCTTTCAAAGGTGATTCGGTTTCGGACCATCAGGTACTTGTCGCATACCTGATGAATAGCGGAGGAAGATCGCCAGTCCCCGCAAATGTAAACGGACGCCGTTGGTTTGAGCAAGCGGAGCATTTTCGGAAGCCAAGATTCGAGCCATGCCGTATAGTGCTCGACTGGCATCTGCTTAAACGCGTGTGTATTGAATCTTTTGGTTAAATTATATGGCGGGTCGATAAAAAGGAGATCGACAAAATTTGGGGGAAGCCAATCGATAATACAAAATAAATCTTCGTTGACAACTCGATTTCGGATGTGTTCAAGTGATGCTGCGCTTGAAACCTTTGAGAGCTTACGTCGATACGCCTCTTTTTCTTGCTCGGATAGTGTGATAGTTCGATTTCGTGGTGCTTTTAACATATTTTACCTAAAACTAATGCTCTGTTAATTAAACTCTGACTACAGACCTCTCCCCCGGCCCCTCTCCTACAAGGAGTTCAGGGGCGGACACTTTGGAGAAAAGACTTAATTTATCTATCGTCTCCGGGCTCGACGATCCCCCTTCTCAAGGGGGAGAGCCTTTCGTAAGGGGGAGAACCCATGCGGCCCCACGCTCTCCCCTCCTTACGAAGGAGGGGCCGGGGGAGGTTAACAGGACTGTCCGCCCCTGAACCGCCCTTTGGGTGGGAGGGCGAACCTCACACAAAACGGAGAGGGGAAAGAGGGTAAGGGGGCCGGGGGGTTAGGTCAAGCCTTATTTTACACAGCAGTAATTACCGATCAATGTGTGTATCTTGTATCCTGATCTGACATCTTTACTCTGCAAATTGGAGTACGGCGTCATCTGACGACAGCGTAATCGGTACAGGTTTTCCATGTCCTTTGCCAATCACGGGAATATTGGAAAAGGCGTTGTAGCAACAGATGTATGCGATACGAGGGCGGTCGGACAAGTTGGGTTCTGAGGCATGGAGTAAATTGCAATGAAAGAATAACACACTCCCCGGTTTTGCTTCAACGTAATAGATCGGCAACTTGTCTTCAAGTGCTGCCAACCGTTGTAGTTCTGCACCTTGTTGCGTTCCTTCACGACCATGTTCAAGTCGTCCGAGCAGATGTGAACCGACCATCACTTTTAGACATCCATTCTCCCGCGTCGCTTCGTCTAAAGCCAGCATCGCAGAGGCCATCCGGGGATATGGACAACCGTCATGATACCAGTAACCGTAATCTTGATGCCATTCCCACGCCCCACCTTTGGTTGCTTCTTTCAATATCACTTTGCTGTGCCAGTGATACACATTTTCCCGAAGCAAAATCTGCATGGAATTGACGATGCGAGGACTCGCTGAAACTGCCCCGAAAGCATCTTCCCCAATGTCAGTCCATAGCGACAATTTGGACACATTACCGTCCACATCGCGCGCCTCGAATGTATATGCATCAACCCTTGAGGCTTCCTCGACAGCTTTGAGTAGCACATCGGCTTCTTCTTGCGAAAACATCCCTTCGACCAAAACGAAACCGTCTCGATCGAAAGCTGCGACCTGATCAATGGTTAACATATATCCTCTCCTGAGTTCCAATTCGTGTGGGCATAAATGGTGTTACCCGTCGTTAAAAGTATAGCGAAACCGGCTGTGATGGTGTAAAATATCTGATGAAATCAATTTTAGCATAAATATGCAGCCATAACCAGAACACGCACAGTTACGTCAAGTCAGCCCAAACAACGACTGTTCTTCTACGGCTTCGCCTCTGCATGAGCCACAAACTCCGGGTTCACTAAATCGTAGGTGTTGTTTTTAATCCAGGTCCTACCCGGCGAACGGACAGACATTTCGTTAGGTTTATGATAGAACCAGTTGTTGTAGACCTCCGCCTTTTCCTCTGGCTCACCACGAATAACAATCGCGGTTTTCGGACATCTGAACGTATTGTGGTGAATTTTAAGCCAGGTGCCTGCGATATTGGAACCGTCCTTTCGGTCACGACCACCGTGCATATCAAAGCAGTGGGAAAGTGAATGCTTGATTTCTACATTATGTCTGGCTTCGTAACCACTACCCGGCGCACCAGTCCCCGCGATTGAATGGCGGTTGTAGTTGAACAGATTGTACTCGATTAGCGAAAACGCCTTGTTGTGGCTGACACCGTAACCTAACCCGTTGTATTGGTTGTGGTGGATGAAGTTGTGATGAATGTGATGCTTATCGCCTAAACGTAAATAGATTGCGGCGTGACTCCAGCCCCCCAGTTCACAGTTATCAACTTCCAAGCTTGGGTGATCGGTGACGATACCATCCGAAGTGGGAAACTTATAGTAATACTCATGCCCACGTTTCTCAGCGAATGATCGGCGGTGGTGTTCGAGACAGGGCTTTGGATTTGGGCCTCCGATGCGTAATCCCGTGATGCGAACATCGGGACCCGTGACATGAATCAATGGTCTGGTCGCGAAGGTGTCACTGAATATTAGCCCGCCTTCGGAGTTACCCTCTCCGCGATTGCTGGCAAGAGTGACGCCTTCTGGAATTTCGAGCACCAGTTTTTCTATATAAACTCGCACGGTGCAGTCAATCTTCGCCTTGCTGTCTACATAAATGACGTCGCCGCGCTTGGCGTTTTTCAATGCGTCCAATAATGCGTCCAAAGTTGATACCCGAACGACCTCGTCGGAAAGGGGTGACTTTGCATAGCCGATGCCACCACCGATTGGGCCACAGGCATCGGGTTTTGCACCACAGATTTCACCATTGAATTCAATCCAGGTTTGGCCAAGTCTTTGTCGTTTGGCATTGAACATTTTTAGATCCTCCTCATGTTGAGTGCTTATATTTTGGCATAAGTTGGGTATATTTGCAATGTCGATGTTGATTAACCAGTATGGAGTGCAGACAGAATTGGGCATGCTTAAACCTTTTGAAAACGGAGATGATAATGAAAACAATCAAGTTAGGTCTTATCGGCGCCGGAGGTATCTCACAGGCACATTGCCGCACAATTGCGTCCATTGATGGCGCGGAGTTCATCGCTGTGAGCGAGCTCGTTGTTGCCAACCTAGAAAGAACCAAAGAACGTTGGGGCATTGAAAATACATTTACCGATTATAACGAGATGCTTAAAATGGACGAACTGGATGCCGTGTTCGTCTGTACGCCGACAGGGGTTCACGCACCGCCGACAGTTGCGGCACTTAAAGCCGGGAAACATGTGCTGTGCGAAAAACCGATGGAAGCGACGCTGGATGCCGCAACGGAGATGGTGCGAACCGCTCATGAAACGGGCAAGATTCTGATGGTTGCGCTGAAACTACGTTACTCCCCTCAAGTCATAAAAGCTAAGGCGATTGTTGATGCCGGAACTCTGGGGGATATTTACTACGCTGAGACAGTTGCCGATCGCCGTCGTGGAAATCCCGGTGGCAGTTTCATTCGCAAAGCAACCGCTGGTTTGGGTGCATCTGCTGACATCGGTGTTTATGCGTTGGATACGGCACTGCACTTGATGGGACATCCCAAACCTATCGCCGTTTCTGGAATTACCTCCAATTATCTCAGTTTGCACAACACATGGAACCCTGTGCTCAAAGAGACCGAGGTCGAGGACTTCGGGGTTGGATGGGTGCTCTTTGACAATGGGGCACGTCTTGTTTTTAAGACCTGTTGGTGCATGAACATGGACTCGCTGGGCGGCACGTTTTTTCTCGGTACAAAAGCCGGACTCCGTATTGGTATCGGAGAGGTACGCGGACCACAAGATGGCGTAAGGGTTTATGGCGATAAAGACGGTGAATTCCACGATGAAACATTTACCGATTTTGAGTCGGTTGATGTGTTTCTGGCAGAAGACACGGCGTTTATTGAGGCTGTTCGCGAAGGGAAGCCTTCCCCGATCGATCCGGATGGTATGTTGCTGACAAACGTCATCATTCAGGGGGTTATCGATTCATCAGAAGCTGGTGGACGTGAGGTCGAAGTTACCGTTCCGACATTCTGATAACCAGTGAGATGGGCATTGCCATCTTACAACTCCCGACACAATGAGTTTCTTTTGTAATACAGTTTCGTCATAAGCCACTTCTCGGACATTTTCGTAAGCATAATAAATTGGGAGCGCACTTAAAAGTGGCATGAAATCACAGAAATCTGCCCCTTATTTTGATGTCTACTAGCGAGTTATCGAAAATCAGAAAGGAGACGCAGAAAATGAAGATCTATTTCAAGGTCTGCCTGGTATTGGCAATTGCATTCGCCTTGGGTGGCTGCTACGAATCCAAGGCACCTATGGCTTCTAGCGAGGGTTCGACTCTCGATCCGAATCTTGTTGGCAGGTGGAAGGCAATTGTCACAGAGGACGATACAACACCTGCAGAGATGCTGGTTCTTAAGTTCAATGACAACGAATACTATGTTAGATATCAGGAGGAAGAGGAGGTTACCCGATGCAGAGCCTACATGGTCATGGTGGATGGAGTGCCTTTTATCAATCTACAGCTTATCGCGGTAGAGGAACTTGATAAAAAGGGGCATATCCGATTCCTCAAAGAAGACGAAAGAACCTTCTTCTTTTTCAGATATTCCTTGTCCAAAGATGACGTGTTGACTTTGAAAATGGTTAGCGATGATTTTGTTAAAACCCAGTTCAAGAGTTCAAAAGAGCTTTACGAATTCATCAAGAAGAACCTGAAGAATGAGAAACTTTACGAAACGTTCCGATTCATTAAGACTTCCGATGACCAAGAGTAGCTGGGGTCGGTCAAAAATCCGTTAAAATTATTCTCCACTAAGAATTCTCCTATTCCAAAAGATTCAATCTGAGGCATTTTAGGGCGCAATAAAGCTGTCCTAAAATCAAACTTACCACTTCATAAGGAGAAAAAATGGTCGCAACGACAAATCAAAAGAAGTGTTTAGCACTTCCAGCGCGAGCCGTGAAGTTCCCTGATTATTCGATAGGCACCCTTTATGTGCATGAATGTGGCACAGAAATGCCCCGGCGTCCGAGTTGGTGGAATTTTACATCAACGCCGTGGCACTTCCAGGGTATTGTCAAACGAAGCGAGCCAGTAGCGACCCCCTACTGGAAGCGTTTGTCATTCGCACAGGGCACCGTGGAGATTCCCAGCGGTCATGAACTGGCATTTGTGGCGCATGAAGAATGCCAACATCATTATGACACCTTCACGGTGCTTTCACCCATTGACCTGCAGGGATTTAGAACCGCTTTCATTAACAGTGGCGACCTCCGTTTTATTGCACACCTGACAGGGTTACGCTATCTCTTCCTCATTAGTGAAGCACTCACCAATCATGACTTATCGTATCTCAGCGGCTTGTCGGTGCTAGAAATCCTGATGTTGACAGGCTGTCGCAATGTGGACACCAGCCTATCGGGGTTGAAGGAATTGACAAAACTTCGTCAATTGGAATTGTGCGCTGTGGAGCTGCCACTAACCCCAAGTCAAATGTCGTCAACCAAACACATCATTCACCCACAAAAACGGCGAGAGAAGGAGAAAGATGCAGAAACTCAATACCGCTTTAGCTCTGATGACGGCTGTCCTATTTGCTGTCTTTATAATGAGTTGTGACAACGATAACGATGAGAGTGATAACGGTGGGAAGGTAGTTAACAATGAGGACGGCAATAACGATGAGTTTCGTCGTGATGAAATGAGTGACCTTGAGGATTTCATTGAGGAGCTTCGCGGAAGGGGAGCAGAAGTCAATCACTCGGATAAAATCAACCAGCCTTTCTTTTCTGTAGAAGGTCAGATACTAACGATTGATGGTGCTGATGTGCAGGTCTTTGAGTATACCACAGAAAAGACGGCGGAAGATGAGGCCTTGCAAGTCGCTCCAGACGGAAGTTCAATCGGTAAACATCTGGTCAATTGGGTTGCCCCACCACACTTCTACAAAAAGAATAAGCTAATCGTATTGTATGTTGGCTCAGATGTAAAACTCATCAACATATTAGAGAAAGTTTTAGGAAAGCAATTCGCTGGTAGATAGCACATCAACCTTGCCCGGTCATAGCTATTTCCGTAAGCATCGAATAATGAGGCTTTCACCGAAGCACAATATTTTTGACGCTTATCGGTTTCTTTGCCACTAACGAATCCGCAATAAATTTTGGAATTTGGCAAAAGAGATTCAGGAGGCATTGCTTATTTTCAAAGTAGACAGTAGTGGAGGTGAATGATGAGCGTGAGATCGGAACGACCTAACATCGTATTCATTATGGCAGACGATATGGGATATGGAGATGTCGGCTGTTATAATCCCGAATCTAAAATTCCGACGCCTAATATGGATAGGCTAGCGAAAGAGGGAATTTGTTTCACAGATGCCCATTCTCCATCTGCGGTGTGTACGCCGACCCGCTATGGTGTTTTGACTGGACGGTACTGTTGGCGTTCAAATCTGAAGCATGGTGTACTTTACGGCTATGAACCGCCCTTAATCGAGCGGGAGCGTCTGACCGTTGCCGGATTGCTCAAAGAGGCAGGCTACAATACGGCCTGTATCGGCAAGTGGCATTTGGGGCTCGGTTTCTCCACGAAAGCCGGCCAGCATATCGATTTTGCGCGTCCTCTTCCGTGGTCAAACGCCGACCGGGAGATGGAAGATAAGATTGATTTCACTCGGCCTATCACGGGCGGGCCAACCGAGTTGGGCTTCGATTATTTTTACGGCACTTCGGGTTGCCCAACCTGCCAGCCGCCATACGGGTTTATTGAAAATGATCGATTTGTCGAAATTCCAAGTCTGTATCATGACAAGGCCGTTTTTACCAGCCGCCGGGGTATGATGGCGCCAAGTTGGGAACATAAGGACGCAGACCCCATCATTGCACAAAAGGCGGTCGAATACATCGAAGGTCAGGCAAACACCGATCGGCCATTTTTCCTCTATCTGACGCCCTCGGCTCCCCATGAACCCTGTGAAGAAAGTGTCGTTCCCGAATTTGCGAGAGGCAAGAGTAACGCTGGTCCCAGAGGCGATATGGTATGGCTCGTGGACTGGATGGTTGGGCAGGTCGTTGATGCATTAGAACGCACAGGAAAAAGCGACAATACATTAATCTTCATGACCAGTGATAATGGTGCTTTGCCAGGCGACCGCATTCAGGGAGATACGAGCGAAATGCCTTATCGTCTGTATGACCACAAATCCTGTGGTGACTGGCGTGGATACAAGGCTCATATTTGGGAAGGTGGACATCGGGAGCCGCTGATCGCTAGATGGCCCGGAGTTATCCAACCTCAGACGATAACCGATGAATTGACATGCCTCACGGATTTAATGGCAACATGCGCGGCTATCGTCGGTGCCGAGTTACCGGAAAATGCGGGCGAGGACAGCTATAATATCCTACCAACGTTATTGGGAGAGAAAAGAAAAGAGGCTGGCCGCAGAGATGTCATTCATCATTCCAGCACAGGGGTCTTTTCTATTCGGCGGGATAACTGGAAACTCATTTTGGAAACACAGGGTTCGGGAGGCTGGCCACCGCCACGCGACAGCGGTCCCAAGCCCGGCACTCCGGGACAATTGTACCATATTTTCGATGACCCAGGGGAAACAACCAATTTGTGGGATGCCCATCCAGAAATTGTGCAACGACTGACCGCTTTGCTTGAGAAGTACAAAGTTGAGCCATCAGCGGCACAGACTACGGATTAGAGTGGGCGTTTGTTGAAAAAATTCGAGAAGTCAATGAACTTACGACGAATACGAGGAGATCACAGATGGCTAAAATTGCTTTTCTTGGTGCAGGAAGTTTGGGTTTCGGTAAACGGTTGGTCGGAGATATTCTCTCATTTCCCGAACTTGCGGATTCAACAATTCACCTCGTAGACCCAGACGGTGAACGATTAGCATTGACGCATACATACGCGAAGCGGATGGTCAGCGAATTAGACCTGCCCGCGCAGATTATCGCCTCCACAGAACGCCAGTCGGCATTGGACGGTGCGGATTATGTCATCGTCTCGATTCGGGTGGGAGTGAATATGGAGCCAGAATCTCTCGACGTGCAGATTCCCCTTGAAGTCGGTGGACTTCGACAGACGGTATCTGACACGATTGGGGTCGGCGGATTGATGAAAGGGTTACGCACCATCCCCGCCATGCTTGACATCGCCCGCGATATGGAGTCTCTTTGTCCACACGCTCCGATGCTCAACTACACCAATCCAATGGCGATGATTATGTGGGCGGTACTAGAAGAGACGAGCATTTCTGGAGTTGGATTGTGTCACAGTGTGCAGGGCACTAGCAAGCAACTTGCGAATTATATGGGTGTGGACTACGACCACATGCGCTATCGTGTGGCAGGTATCAATCACATGGCGTGGTTTCTCGAACTGTCGCTAGGTGGTGAAGATCTCTATCCACGTTTGAATGCCTGCCTCGACAATCCCGACATCGTCAAACGCGACCCGATACGATTTGAAATCCTCAAGCACTTCGGCTACTTTGTCACCGAATCCTCACGCCACATGGCGGAATACGTTCCCTACTTCATGCGACATCCTGACGAGATGGAGCGATTGGACGTGCCAAATCGCACTGCCAGCACTTTTGCCAGCCAGCACAAAAGACGTGCGGAACGAATGGCGCAGGCACAACGTGAGGTTGAATCTGCACCGATCGAAATGCGGCGTTCTCACGAATACGCAGCGACCATTATTCACGCAATGGAAACGGATTCACACGCTTGCATTTATGGCAATGTCCTTAACAATGGATTGATTACCAATCTTCCGGACGGCTGTTGTGTTGAAGTTCCAACTCTTGTTAATCGTGCTGGATTGCAACCGTGCTATGTCGGTGCGCTCCCGCCACAATGTGTTGCGCTTTGCCAGAGCAATGTCAATATGCAAGGATTGACCGTGCGAGCGATTCTGGACGAGAAACGGGAGTATGCCTATCACGCGGCGATGGTCGATCCCAATACGGCATCACAATTGACATTGCCGCAAATTCGCACGACGATTGATCGATTGCTTGATGCACAGCGCGATTTGATGCCAACACTCAATTAGGAACAGAAGGTTCGGCAGGAGCCTCACCCTCCCCTTGAACCCCTGAAGGGTGGGGGGCAAGGCTCCTACCACGCCGTATTTAGTTTGTCAACATGCCCTAGCGTAGATTGACCGGTTGAAATCCTATTTACCAAAGTCAAACTTGAACAAGGAGAATACAATGCCAGGAGCAACAACACTCTTTTTCCCGGAAGTCGGTCCTTCTTGGGAGGACTGGGTACAAGTCACCAACGTCGGAAATAAATCCACAAAAGTATTAGCCATTGCCAGACATGCAGGCAATGGGCAACCCACCTGGTCTGAAGAAAAAACGCTCAACTCATTTGAATGTTGGACGCCCAACGTTGAAGCGATTAAGCAGAATTCCTCCATGCAGTTTACTGCCGATCAAGCGATTGTCGCGGAGCGGCACATGCACAGAGGGACAAATATCCTTGATTTTGTAGGTGCCGCTGAGGAATATGAAACGGTCGGTCGCCGTCTTTTCTTCCCGGAGCTAGTATCTGGAGCGCAGGATTGGTTCCGTTTCTTGAATGTAGGTGACGCAGATGCGATGGTCAATATGGTGATTCGCAACCGCAATGGGAACGTCGTCAGACAACTCCACCACCGCATTCCTCCACTGTGCTGTTGGGATATCAGCGAAGGCGGAATGGGAAATGTAACCGGAACCGTCGAAGTTCAAAGTACACAACCGATTGTTGGAGAACGACATTTGCATTATCAAGGCGGAAAAACGTCTATTGGGCAATTTGGGCAAGTCATTACAGATGCCGCAACAACACTTTACCTTCCTGAAGTGGGGCCGGCTTGGCACGATTGGGTGATTGTTGTCAACGTTGGTCGAGAAGAGGCGAAGGTTTCAATGATTGCGCGCGATGATGGAACGGGTAAAGCCGTTTGGTCGAGCGAGCATAGCCTGCGCCCATTTCAATGCTGGACTCCCGATATGGAGGCAATCAAGATTAAGTCCTCGGTGGAGATTCGGAGTGACCACCCCATTGTTGCTGAACGCCACATGCACAGTGGCACGAGTATCATCGATCTCCCCGGTGCTTCAGCGGAGGGCGGGCATGTGGGACGTCGTCTTTTTTTCCCCGAAGTGTACACCGGAGCGCATGACTGGTTTCGCCTCTTAAACGTGGGAGAGGCCAATGCGATGATTAATATCGTGGTTCGAGACAGGAATGGACGGGTTCTCAAGCAACTCCACAATAATATTAGACCGTTCTGCTGCTGGGATATTGACGAAAAGCGCATGGGCGATGTCCGTGGCACGGTAGAAATTCAGAGCACACAGCCGATTGTCGGTGAGCGACACATGCACTACACAGGCAGGCATAAAGGAGCGGTTGTCGGCGAATATGGTGTTGTAATTGATGAATGACAAGGGAAACGTCGAGGGCGCAACGCCGTAGTAACCATCTTAAAAGGAGTGGAATACGATGAGACACACAGTAGAAATCAAACTTGTCAATCAAGATGATCTAACTCGAGTCAAGGACGGCACAATCAAGCCAGAGAAAGTTAGGCAGATCATTGTCAAGGATGCGCTTGTTGACTCGGGAGCATCACGGCTTTCACTTCCAGAGCCTATTATCAAGCAGTTGGGATTGGATGCCGTTGACAAAACAAGGTCGCAGACAGCAAATGGAATCGTTGAGCGCACGGTTTATTCGCCGGTCGAGTTCACTGTTTTGGGACGAACAGATTCAATGCGCGTCACAGACCTACCCGACGATTGTCCCGTGTTGGTGGGACACATGGTGATGGAACACCTCGATCTCCATCTTGACATGAAAGAAACGCGGACTGATTTACAATCCCGAACACGGCGATGATTGGATTGAAGAGCAATTA
>JADFGN010000089.1:13671-17587 GCA_022567695.1 Candidatus Poribacteria bacterium | reverse complement strand
TGGAGCGAAGTCCACGTCCAACCTTTCCCCGGCCCTGGTGGTCGACGGGCTCAACTGATGGCGCCCCAGGATGCCACCGGAATGCCAAACTGATGCCAAAACCTGCCCAAAACTACCCACTTCGGTTACGGTGGAATAGAGAGTAGGCGCTGCGCCTGAACCCTTACGGGTAAAGGGATCTCACCCAAAGTGGTGAGAGGACGGATTCTGCCGAAATGAAGATCTCGATCATCGTGGCGATCGCACCAATGTCCTGTCTCTGTCCAGCCGCCGCGACGGAAAATGCGAGCGTGATTGCCAGCGCCTCTCGAGGCTCGCTCTCGGGACGTAGTATGACAGAAAACAACAGGTCTCTCTGGCGAGGACTTGACCATTTGTGATCCAGTCGCCCTCTGCCCCGGCGCTGGAAGTCAGTGTACACAACGGCGCCCTCGGGTTCACCGTTTCGGGCCAAGTCAATCGCCACATCGTTGGTCGAGTCCGTCTCCGGATAATAGTAGAGTCGGTGGCCGATAGACGCTGTCGCGAGATGCCGGCGCACGTCGGCGGGAAGGAGCGCCTCGCTCACGATCGTTCGACCTCCATACTCACAGGCAACGCCGGCGCCGAGTGTGTCAATGCACCGATGGAAATAAAATCGACACCGTCGATTGCGTAGCCGGAAATGGTATCCAGTTCCACGCCGCCGGACACCTCGACCTCAATCTGCCGTCCCCTCGCACGCGCAGACCGTACGATTCCCACTGCCTCCTCCACTTGTGAAGGAGTGAAGTTGTCAAGCATGACCCGGTCCGCGCGCGCGTCTAGCACTGCACGCAGCAAGTCGATGGAAAATTCGCGAATCCTTTCCTTGATTTAACGCTCAAGCCAACTATTATCAATTACTCTTCCTGTGTTTAGCTCTTCTTCCACAGTCGGCGTATGGGAACCGGGACTTTGGTGACTTCCCAGTAATCCTCGTCTGCTTCTTCCCAAAGCGGCACGGTACGGGCATCCCGATCCCAGACCACCTGTCCTCCGCGCAGCGTCAGAGCACATTCCAACCGATCTTCTCCATCCATGCGTGCCCAGCCGCAATCCCGGTAGGAAAACGCGCCTTGAAGATGTCGAAGCACCGTCACGTCTGCCTCTGCCCCCACGCTCAAGCTTCCTAATTCCGGCCGGCGAATGGCTTGTGCTGGCGTGACCGTCGAGCGATAGATGACCTCTTGGAGAGGCATGCCCATAATAAGGCACTTGGACATGGTATCCAACATGCTGCTGACGTGTCCGTTGATATTCCCCATGTGCAGATCGGTGCTTATCGAGTCCGGAGGAAACCCGTCGGCAATAGCGCGAGCCCCGTTGCGGAACCAGAAACTGGCTGCGCCATGCCCTAAATCGAAGTGGATACCGCGCTCCCTTGCATCGAACATATAGTCATAAACTTTGCCATCTGCATCAATGATGGGGAATTGACGCGCGAACACATGCGTGTGAATATCCCCCGGCCGCAGTTTTTCGAGGATCAAATCTGGGTAAGGGCGTTCAGGTGGGCGGGGCCAGAAATCCACCATAACAGGCATTCCACAGAGTTCGCCTGCCTGCACCGCACGTTCCACCGACGCCCAGGGCGGGTGTTCTTCGTCGAAGGGCAGCTGGGTCCAGTAATGAGCAGTCTTAATCCCTACGCATATTTCTTTGTATGCGGTAGCCGCGGCAGCAGCCATATTCGGATCAAGGTTGGCAACCGTTTGTTCAGGTTCCCCCATGCCCGGTCCTGAAATGTTCACATAGGCCAGAATGCGAGTAACGGTTTTATCAATTACGGTTTCTTTGAAATGCGCAATTTCCTGCCAACCAGCCGTGCCTGTGTCCACACAAGTGGTGACGCCTTCTTTGAGGAACTGGGCATCCGCGTTCAGACTGCCACCCCAGCCACCTGTTAGTAGGCCGCGGGTCCAGTAGGTGTGTACGTGGATGTCGATAAGTCCCGGGGTAACCAGTAGACCGCTGACATCAATGTTGCGGTCCGCGTCCTGAGAAGGAATATCTGCTTCTACTCGAGCGATTTTTCCGTTCTTGATACCAACATCATAGGTGCCATCGATACGATTTGCTGGATCAATGACATGCCCTCCCTGGAGCAGGAGGTCTAACGAGGGACTGGATGTTGTCATGGTGTAAACCCGCTTTACGCGGGATCCCCTTTCTCGTGTTTAAAAAAGCAATGAGGTTATTTTATTGGACTTTGGACAAATCCGTGAGCTAAAACGAATGATGTTTCCGATTCAATACAGACCACAAAGGGATTTCAGCCGTTTTGGCTTTCCACAGAATCGGAGTGGAGGAATAACTCGGGAGTTTGAGTGCAACCCCATTTTTCTCAAACTCGTGAATAATTCATCCGGTTTGAGATTGTTGAAACTCACAATAGTCGAGATGCTGTATTTATCACGTTTTCTCGTTTTCGATGGAATAACTCCTTCATTTTGTCCAAAGTCCAAGATTGTATCAGACTTCAAATTTCCCGTCAAGCACAAAACAACACGCTGAAATACTTTTTCGTTGACTTCAGATTGGGGATGTGTATAATATGGGATACGATTATTAGCTTTCGTATATTTCCCAAGTGGGCAGTGAAAGCTGCCGAATTTTAATTATTGCCAAAACTGGAATAGTAAGTACTTATAAACGTATCTTTGGTAAAAGATACGTATAATGGAATAGTCAGAAGCAAGTACCGTGAAAAGATACTAACAGTCAATGCCCCAGATATTAAATTGAGTGATGTTATCAGCGTAGAAACCTCTTTTTCTGGGATTGTTGGGCTGTCGGGTAATCTGCTTATTCGACAATCTTCCAACGAAGTGATTGGGCTGATGTCGATTGGGTTACCACCAGACACACCTGAAAAGACGAGGCTATTTGCTATTTCAGTGAAAGAGATTAACATAGCGAGAAAAAGAGAGTGCTTTAACCTAGATTTTGTCCAAATAAGTTAAATCTGATGTTGAAATCCTGTATCCTCTTGGGTCAGAAGAATCTCCTTGGAGGATACAGAGATGTTTGATGAAAGACAAGATGAAGCGTTAGTCTGGGTTCAATTGGATTTCGGAATCCAATCCCCCATGATTCAAGACGCCATCTGCTTTTGAAAAGAAACTATGTCATATTGCCATTTGGTGCGTTTTATGCCTCCCCAACGTGCATCCATCGCACATGACTCATGACACATCGCTCACCATGTACAACTTATGACGTTATTATTATCGGCAGTGGCTTTGGCGGCTCAATGATTGCTCATGTTCTGGTTCATGCCGGTCTCAAAGTGCTCATGCTGGAGCGCGGCGACTGGGTCCGTCGTGGCCCGCACAATTGGGCGTCGAATGGCAGTGTAGACCTGACCCCCTTTTACACGACCGAAACGCCTTATCGGGTACTAGCCGGTGGCAACAGCAATGTGATGGGCGCCTATAGCTGTGTTGGTGGACCGTCCGTGTTCTATGGTGGGGTCTCAATGCGATTCCGGGAAGCAGATTTTGAAGCAGACCTCGACATCGTTGGCGATTCGGGCGCGCGATGGCCGTTCACCTATGCAGACTTGGAACAGTATTATACCCGTGCTGAACGGATACTCAACGTCGCCGGAGAGATGGGGCAAGACCCTACCGAGCCGTATCGTAGCGAGCCTTATCCCCAGTTGCTTAATTCGCTGTCCGACACGTCACGGATGATCGAACGGGCCGCACGCGGTCTCGGGCTGAATCCCTTTCGCATGCCTTTGGCAATTAACTATTCATCGAAAGGGGGGCGGGCGCGATGCATTGCCTGCACGACTTGCGATACGTTCGCGTGCGCTATTGAGGCGAAAAATGACCTGGCGACGTGTGTGTTGCCCGACCTCATAAATATGGGGCTTCAACTCAAAACAAAC
>JADFGN010000089.1:0-13661 GCA_022567695.1 Candidatus Poribacteria bacterium | reverse complement strand
AGTTTCGCTGGAGTGCTATGAGAAGCAGACGGGTGAGAAACGTCATTATCAGGCGAAGTTGTTCATTCTTTCTGCTGGCGCGCTGGGGTCACCTCATTTGTTGCTCGCCTCTGACCTGCACTGCGTTAACCCCGGCGGCCACACGGTCGGCCGGTATCTGATGCGCCACTGCAACGCGATTGTGTTTGGTTTCTTTCCTCACCAACCCAACAGCGCACAACAATTCCATAAGCAACTCGCCATCCACGACTTCTATTTTGGGCATCCGACTATCAAAAACCCGCTCGGAAAATTAGGGGGAATACAGCAGCTTCAATCGCCCCCCATTGGTTTGGTAAAAGCCATACTGCCAAAGCCGTTGGGTCAACTCCTGAGCCCTGCGGTTAAGCATCTCACCGGGTGGCTTGTTTTGGCCGAGGATAGTCCGCAATTCAACAATCACGTCGCCCTCGACCGAAGTCAGGCAGATCGTTTCGGACTGCCGCAACTCACCATCACCCACCATTACACCGAGCGTGATTACGCCGCCTGTAACGCCCTGATCGAGAAAGCAAAGCAGATTCTCCGAAAAGCGTGTGCGTGGTTCTTTTACGTTCACAAGATTAAGACCTTCTCTCACGCTGTCGGCACCGTCCGGATGGGAGAAAACCCGGGCACATCAGCCCTTACCCCGTTTTGCCGATTTCGCGGCGTCGATAATCTGTACGTGGTTGATGGCAGCTTTATGCCCACTTCGGCTGGCTTGAACCCGAGCCTGACAATTGCTGCAAATGCATTGCGCGTTGGCGAACACATCACGCAAATCTTGTAGTGGTCAACGAGATGGTGGAAAAGGCTCACCAAGAGTTTTGTTCACCATTCCTTTTGGCTACACAATATTATGTAGACTTCTCCTGAGATCCTATGGCACTAAGCAAAAAAAATAAACCGCTAAATCTTGCCTTCCTCGGCTGCGGTTTTGCGACTCGTCTGCACAGTAAGACGCTCTCCGGTTTCAAGCGGGACGTTCACCGCTATTACGCGAGTCGCAATCAGGATAAAGCAGTCGCTTACAATGATAAATACAAAGGCAGCGGTTATTTCGGATCGTACCACGCAGCTATTGCGCACCCTAACATCGATGTCGTCCTTGTTGCAACGCCACCAGCTTATCACCTTGACCTCACATTGCAAGCCATGCACGCGGGCAAGCATGTCATCGTCGAGAAACCACCGTTTTTGCGAGTTTCCGATTTTGACACCATTCGTCAGGCCCAGGCTGAAACGGGTAGCCGTGTCTTTGTTGCCGAGAACTACTTTTACAAGCCCCTTGTCTTCAAACTCCGCGAAATCATGGACGCCGGGCTGATCGGTGAAGTGCTTTTCATCTATATCAATGCACTCAAGGGGCAAACAACTGACGATTGGCGCGACGACACTGCTTTGTCCGGAGGGGGTGCGCTCTTTGAAGGAGGTATTCACTGGGTTAATTTCATCGCCAATTTGGGCCTAACTGTGAAGTCGGTGCGCGGCTTGCAACCGGGCTCCCAGAAAGATGTGGAGAAAAGCATGCTCGTCGCCATTGAGTACGGCGAGGGGGCGGTTGGAACATTGTACTATTCCAGGGAAGTTCCTTCGTTGTTTAAGGGGTTGCGGATTTCGAGGATATTTGGACGGGAGGGGTCTATCACGTTTGAGTCGAACGGGGTGTTCATCCTCGTCAGGGGAAAGCAGAAACGCGTTATCATTCCCAAACTCACGGACATCGCCGGCTATCGTGCTATGTTCCGCGATTTCCTACACGCCTTGGGAACCGGAGAATCTCCCCAAATGAGCCTGGATGTGGCTCAAAGAGATCTCCGACTCATTGAAACGATTTATCAATCGATTAACGACTAATTCACTGGAGGCAGACGAACTGATATGAATTTACTGATCGCCTTAGTCATCGGCCTGATGGCGGGTGCGCATTCGGCGACATGGGGAATGTACAAAGATGCCATTTACGAAGGCTTCACCTACAAGAAATATTTCCGGAGTATTATACTCAGCGGAATCATCGCCGTGGTCTTTGAGTCGGTCACAAATCTCAACGTAGCCCGACCCGGTAACATGCTCATCCTGTATGGCATGACCTATGTTATCGAACGCGCCATACTCGAATTTTACAAGACCTTCCTGCGGGAAGAGGATCAAACCAAGTACTTTATTCCGATGCAGTTTCACGTGCAGGGCAGGGTTGTGAAAAGCCGTCGAACGCGCTGGTTGCTGGGCGGAGCTTGCCTGATTGGTCTCTCGCTTGCGGTCCTGGGTATCAACGCTTTGCAGAGATCGGATTTGCAGCTTCCCGGATGGCTTGTTGTCCTGCTGATTGGTAGTGTCGGGGGATGGATTTCAGCTTTCGGCGGCGCCTGGAAAGACGCACCTATCGAGGGATTTGAACGGCTCAAATTCTTTCGCAGCCCGGTAATCGCGCTCTCCTACGCGTTGCTGCTCGCGTGCTTCACCCAGAATTACCTATACATCGCCATGGGAGGACTCGGTTATACCATCGGCACCCTTGAGACCTACAAAACCTTCTTCTTTCCCAACAAGCCACGCGGAAAATTTGCCGGAAAGGAGATACAATATCCGGAGATGCTTGAAAAAAGAAAGCGGTTTGTTCCCCTCTACGTGGCTATCTGGGTGGCGGTTGTTACGACTTCTGTAATCACCTTTACTCAACCTCGCCAGGGGCTGATTTGACAATATTCTGCTCCGCTAGAGACTTGCATCTTGAATCCGGATCCAAGATACAGGATGCAGATTGTAGCCTCAAATCAGATAGGGACTCAGAAGACTGCGCGGAAATTCCGATCCATCGGAACGAATCGTGACATGGTCGTGACCCACTGCGTAACTTCTATTTTGTGTGAGCCATCATTCTATTCCTGACGCCTTACCCCAAGTAAAGAAAACGCTCCATTATCTGAGCCCAGGTAGACCTTGACCCATTTACTCCATTTGCCATTCGAATTCCGCCGGGTTTGGATCTTGACCTCCCACTGTGTTTCATCAGCCCCTGGTTCAGCTTGCCCATTCCCTCCCGGCAGCGGCAGGCATGTTTCTCCAAGGACTTGAGATTCGATAACAAAATCGCCATTCCGCCTGACATCATAACGGTATCGCGATTCAGCCGCTGACTCAAGACCGGTTTCTACTGCAAGGTCTACAAAGCATAGCGCATGCGTTCCGTCAGGCGTCTGCTGAAGTTCAAACCGATCCAGAGGAGTCATACGGCTGAACCAATACCGCCCAACGATCTCTCGCCGCTCGATCAGCAGTCTGAGGAGATAATTGGCGGCTTCCGGATCGGAGTATTGCCCTTCTGCGACTGCCGCCTCGAGTTGCTCATCCGTAAAGGACATGACGATTTTTGCCCCCCAGTACCCATCCAGGTTCGTCATGAGTTCAAATGCCGGGTTCGGGAGAATAAACTTGTACTTCTGCGGATGGAAAATATCCGAACGAAAATAGCCGATAGAGGGATAGCGAATGGGCTTGACCTTTTCCCACGGACGGACGTAAAAACCGAGAGTGACAATGTTCTTGAGGAGCTGGTGTGCATCGACCGTCGCGTTTTCATGTCCGATCTCCGGCGGCATCGGTTCATCTCCCTGGCTGCCCAATGTCGAACCAAAATCCATAAGGTAATGCTTCACGTAGCCTTCTTCCGTATATGCGGTGCCTGTGTTATTGTCTTTCGTATCGTAATGGTTTAGCCAGGCGGCAATCACCCTGAGCCCTCGAAGTTCTCGCCGATGTTGATGGGCAATCATGTCATTCGGGTCGTCTTTGCGAGTCCCCTTATACTTAAAGGGACCTTTGAACCCGGAGATGAATTTACTTGCCACAGCGCGAAGATGACCGTCGGGAAGACGTTCAATGCGCTCGAGTATCTCGTCCAGATCCACCGGGTTCATAAAGCGTTTACGCCCCTTCTTATCTGTGAACGAAACTTCTTCCCCCAATTTGAGGATGCGCGGATGAAAGTAGACAATGTAGTTTTCCGGGACGTGATACCCCGCTGCGTGAAACAACTTCGTGCAAACAACTTCCGCACCGGTGGCTAACTCGGAATAGCCCATCGGATCAAACTTAATCACGTAGCGATCGCCCCGACTATCCTGAATGGTGAAACCTGGTGTCACGCCCTCCGCTTTGGCGCCGACCACCGTCCATGTCCGCGAAGTATCCGGTCCTTCTCCTGAATTTGGGCCTCTGGAAATTTCCGCGATAGACATGCGTTTGGCGCCATTTT
Source organism: Candidatus Poribacteria bacterium (assembly GCA_022567695.1). Classification (GTDB taxonomy): domain Bacteria; phylum Poribacteria; class WGA-4E; order WGA-4E; family PCPOR2b; genus JADFGN01. The sequence continues at coordinate 9,382 of JADFGN010000089.1, read as the reverse complement.
GATTGATGAACCAACTGGAGTTGGCCACTTCACCGAAAGCGTCGATGTTTATTGCCTGCTTGCGCCGTCCGGAGAGATTCCGAAGTTGCCGTGACAGGTCGAATGATTGCTCAATCTGATCAGTAATTAGTTTTTCAAAACCATTCTTTGGGATATTGATGGATCGAAATTGGGGTTCAGAGACGGGAGCTTGATCGCCTGGAATGGGCTCCGGTGTCCTGAATTTCCCGGTGCCGCCGCAGCTTGATATAAAGATGATGAGAAAAAGCGCAAGCGCTGAGAAACTGAATTTTTTCAAACAGCACCCTGTAAATAACGACTTTGACTGCCAAATAATCATAATATCTCCCTTCTTTAGTTCAAACCAAAATAGAAGCGAAACCCATCACTGCTCTTTCCAACAACAAATGTCGAGATTAATCCCTCTGAACCCCAGATCCGAACACCGCCGCCATAACCAACTTCCAGGTCATCCGTCGAAAAATCGCTGAAAATATCTCCAGCGACCTGTCCCACATCGACGAAGAACATCGCATCGACCACACGGTGTATCGGATAGCGATATTCCACAGACCCTAAAACCATATCCCGGTCTCGAAATCGGCCCCGACTGAAGCCACGGATGGTCTCCTGTCGTCCCAATTCACTGAGATAGTAGAAGGGAATCTCTCGATCCGAAAGCGGTTCTGTGACTTCACCGGCCACCCGCAGTGCGATGGCTCGGTTGTAAAAAAGGTGGAGATAGTATGCCAGATCGGCTGAGAGTTTCCAAAAACCGAACTGGTCATCATCAAGCTCCTGGAATATCCCCGCGGTGAGCAAAGCTTCGCCACCCCTGGTGGGATTTCCCGGCCTGTTCTTAGAATCATACTGTATCCCAATTTGCAGCCGTCCGATGGAGATCCCCTCCTCCAGTCCGGGCAGGCTTTCTCTGTTGGGGAGATTGGTCGTGGAGCGAATGGACTTATCCTTCCCTTCCGAAATGTCATTGAGATCAAACCCGAAGATGGCATCTAACGAAATCCGGTCGCTAAACTTCGTCCCAAACGCGGCCTGTGCGGTTGCCTGCTCATGCGCAAAATTGCTCTCGTCATCCTTATCAGAATCCTGACCGATTCCAAAGAAGGATTCGTCTGAAAGCAGTTGATAACGGACCAGGAAATCCGAAGACAGCGCTTCTCCGAATAGAGCCACACGTTTGAATTGCAATTGATACCGCTGCCGGCCCTTGAGTCCGGCAGTCAGGGAGAGGGTCAACTTTGATTCCGGTGAAATCAAGCCCTTTTGGAAGATGTTAACTCCGCCCCCTGTGCGAGCTGCATACGTCGGAAGGACACCTCGGCGGCCATCGTCTGAAGTGAGGAAATCGTGGATTCTCGGAATCACCTTTTTTTCAGAAACGAAGCCGATCGATTCTGCCCCGAGCTTGAAAGTTAATTTCAATGGTAAGTAAATCACTTCCCCCGGAAAAGAGATGACTTTTTCCCAGGTATTTTTAGTCCCCAGTTTTTTATGCCAAACCTGCGCACTATTAGACTCTTGCTCTTCTACCGCATCCTGCGTTTCCGATTGGCTGAACAGCAGCGGGACAACCCCAAATAACAAAATACAGGTACAACACAAGCTACAACTTATTTCTTTTATGAATCTCAACCTCAATAATAATCTGAGTCGGAAAACCATGAGCCACCTCGAAAGAATAATTAGAATTGTCCGATATTTTACCACTCCTCTCGGCAAAAATCAACGCCTCCTGTGAAAATTAGAGCAATTGTTGGAAACGGTCTGAAGTCAGGGCTTCTCATCTGAAAGCAACTTTCTCAACGCCGTCGATATACATCTCGCCTGTGTCTGGCATGCACAACAGAAACGACTTGATTCACGTCGTCAATCTCGTAGATAATGCGGTAGTCCCCAATTCGTAACGCCCAAAGACCATTGAGTCCCCGCTTTTCTGGTTTTTAATTCAAACAGAAAAGCGGTTTGCCAAGACGAGGATTGTCGCCAATTCTATCCAAGGCGTTTTCAATACGTCGTTTAAGGTTGGCAGGAAGCGGGCGAATCTCATCAATAGCAGAATCAGATAAATCAACAGAATAGTTCATGTCTGACAGCCTCTAAGCTTTTTTTTCGTCCTGTTTTGATCTCCTGACGGCCTTTTTGAATCGCCGCTACCGCATCTGCATCCGAAAGAATCTCGACAGTTTCCATAATACTTTCATATTCGTCAGCGCTTACCATGACAACGTAAGGTTTTCCTCGTTTGGTGATGGTTACGGTTTGACCTAACTCAGCAATTTTTCGGGTTAATTCTGACAGTGTATTTTTTGCTTCCGTAACAGAGATAGTTTCCATTATCTAATTTCACCTCCTCGTAGTTTATAAGTCTATTATAGCCTTCGGGCCACAGAAAATCAACGCCTCCTGTGAAAATGGGATGAGCAAGAAGTGATAATCCCACGACTTTGTATCACGGCTGAAGTTCCCGTGGCAAGCGATCATAATGAATCTTGTAAATTTCCAAGTCTTTATCATAGACCAGCTCCAGGCCGGGAATCTCGCCCGAAAGCCACTTTTTTAGTGCCGGACGCCGATTTTCGGGAATCAGATGCGTTGCGCCGTAATACTTACCGACCTCGATAATCCGATCTAACTCCTCCAAAGGAATTTGAATCGCTTTTTCCTCCGAATAGAAATGCAATTCCCACGGATTCCGCGTCATCGTGACAGATTCGGGGAGGTTCTCCTTAATCCATCTGCCTGCCTCAATCCACGCTTTGCCTCCCTCCCGATAGGGATAACCGCCCCGCTTCCACGCCTCATGAATCAATCCGCCACAATGAAGAGAAACGATAATCAACAATAAGAAGGTGGTCGCTGAGGCGATGAGGTGTTGATAGTTTAATCGGCGAAAAAGCCCACGTGCGGCAATGTAATAGCTCGTCCAACCTGTAGCGATGACCAAGGGAGTTGCGGGAAATGCAAGCCGGCTAATCGGCTCCCAGCAGAGGGAAAGAAAGCTAAACAGAAAGAGTGGTATCAGCCAGACGATGTGTAGACGTGGGTTATGCCAGGGGCGCAGCACTCTCCACACATCCGCATGTACGCGTTGCCAGATTTGCGTCCCATGCGTCACTAGCGGAGATTCAGTCAAGTTGCCTCTCCGCACGATATAGCGCACCAACGGGAGCGTCCATTTTAGGTGGAGTGAATAGATTGACGAGATTGCAAGCATAACTAGACCAACTGCCGCCGGAATACCCGTAAAGTAGGTAGAAAATCGGCTGGATTCGAATCGTCCCGGCGAACTCCTGATGTCAATAAACGCCCACCAGAGGTGTTGCTCGAAGGACGCTTTTGTTTTCTCTATGACAGCGGGAATTCCCCATCGCTGGATCTTTGTTCCAAAGGAGGGTAAATCCTCGCCCCAATAGAGCCGGTAAGTTCCTTCTTCCCACGGGAGATACCCAATATAACCCGCTGCGAATTTCTGAGTGCTAAAGATCGCACTGCCTAAGAATTCCCGAAGATTATGTTCAGGATTGTAGAAGTCGGCGAGTCCAAAATGAGCCATGTTTCGGATAAACCAGGGGAACATCGTCAGAAACGCCAATCCCAAACCGATTATGAACTGCCAATCTGTTTTCTGCAGGGTGGGAATTTTCCACCCTACGCGACTTGCTCTTGAGCGGCAGATTAAGTAGAATAGCACGTACGCCGGAATAATGATCAATCCCGCTCCCTTCGCGTAGTAGGCGAGCCCCATCGCAACTCCCATTGGATAGAAATACCGTCCGTCTTCCAACCCTTTAATCGCGAAAAGGACGGTTAGGCATACCATAAATGCAAAGGTCACATCCGAAAGACAGTAGAGTGAGTGTCGAAAAAATTCGGGATAGATCAGGATGTGAACCCCTGTAGCAAACCCGACGATGCCACTATTGCTGAAGTGTTTCGCCAACAGATAACCGACTAGCGGGAAGAAGAAGCAGGAGATGATGAGCGCAGGCAGTTTCGCCGCGAAAGCGGTCTTACCGATGATTAGAAAAAATGGCGCAATCAGAAATGAATAGAGGGGCGGCCAATGATCTTCGGGGCGATTGATCTCTTTGTACTTGAGAAAATACCAGCTGACGTAGTCGACTTCCAACCCACGCCCATGCACAAGGCTATCTGCCATTTCTGCATAGCCGGAGGCGTCGGCATGTCCAACATATTCGATTGGATAGACGATGTGGCATTTGATGATAAAGATGAATACGCCGATGAGCAGGAGCAGCCAAATCCAACCATCAATCCGGCGTAATGATGAAGGCATGAGAAAACCACCTTATCGTTAAAATAGGAGAACTTTTCCTGCAATCAACGCAAGCACGCTGACAATTGCTGTTAACGTGCGCTTCTCACTCTTGAGAGCGCGGGAGAAAGAGAAGTCGTGTGCAGAAGGGGTAGAATAAAGACGAAGACGGGGGAGGAGTCGAGGTACGGCAGCAAAGTAGGCTTGATATGTGGTTCCACAAGCCTTGAACAAATACCTTTCTTCTGAGGCGATGATCGGTAGGTATTGAGCGAGGTAACCAACAAGAAGAACAGCGATCATCCAGTAGACATTGGCAATGCAGCACATACCGAGGCTCAGGAGTAGGTTTCCTAAATAAAGCGGGTTTCTGACGTGAGCATAAGGCCCCGTTGTCACGAGTGCCCGCGCAGCGCCTAAAGTACGGGCACGTGTGGATGCGCCAGCATATCCCACAGCCCACGCACGAAGCCATTCACCACAAACGAGGAGAGGGCTTCCGATTGCTATCGAACTCAAGGTGGAATGGGAAAAATAAACAAGGATAAGGATAAACGGAACTGGTGTGAGGCTGCGGAGTCGAAAGAGAAGCTGACCGATCTTGTGGATAAAACGTGAATTGTAATGTGCTAAGGGGTCTTCGCCCTGCAAATTTTTTCGTCCTTTCTCCCGTCGGCTCGATCCCATAATCTCACTTTGGAGTTTTCCAGAGCAATATTCCCCCGATGGTTGCGTACAGTACATTTGCCCCCCAGCAAGCTACAATCGGCGGGAGTTTACCATTTTCACTAAGCCCTTCGAGAGTGGCGAATGAAAGGCCCCAATATAAAAAACTGAGGAAAAACGCAATGACCAATCCCGCGAAAAAACCGGCTTTGCCGAAACGGATGGAAATTGGAGCACCGATTAGGACAACGACAAATGCTGCGAATGGATAGGCCATTTTGTGGTGCATTCTCACCTGCTCGAGTCGAGTCGCTTGCCCGGCGGACCGCTTATAAGCAATCCTTTGACGCAATTCCTTAATTGTCATTCCCCGCGGGTTTTTATCGCTTCGGGCAATTCGGTCGGGGTTTTCCAACCGCTCAATCTGCTTGGTCTTAAATGGCTCAAAAAAGATTTCTTTGTTGCGGTCAAAACGGCGGATTGAGCCGTTTACGAGATGCCACTGATCTGGAGACCATGTCGCAGAATCCGCAAAGATCATCTGTGAAAGATTGCCTGCTGAATCAAATTCTTTAATCATCATCCGAACAATATTTTTACGCTTGAGATCGAGGGTCTGGATATAGAAAATCCGATTGCGCTGTCCTTTAAAAACAACGTTTCGGTATCGACGGGGAGGAATCTTCCTTTGCAACTGATTGGCCCTGTGGTAGGCGGCTGAAGCCACTAGATTATAAAAAACAGCAAAGATACCACAAATCAATAGCGTAGAAACGAGAATTGGGGTGATGACACGATAAACGCTCACGCCTGCCGCTTTCATTGCGGTGAGTTCATTATTTCTCACCATTCGTCCAAAGAGAAAGAAAACGGCGATAAAGCTAGCGACAGGAACAACCTCCATAATTCTTCGAGGGGCTTGGTATAAGACAATCCGAACGGCTGTCCAATAGGAAATATCTTCATCAAACTTTTTGATGTCCTTATCCAGAAAGCGGACGATGACGACTAGCGCAACGAAAAATCCAAGTGCCAACACGAATGACTTTAGATATTCCGTTAAGATGTACCGGTCTAAGATTCTCAATCCGATCCTCCCACCTGTTGTGTCTTCGTGTTAAAAGCGAGGTGGTTGCTGTTTGCCCCGGCTTCGTCGTTCTTCGAGTTTGCCTGTCAATATCGTGTGTGCATTGAATCCGACGCCGAGAAAACCAATGACGATGTTAGGAAGCCACATTGCAAAACCAGGCGAAAGGATTCCGTTTCGTCCGGTTTCTTGCCCCAACTGGAGAAGTAGATAATAGACTACAATCAGCCCCAACCCGACACCAAAGCCCACCATCTTGCCGCTCCGCTTCACCATGAGCCCAAGGGGAACGCCGATTAGACCAAACGCTAAACATGCAAATGGGATAGAAAATTTCTTATGGTACTCAACTTGAGCATATCGTAATTGTTGGACGCGGAAAGATTTATCCTGTGCCTGATTGACACGTTCTTCCAAATTTTTGATATGCGCTTTGACCTTAGATATTGACATACTTCTAGGACTTTTCGATTCAAATGTCGTCACATCTAACGTCTCAGTAAGTTTCAATGCAATTCGCTGTTCCTCGAAGGTTGTCACGCGGAAGCCTTGAGAGTCATCCAGCGTCGGTTCGTAAGCCGTGCCATTGTAGAGTGTCAGCCAAGCCTGTCCACCTTCAAAGCCAACCATTGCTTCTTTCGCGTGAATAAAATGCGGTTTCCCCGACCATATCGAATCCCACACTTTGACGTTGTGTAGGCGTTTCGTGTTTCGGTTCATGGATTCATACATCCAAAGTTTTCCTTCACGCTCTAACTCCTTCATAATCACACCTTCCTCTAAAACAAAGGTAGGATTTCTCATGCTGATGGCGCGTTTCAGTTCCACATAAGCAACATTGCCACGGGGTAGAGCATAGTCCATGAACCCGAGATCAATAACGCTGAGTAAGATAGTGATTATAAGAAGAGGATACAGAATCTGATGGAAACCGATGCCGTGGGCTTTCATCGCAGTAATTTCGTTATCTGTCGAAAGCCGTCCAAGCGCAAGCAGAATGCCCACGAGTGCCGCCATCGGGAGCGTTACAACAACCGTTGCTGGCAAAACGTAGATTAACAATTCGATGAGATAGCGTGGACTGATTCCTTTTCTCACAAAAAGTTTAGTCAGCCTAAAAATCTCGTCAAGTAGAAGGATAGAGGTAAAACAAAGAAGTGCTAAAAGGAAGGGAGGAAGGAATTCTTTAAGCGTATATTTGGTTATTATTTTCAAACCGATATGGCTCCAAATGGCAGATGCGATGTGGCATGGTTCAAAAATTGGTTGACATTTTGAATTGAAGTGTGTCTTTTTATTGTATCAAGCGGATCAGAGATACAAGATTCAGGGGATACATCTTGCATCTTGTATCTATCGTATCTTCAGAGTTCTTCATAAGTTGGAAAGTAACTTAACTCAGAAAATGAACCATCCCGTAATCAATATGTTACCTGACGATTCTTCTCGTTAGCAAGACATTAGTTGCTGTTCACTTGTCGAACCTTCATCCAATAACAGATTTTCTCGGCCTTAATAACCTTCAGTAAACAATTTGTTTAGAATTGAGACCTGATAAGGATTTGCGTGTAATTTCTGAAATAGAAAGATACAACTTGACCATTCAATGGAATGTATGCTATCCTAACTGCCAGTTACGCGGATGGCTGAATACTTGCGACTGGCCTCAACGGTGGCGGGAAACTTCAAAGATTGATGGAAGCGAAAAAACGAATTGAGGTATATGAGGAGGAGAGCAAAGGTGAAACCTGCAATATTAATCAGACTTTTTCTATGTTGCTTTTGGGTTGTAACGTGGGGATGTGGAAAAACCTTCCAGTCCATAACTGCCGATAATTTACGGACACAATCCGGCAATTATGAAGGGAAACTCATAACCATTTCCGGTATTCCATCCCCGTCAGAACATGGCGATTTTTTACCGGCAACGCCTTTGAGCAAAGGGTATTGGATGCTTGTTATTGATGGAGTCCGTTGCGCGGGGACGGTAAACTTTGAAAACGAACCTCGAATCCGATCGATGCTTCAAATCGCAACGTCAGCGCAAAAGGAGCACCGTCCCGTGACAGTTAAAGGTAAAATGCGCGGGGGGATATTGGAAATGAAATTCTTCGAGGGCATCCGTGCTGATACCGCCTGGTATAAAAATAAAAACCCCTATTACTCTTACAGTGAGTACTATGAATGGAATCCGTTTGCTTATAGCCCAAATTCGCGGGTTTTAAAGGCGTGGGGCGTGAAATAATGGAGATTTTATAAACCCTCAAAATCTTAACCCAAAATAGCTAAAGATAACCATCATGGGTAAAGTCACACGCATTGCCACCAGTTTAAACCTAAATCGAGGCAAACTTGACCAACTTCGAGAAGTTGCAAGCCGTCTTGGTAATCTTCGTTCCGAAGCTTGGCACCGATTCGGGTCGATTGATGGCGTTAACCTAACACACCGTCAAATCCGTGACAAGTGGTTAGCTGAAAATCGTCAATTCGATGTTCCTGCACGACTCTGGAAAGAGACACTACGGGATACCTTTGACGACATCTGCTTGTATCGAGAAGCTGCAAAAGCAAAAGTTCGCAAAGCAATTGCCGAGTCTGTATAATTGTTTGTGGAAATTCTATTCGTGATAAAATATCCGTCATCAAGTCCGTCTAAAACTGGTTCTAACTGGTTGCGGAAAAGAAAATTGGGTACTTGATGAACTTTACATCTCAAGGAGAAATCGAATGGACTTCACAGATAGAAAACAGGTTCGCCAGTTTATCTCAGAGAACGATATTCGTGACGTTGGGTCGCTCAACAAGATGCTCAAGAATATTAGCGGCGTCTTTCCTGATGATAATGCCTTGCTGAAACTGCTGTATCTTGCCACACAGGACGTGACACGGAAGTGGACGATGAAGATTCGCAACTGGAATCAGATATTGGCTCAGCTCGCAATTCATTTCGAGGACCGAGTGACCCAGTACCTGTAAGATTTTGTCGTTGACTCAAAAAGGGTTTTCGGGCAAAATAGATGCTATCACACCGACTCAACCTTCAATCCTTGTCTAAAATCTGGAGATGACTAATGCTTTTGCCGCAATGGTCGAAGCGCCGCAAAACCAGACTTCTCGGAATCGTGGTGCTCTGCTTCTGCTGGGTGACCTTTACCTCTAATGCTCAACACGATGCTCCCGTTCACTCAATTGATGGTCAATATATCAAAGAATGGCTGGTGCTTGGACCCTTCTTTCCCGATGACTTGGAAACCGATTTCCTCGCCGATGTAGGAGGGGAAGCAAACATCAATCCCAAGGAAGGCGATACCGTCACCACAGCGGATGGGAAA
>JADFGN010000641.1 GCA_022567695.1 Candidatus Poribacteria bacterium | reverse complement strand
AGCTTGCCGGCGGATCAGGCAGTCGGAACAAGTCTCGTTCTCCTGATCGGATCGTCGCCTCAAGTGTCTGACCGTTGACAAGCGGCGTCGCTTCCGCCGGCTCGTCGTTTGGTTCTTGCTCAAAGGCGTCAGGCCGGCCGGCGAACCTCGCCTCGACTTCCGTTCGCTCGGCGACAACGGCGCCCACCAAAGGAGCATCCTTAGCGAGACGCACACTCATCCGCGCCAGCGTCAGTTTTTCACCGCCGAAGTTTTCTTGCAGCCGCACGACCAGGAAACGGCAGTTCGCGGGTTCACCGAACGCGAACTCCTGGAGGTCCGTCTTGGGTTCCAGCTCGAAGCGACCAAGAGGGCGGAAGTTTTCGAGTCGCAGTGCCGGATCGTCCGTTGCCAACACCTCCACGACACGCACGGCGTTGGCGTAGGATCCGTCGTCCGATTGGGGTAGCGCGAAGCCCACCGCTTCGATGCTGACCTCGCGCCCCTGCCGCAGCGCGAAAATCACTTCAGGGACCTCGTCATCGAGGACCCTGGCTTCCCAGGAACCGGGGGGCGAAAAGACGGGGGCCCGCAACAGATTCGACACCCAGGTTTGCGGGGATTGTTCGTCTCCCTGGCTGTTGAGCCACACGATCGATGCCCCCGCAGCTGTTGTCAGGGCGTCGATCTGCGGAAACTCGACGGCCTCACCTGGAGGCACGATGTCCAAGCGCATGATTTTCACTCTGTTGGTGATGGATGCGATCGGCCATAATTTTCATGGCATTTGGCGTCTTTATCCTGGCAAAGGATGCAATGGAAGGCTCACTAAAACGGTTCTATGAGGCACCAGATATTTCGTTGCTCTTATCAATGCCACTGTCCCCCACGACGATTTTTGGATTTAAGTTCATCCAACTTATTGCCGCAAATTTATTAAGCATGTTCATCTGGTTGATTCCACCCTGGGTTGCATTTGGACAGATTTTCAATCTCCCCTGGCATTTCTATCTTGCACTGATACCCACATGTTTCTGCCTACTCATCATCACTATGGGTCAGATAACGGTAGGGATGATGATTCTCGTGCGCTTTTTTTCCTCGCGTTGGATGATCCGGATTTTAAAAACACTTAGCGTAGTGATTGGTATTGTCGCCGGGTTGCTTCTTTCCATGAGTCTCGTTGCATTCGATCGATCTGACGATATTGCTCAGTTCATCCTTAACCAGATTAAGGTTCCCAACTCCAACTGGTATCCTCACCTATGGGTAGCAAAGCTTTTAATCAGTTGGCTCCCCGAATCCAATATTCAAGGCGCACAATGGGCATTTCGACTCATCGGGGCGAGTATCGGCGTACCCGTTGTAGGCATACTGCTCGCTTCCAAGATTTACTACCGAAGTTGGGAATATGCCAAACGTGTGCAGTTGAACACGAATCGGAAGCGGAAAAAATCAACAGGATTCTCTCCAATGGGAAGGGGGCGCATCCGTTCAATGATGGCGAAGGATTTTCGGGTTTTCATTAGACATAGAGGTAGGGCGACAGTGATTATCATGCTGACGCTAATTATCTTGATAATGCTGATTAAAGCAACCTATGATATGCGAAGGGGGCGAGTCGGGGAGGAAGCTGATTTCACGCTATTCACGCTAGGGTTACAGGTCATGACCTATAGCGTGATGGTAACGCTTGGTCTCACATGGGGAGGCTTCAAAGCTGAAATAAATACATGGTGGATTTTGAAGTCGGGACCAATTACACCGGGATTGCTCTTCAAAGGCAAATTGCTTACGGCGACCTTTTGTTCCGTTATTTATACGAACTTTTGGATTCTTTTCGTGTTGATTTTATTTAGAGGCACAGATCGATCGTGGCCATTAATTCTGTTGTCAACGACATTGATTACGGCAACAACAATTGCATTTAATACCGCGATTGGCACACTGCCATGGGTGGCCGAAATCGAACAAGAAAATGGCGAGACAGGAAAAAGATCGATTCTCCGAATGACAACGATTTTAGTGACGATCATTATTAACGCTGTACTTCTCATTTGCCCAACCCTTATCCTTTTGAAAATAGATCTGGTTGATGATGTACTCATCGAGGTATTCCACCCCCTCCCACTTTCTATGGTACAATATGCCATGATAGTTACAACGCTAGGGTTTCTGGTCGGTGTTTGGGGAATATCATATCTGTTAGGAAAACGCTCACTTCGGAAGCTGTTGAGTTGAAAAACTAAGGTTCAATTATCTAACGAGCGCGTGGTTTGCGCAGCGGCGAATCTCATTGGGGAGGAAAAATGCTAATACCGTATCAAGAAACATCACCAAGAATTCATCCCTCCGTCTTCATCGCGCCAGGGACAATGATTATCGGTGATGTCACCATCGGCGAGGAATCAAGTGTCTGGTTCAATTGTGTTTTGCGAGGCGATTTGGATCGGATTGAGGTGGGAACTCGCACCAATATTCAGGATAGCGCGGTTGTGCATCTTGACAAAGGTTTCCCTTGCATCATCGGCGACGATGTAACGGTTGGTCATGGAGCGATTGTGCATGGCTGTACCATTGGCAACGGCGCACTGATCGGAATCGGTGCGATTATCCTCAGCGGTGCAAAAATTGGTGAGGGTGCGATGGTTGCCGCTGGTGCACTCGTCCGGGAAGGGCAGGACATCCCACCGAAAACTTTGGCGGTAGGTCTTCCTGCACAGATTAGGCGAGATCTAACGGAAGTAGATCTAGAGCGCATGCGACTTGGAAAAGAAGACTATGTTTCGCGCGGACAAATCATGCGAGCAGCACTAACACTTGAATAAGAACTCGTATTGAGTAAACTTCCCAAATCTCAAAAAATAAAGGCGATTACGGTGTTAAGGTCCTTAAACTGTAGGGTGCCGCCCCCACGAAGATCTACTCGCTATGAGTTGTAAAACAGGAATCAAGGAGTCATCTATACCGTGAAAAAATTCAAGATTGCCCAAGTTGGCACAGGCAACAGAGGAAGAGCAACACTATCCGCGTTTAGCAAACATCCTGAACGAATCGAACTCGTCGCTGTGTGCGATGCTAGCCCTGAACATGCTCAACGTGCATCAAGCGAATTTAACATTCCAGCTTCCTATCAACACATTGAAGAGCTCTTACAACACGCTGATTTTGATGTTGCTTCTGTCACCACACCAACTCCCGTGCGTCAAGGTGTGATTCAGCCGTTGCTCGAAGCAGGGATAGATGTAATCGCAGACAAGCCATTCGCAGAAACATTAGACGAAGCAAAGGCGATTGTCGCGTGTGCGGAGGCAAATGGCAGGCGGATAGCCGTCGGGCAAAATTTTCGTTACTTGCACGGTTTCGATACAGCCCGGAAATATCTTGCCGATGAGCCATTAGGACACCTGCGCCATCTGACGCACACACGACTTGGCACACGTCAAGACCGTGGCTGGCGTACCGAGCGAGAGCGTCGTGTCATGGCGATCATGACCATTCACTGGTTCGATGGATACCACTGGATGCTGAATGACCTCCCTGAAACGATCTATTGTCAAACCTCAAAATCTAGCCTTATCGGCGGACACGGTGAGACGCATACAAGCCTAATCATCCGCTTCCAACGTGGATGTGTGGCAACGTTAACAGAGAGCTTCGGTAGTCCATGTCGAGCGGCAATCCCACCAATTTTAGATTGCGATAACGGCAGTCTCGAAGTTACCGGCGCAGAATTAAGAGTGTATGAAGCTGGAAAGCCACATCCAGTCCAGACGCTTCCCGCAACGAATGCTACGATGGACGAAGCAACATATC
>JADFGN010000640.1 GCA_022567695.1 Candidatus Poribacteria bacterium | reverse complement strand
AGGAGAGGGAGAAATCAATAACGAAAGGGAGGAAAGTGTATATGGAAACTCCAACGGTGGGACATCCACGTTATACATCTAAAGAAATCGTTGCTCGTGCCAAAGCACTCTATGAACAGGACATCCGTGCAAAAGTAGAAGCCGACAACAAAGGTAAATACCTTGTCATTGATATTGAGACGGGTGATTATGAGATAGATGCCGATGCGCTTTCTGTAATGAAACGAGCCTCTGCCAAGCATCCTAACGGTGCTCTCTTTGCCATGCGCGTCGGCTATCGCGCAATGGGTCGCATCGGAGCGAAACTTAAGGAGGCAAAGTTGTGATACACGGCAAAGTGAACGCATACCAGGAAGCAACCATTCCCCTACAACTGCGCGGGAAAAACAGACAGACAGAAGATGTGGAGGCGGTGATTGATACCGGCTTCAGCGGTTTTTTGACACTGTCACCTGCACTTGTTGTGGGACTTCGATTGCTGCCCTGGGGTACTTCCGAGTTCACTCTAGGAGACGGCAGTGAGGCCATTTTTGATGTCTACATTGTGACCCTTCTCTGGGACGGACAAGAGCGAGATATCTTTGTATTGGCAGCAGAAGGAGGTCCGCTTGTCGGGATGTCGCTCCTTGAAGGTTTCCGACTAGCGGTTGATGTCATAGAGAATGGTGCTGTTACCATCGAAGCGTTATAGCCTGGCAAATCCACAATGAGGAGTAAAGATGCAACAAAAAGACTGTTAGCTAAAAAATCGCACATGCTATCAAAGTTTGGGTGATTCTGTTTTATTGGGGCGATATTTGCTTGCACGACAGCGTTACTGAGGAGAACGACAATGAACGTACAAACCACTTGGGGCTTACGCCTCATCAACGAAGCCCTGAATCAACCATCGACGATCAAGATCGATACCAGCGACATGGCACTTGACGGATTCCATGACGACATTCGTAGTGAATATCGCCAGCGATCGGTTGTGCGGACGGACTCTGGGGGATCGCTGACCTGCAATGCGCCAGCATGCGGCGTTCGCTATTTCGGCTTCGTCATCTACGACGAATCGAGCGGTGCGGAAACCGTCGAACTTTGGATCGATGATGTGAAGCAAGGAATCGCAGTTGCGGACGGGAATAATCGGCGTGAACGGCTGTTTGTCTTGAGAGAACCGTATCATTTCCGTGGTGATGAGCAGATTCGGCTACAAACACCACAGGAAAGTGGTGGAACGTATCGGATTGAGACCCTCGCCTTTTTCAAAGATTGCCCACCTGAAAATGCGCTATTTCATGAATTTACCCATGTCCACGTCGAACCCCTTCAACCTCATAGCGGAGCGGATGAGCTGGTCTCGGCGCGCCTGACATGGGTGACAACGTGGGATACACAGTGTAAAGTTGAATATTGGGCGGAAGGCTCACAGCTCCATACGGTGACTGACGAGGGAAGTCCTTGGACGAATCATCGCGTTATGTTGGCGAATCTTCTGCCTGACACAACTTATCTCTATCGCCTCCGTGCGCTTAGGCGCGACGGAAAGGTTGTTGCGTGCGAAACGCAAACGTTTGTAACTTCGCCGCCGGCGTCTGGCATCGGCAGTGCCAAAACTGAAAACATTCCTTTGACGATTTTGGATTGCAGAAGCGCTACTACGGTCATTCCGATGACCCACGGTATTCCCTTCCCTAAAGGTGTATTGGGCTCGTCTGAGAATCTGCGTTTGCTTGCGGCTGATGGAAACGAAATCCCTTTGCAAACCCAAACTTTGGGACAGTGGCTCGATGGCAGCGTCAAGTGGGCGTTGCTTGATTTTCAATCTGAGAAAACGTCCGAAGCCTCGGTTTACACCCTTGAATACGGATGCGGAGTTCAGCGAAAACGATTCGCCCGGCAATTGATAATTGACGAGGACGAAAGCTCGTTGACAATTGATACCGGAAGATTAAAGATTAAAGTCAACAAATCCCAATTCGCACCGTTCACGGAAATTCAGCGGGATGGTCAGCCGTATATCACGCGCTCAAGGATTATCGTGACCGGCAAGGATGGAGTCGAGTATACTAGCACCAATGCGACTCCAGAAGTGGTCGAGATTGAAGAGGCTGGACCAATGCGTTGTGTCGTGCGAGTCGAAGGGCAACACCGCTCTGCCGACGGGGAGCCATTGTTCAGATCAATCTGCCGGATTCACGCTTATGCAGGGCTGTCATTTATCCAACTTGAGCACACCTTCGTAAACGACAATACAACAGAAAAATTCACCGACATTAGGTCGATGGTGCTCCATCTTGACACGCCTTCGGGAGAAGTACAGGAGGTTGAAATCCGGCAAACGCATGATAATCGATGCACCGTCAACGGTGAAGTCCGCAAAGAACGGGCAAATGGAACAATCAGTGCGGGAGACTTAAACGTTGTGGTGCCTAATTTCTGGCAGCAATATCCCAAAAGTTTGAAGGTCCACACAGAAGGGATTGAGATTGGGATTTGCCCTGCCATTGACGCTGAGGATTACCGCAACAGCGGGGAGGATGAACACAAGCTCTACTTTTATCTGAAGGATGGAGTCTACCGCTTCCGCGAGGGACTTTCCAAAACGCATACCCTTTACATTGGTGAAGACATTCCATCGCTCCCGACCCCCTTTCCCCAAGCACCGTCGGAGTGGTATTGCGACAGTGGCGCATTGGGTGAAATCCCTGCCGTCAAAGCAGATTCATTCCCGGATTACGAAGCAAAAATCTCTCAAGCATTTGAGGGTTACATCAAGAATCGTGAGGACGGAAGCGAATATGGGATGTTGAACTTCGGCGACTGGTGGGGCGAGCGTCGCTGGAATTGGGGTAACAGCGAGTACGATACTGCCTTTGCATTCTTTTTACAGTGGGCGCGGTCGGGCGATGTGCGCTGGTTTGAGGAAGCGTCCCTAGCCGCGATACATCACCGGGATGTCGATACCTGTCACGCTTCAGCTGATTCGATTAGCGTGGGTGGGGTTTACGCACATTGCATTGGACATACAGGCGGTTATTATCCTGACGGATTTCGGAGTGGCGCGATTTCAAGAGGGAATTTCAGCGTCAGCCATACGTGGGTTGATGGCTTCCTCCTTCACCATTTTTTGACAGGCGATCGGCGGTCACTTGAAACGGCGCAAATGGCAGCCGATCGATATGATCGCTACTACCTCCGCAACTACGATTTCACCAACTGCCGCAACAATGGCTGGCATCTCATTCATTCAATGGTGATGTACCACGCCACCCGCGACCGCTTCTACCTCAACGCAGCGCACATCATTGTTGAACGCACCCTTGAGCGGCAGACGGAAGATGGTAGTTGGAGACGAATGATGGTCCCCGGTCACTGCCACTGTCATCCCCCGCGCCACACCGGAAATGCCGGTTTCATGGTTGGCATTCTACTGTACGGGCTCAAGCTTTATCATCAAGCCACAAGCGATCCAAAGGTAGCGGCAACCATTGTTCGTGGAGCGGAATTCCTGATCGATGATATGTGGGTGGACGAAGAAGACGGCTTCCGGTATACCTCCTGTCCACGCTCTAACGTGTGTACGGATAATTTCCACCGAGGTATTGACAGCATTGCGTATGCGTGGCGAATCAGTAGAAAGCCGCGCTTTGAACCCATCCTGCGTCGCGCGACGCAAAAGGCGATTGATCGGCTCAATCCGTTTGGGAAGTCAATTTCCGCGAGCTTGCGTGTTGCACCGAATGTGTTGTATGATGTCGAGCACTTGATGCATTAAAGTATTGCCAAGCTTTGTGCCGCTTATCTCTTGCATTCTTG
>JADFGN010000088.1 GCA_022567695.1 Candidatus Poribacteria bacterium | reverse complement strand
GGTACTTGCCCGAGAGAAGGCGCCACCACTTGGGGCCATAAACCGCTAGTACCTTGCGAACCTCAAGGACGTTTTGCCCCCACGCTTCAGGGATCAGCACCTCATCATATGCTTTGTGGAGAAGTGTCAACCGTTCTCCAGCGTATAATCCCGTCTCTAAATCCTCGCTCTGCATTAACCATTCGGTTGCCTTCACCGCTACACCTTCCAATTCGGGAGCCTCTAACGCTCGACGTGCCGCACGAATTACCCGTTCGATTGCTTCAAGAGTATCTGGCGCAGGGAGTTTTAGCTGCTGTGCAAGCTGTGCGGACGAATTCTTTAGTGCCAGAACGCCTCCTCTTGCCTCCTCCGCGAATTGCTCCAGTTGCGCAGAATCATTTGGAAGGAAGATTTTGCACTGGCTGCCCCAAAACGGATGCGCTATCGGTGTGCCCATGCGTTTGAGGAGCGTCTGTAACTCCTCTGTAATCGCTAATCCCTGTCTGAACTCGGCGGCAGAATGCTGAAATTGGTGTAGATTTAAAGTTGGAAGTTCCACGCCGGAAAGTCGACGCTCCACCGTTAACAGCGTTCCGAACGCATGATAAGGTGTGATGTCACTTTCGCCAATTGGCGTGTTGACCGCATCACAGTAGCGGTTTAAGCGGTCCCGGTTATTGACCAGAATCTCCAGTTCTTGTGCGAAGGCAGTTACCTTCGGCTGTCCAAGTTCGAGAGTTCGCTTCAGTTCATCAATGACCGCTCTTTTATTCATCTTATGGCTGTGCAGCTCTAAGCAGGCATCTCCGAGCCCGACCCTATCCAGATTGCGTTTGACCACTTCCAAGGCCGCCATCTTTTCCGCTACGAAAAGCACTCGCTTACGTTTGCCAATGGCTTCCGCAATCAGGTTGGTAATGGTTTGGGATTTGCCGGTTCCCGGTGGTCCCTGAATGACGAGGTTTCGTCCTTGGCTCACATCATAGATGGCCAGCGTCTGCGAACTATCCGCATCGACGACGTGATGAGTTTGCGCTGGATTGATGTGTTGGTCGATGTGATCATCATCACCAATGACGGAATCTGGTTCTTGAAAGCCGGTTCCCAATACGGACTGCAATATAGGGTGTTGGTTTGGAGATGCTTCCTCAGGCCAGTTTTGGGCGTCAAGGTCGCGGTACATGAGAAACTTGGCAAACGAGAAAAACCCCAGAGCGATAGCAGAAGTATCGACCGACCAGCGGGGTAAACGGAGAACAGCAAAATCTACCTCTTGAAAATAGTGCGGAAAATCTAACTCGTCGTCTTCGGGAAGGGATGGCAGTCGGACGCTGAAATCAGATTCGACTCTCGCCTGTAGAGAAAGATTCGTTCCCAGGTCTTCTCCCGTGTAACGGACATGAAAACGCGCACGAACACTGGTTCGTTTGAGTTCAACGGGTACCAAGACGAGGGGGGCTTGCCGCTGAATCTCACTTGATTCTGATTCGTACCATTGGAGCATGCCAAGCGCAAGGTACAGTGTGTTCACGCCCTGCTCTTCGATATACGTCCGCGCCGTGTAGTAGGTATTCAATAGACGCCTTTGAAGCTCTGCTAATGAATAGCCTGTCTGTAGCCTGTTATCGGTGTGACGGGCGAAATCCCTTTCTTCGTCATCTTCGGGCAGTGCGAACCAATCCATCTGTTCTGCGATGTCCTTGTCGTTTTCCGTTTCCGGCTCAGGTTTTGGCAGGAAGTACATCGCGCGATCGGCTTGCACAAGGATCTGATAGACGTGCTCCGGCAATTCATCCACAATCTCGACGCCTCTCGTCTTCAGCGGCCAGTAATTGATGAGTTTGTTGCGCAAGCCGAGATCGAGCAGTTCTTGTCGTGAGGCTTCTAATTTGGCTTGTACTGAATTCATGAGTATTAAGCGGAGATCTAGATCGTATTCCTCTGTGAAGGCAAGCGGTCAATGATTTGGTACTTGCCTTCGAGTTAGTTTTACAGACGCAAAAATTCTTCCTCTTTTACCTCGCGATTTTAAAACACATCAGTACCCTGAGCACTTGAACAAACCACTTTGCCCAGCCTGAAGGAAATTCAACTCATTTGCCCGTTACACCATAGTAGATCGCATTAAACAGGAGCTTAAATGTCCCGTGTGCCTGCGCACGATGCTGTGGTTTGAAGCCGAATAGGATGACATGCCCTTCTCCGAGATTGACATCCCAGAGTGCCCCCTTCCGACGAATTTGCTTATCCCCTTGAATCCAACCGCTCATGAGAGGATTGAAGTCCGGATAGGACGCAACCTCTTTTCCACCTCTCACCTCAAACGCCGGGCCTGACTTGAAAAAGGCTGCCATTTCGCGACTAAGTCCGTAACCGATGGGATGCGTCTTCTTGACGAAAATACGCAGCAGCGAGCCGGGACAAAAGAAGCGCTCGACCTCCGATTCTTTGCGGTTTGATTGGTTGGATGAATCGAGGACGTTGGTAATCTCTAGTCCAAAGTATTTATCTGGAAGTTCCGTTGCCCGGTTCAAACAGATGAGCGTGCCACCATTTACGACGAACGTGCGAAGATTCGCCGCGCCTTCGGATCCAATCCCTCCAACATACTCCGGCGGTAGCGTGCCTTCAGCGTGCCCATCGATCATTGCAGATGCCCGCATGTCAGGCAAAATAATTACGTCATATCGTTCGGCTAAACTTCCAGCGCGAATCTCAGCATCTGTCAAATTGCGATAAACGAACTCGTGCTGCTCTAGCACCCACCGTGTCCAGCCTTCGTCAATGTTTGCCACCCACGGTTTGTAGAGTCCTAGACGGGGTTGGCTGAGTCGAGTTGTTGGATCTTTGAATGGTATATGATTGAGGGCATAAATCTCAATACCAAGAGACTCGGCAAGCTCTTGGAAGTCATTGCCTACCTGTGACGGAATTTTGGTGGTAGTGACTAAAATTGACCCACGTGGAAACTCTTGATTTCCAATGGCGTGTTCCGTTGTTGATTGATGAAGCGTGTATTCTTCTTCTTTCAGCAAACGATTGAGTGCAATCGTTTCCGCATTGGTCTGGTTCTTGAAAAAATACGCGACCGTTTCAGGAATAGTGTGAAGCTTGCCTTGAATTTTCGGAATTTTCTCGACACGCTTCAGCTCTGCTTCAAATTCATTGATGACCTTAACCACCCTAACTCCCATCTGCAACGGTAGTGTCCAGCCAGTAATATCATACGGACGTTCGGGCGGAGCGTTTGGTGACGCACGGCGTTGAGGATAACGCTGCGCTTCAAGGAGGTCTTTGGCATGCGCCCGAAACGGCTGAGCCATCGAGATCACATACGTTCCTTGAGGATACTCGACGCCATCCGCTGTAAAATTCGCATTTGCCTGATGAATCTCCACCCCACCGCGCTGAAGGATTTCCAACATTTTAAGGGCGGTATTGGGTTGGCGTTGCGCCGTTGGCATTAAAAAAGCGCGAGGCGGTTCATCTTTGCCCTTCTCAACTGCACTCAATCCCATTTTGTAGAAATTCTTGAGAAACGTCTCTTTCCGTTTGGCAACCGAAGAAAGGATGGAATATGCAGCAGCTTCTTCGTAGTCCATAATATCACGGAGTCGCCACCAGCCACCGGGCCAAGGTTCGGGGAAGTTAGTCTGCTGTGCGTACCCACCCAAACCGCGTCTATGCCCTTTCAAGCTGGCTTTTGGCTGAAAGATTGGCGAAGCAATGTTGACGCTTGCTGCCTCTGTCAAAATGCCGACCATGTTGTGACGATACGGTACAGTACGAAAACCACCGTGCCACCACGTATCATATACCGCGTTGGAAAGCACGCCGGTGAATCCATTTGAAGTGAGATCAAACGCAAGCTGTGTACCAATTAAGGCAAGCGTCCGCTGGAGAATCGGGGGGATATTCGGATTGACCGGATCGAAATAGGGCGGAATAACGAACCGTGCGCCTGAATTTCCCATCTGGTGCACATCGTAGACGACCTCCGGAAACCACTCTTCATAAAGGATTTCGGTCACAATTTGTGTCTCAACCTGCGTCAGCATAAACCAGTCGCGGTTGTTATCATGCCCCGTATACTTGTGATAAAGCCAGGGCATTGACGAACCTTCATACGGTGTACCAAGCGTGCGATTGTACCAGTCGACAACCATATTCAACCCATCAGGGTTTGTAGAAGGGATGAGAAGAAGGATAACGTTCTCCAGAATTTCTTTGACCTCTGGCGTGTCCATCGTTGCGAGTTGGTAAGCGAGTTCCATTGACATCTGCGATGATGCCACTTCTGTCGAATGCAGATTACAGTTAATCAGAACCACCGCTTTTCCCTCGCGGCAAAGCCCATCCAACTCCGTTTCCTCCCGCCCACGCGGATCGGCGAGCTGTCGCTGGATGGTTTTGTAATGTTCGAGGTTCGCTAAATTTTCCGGCGAAGAGATTAGCACCAGCACAAAATCGAGTCCTTCAGTCGTTTTACCGCGCTCTTCAAGGGTGACCCGATCGGAGTCTGCCGCCAACAACCGCAGATATTCAGTGATTGTTTCCCAACGAGCGAGCTTGTAATCAATACCGACCGGAAAATGGGTGACCTTTTCTGGCTTGATGATTTGCGCATGCGTCAATGAAATCGTGACAAACAAAATGACGATTCCAACCCATAAGTCGAAGCGGAATTTCTGTATTCCGAAAAAGCGGATAATTTTTCGGTGCAAGTCAACCTCCTTGCCGCTGAATTGTGAGTTTTCCACAAATAAAAAAGGCGTCCTCAAAGGGGAATTTGCCCGCTTCGAGAACGCTTTTTAGCCTAGACCCTCTCGCTTACCTTATTCACATGCGCCACATTTCCGACAGACCGCCGTATCACACTGACTCGTCATGAACCCTTTGGTGTACTTGTTATACTCAAGACGCAAAAATTGGGGTTGGACATTCAGATCGAGGTGACTCCACGGGTTGAGTTCGGTGAGCGCGCGCGGACGAAGCGCGTAAAAGTCAGGGTCTAATCTGTGCTTGCGGAAGGTCTGTTTCCATGGCATACCTCTTGAAAGATCTAAAATCACGCCCCCCAGCCGCCGATCGCCGCGAGCGAAGACCGCTTCCTGATACGCAAGCCGCGCACTTGCTGACGAAACTTTCAGGCTGCCGAGTCGATTGATTTCCTTTTTCAAGAATGTAAGTTTTCGGGCGATGCTTTTCGGATCTTCCATTGCGACCCATTGGAAGGGCGTACTCGGCTTAGGGACCATCGGTGAAATTGTGAAGCTAATCTTTCCCATCCGTCCAGTTCGTTTCGCATAAGGGAGGAGAATAGAACGCATCTCTCTTGCCATGTCAACAATTGCTTCGACATCGGCTGAAGTCTCATAAGGCACACCGATGAGAAAGTACAAACGCAGATTGAGAATGTCGCGCTTTAAGGCTTCTTCAAATACATAATACAAGCGTTCGCGTGGAATTGCCTTGTTGATAACCTTTTGGAGCTTTTCAGATGCGACCTCTGGCGCGATTGTAATTGTGCCTTGCTCGCTGTCAGCAAGCGCGTCAAGCAACGGCGGTCGAACTGTTTCCGCTCGGAGTGAAGCGCAGGAGATGCGAAATCCCTGCTTAACCAATCCGGTGGCGATCTCGTCGATCTGTGGGTGGTCTGAAATCGACGCTCCAACTAAACCAATCCGATCGGTGATACCACGTGCACCTTCGGCGAGCTTCAACGTGCTTTCAACAGACCGATGTCTAGGCCATCGCCGCGCATAATCAGCCACACAGAAACGACACTGCCGTCCGCATCCGCGCACAATTTCGATGAGATGCACATTGGAAAACTCGGTTTCTGGTGTGTGGATTTTCGTACAGGTTTCTACGTCATCAAGATTCGGAACTGCACTTGCCCGTATCCTGTCCGGTGCCCCCTCTTTTGCACGCATCTGTTGGATGGTGCCATCGGCGTGGTAATCAACTTCATAGAAACTGGGAATGTAAATTCCAGGGACTGTCGCTAGAGAACGCAATAAATCCACCTTCCGATCGGTGCTCTGCTTCCAGCCTTTGAAAATATCCATCAACTGAGGGACTGCAATTTCTCCCTCGCCCACGATGAAAACATCAATGAAATCGGCAATCGGTTCAGGATTGTAGGTGATGTTAATCCCACCCGCTATGATCAACGGATGCCTCTCAGTCCGCTCCGCAGCAAGTGCGGGAATGTTTGCCATTTCCAATACGAGGGGAATATTGACATAATCCGATTCAAATGAAACAGAGAATCCGATCAGATCAAATTGGTTCAGCGGGGTCTGCGTTTCAAATGAAAAAAGCGGCGTTCGACTTTGACTGAGCTTACGAAGTTCCTCTCGGTCAGGGACAAAAGCACGTTCACAAGAGGTATCCTCACGTTGGTTTAAAATCGAGTAGATAATCTGAACACCGAGGCCCGACATCCCAAGATAATAGGTGCCCGGGTAGACTAACGCGAAGCGCATCTCCTTTCTGAAGTTAAAACGCGGTCGATGTTCTGCGTTAAGCAGTTTTTTGTACGCCTGATGTAAGTTTAGTTGCACTGCGCTTACCTCTTTCTATTCTCTGAACTGCGATAACGAATAAATGTTGGAATGTCTAACACATCTTCTGCGAGAGTTTCATCGCGCTCAGGCTCACCAAATTCGCGTCTCGGACTTTCGGGAACTGATCTGGGGTTAGCTATGGTATTTCTGCGACGCCCATGATCTGGCTGACGCGACCTATCTACAGGTGAGTGTTGAGACACAGGACTTTGGTCGGTGCGTGGGTAGCTAAGAAAGTCATCCAAGCTCACCACATCATTTTGGGAGCTTTGGCCTGTCCGTCCGCGAGAGGAATCAAATCCGGTTGCAATCACGGTGACGTGCATTTCATCTTCCAGATCTTCGTCATATGCAAGCCCAAAGATGACCTGTTCTGTATCTGAAGCCGCTTTAATGACCTCCATTGCATCTTCCAATTCATACATCATCATGTCAGGAGGACCCGTAATGTTCACGATAATCCCCATTGCACCATCAATGTTTGTTTCTTCTAGCAGTGGAGAGCTAATTGCTCTCTTCGTTGCGGTTTCAGCACGGTTATCACCCGATGCTATACCGTATCCCATAAGTGCGCTTCCCGCGTCTTGCATGACTGTTTTGACATCAGCAAAGTCAAGATTAATTTCGCCGGGAACCATGATGAGATTAGAAATGCTCTGAACGGCGTGATGTAAGATATCATCACACATACGAAAAGCCGCTTTGCTAAGCACGTTTTTTTTGTCAATGACTTCAAACAGGCGCTGATTCGGAATAACAATCACGGAATCGGCACTCGCACGCATATTTTCCAAGCCATCGTCGGCTTGAATTGCGCGTTGGCGACCTTCAAAATTAAATGGCCGCGTTACAACACCGATTGTCAACGCACCGGCTTCTCTGGCAAGGTTTGCAATGATAGGTGCTGCACCTGTGCCGGTGCCACCACCCATTCCGGCTGTGACGAAAACCATTTCAGCACCTTCAACAATAGTTTTCAGTTTATCTTTGTCCTCCTCGGCAGCCTGACGCCCTTTTTCCGGATCTGCTCCAGCACCGAGTCTGCCCGTTGTGTTCAAGCCAATCTGGACTTTGGTGGCATTTTGGCACGTCCGAAGTGCCTGGAAATCGGTATTGACGACATAGAATTCAACACCAGACATATCAGCTTCGATCATGCGTTTGACAGCGTTACCTCCACCACCACCAACCCCAATGACTTTAATTCGAGCTAACTGTTCAAGTTCATCCTGTTCATGAACAAATTCAAGCATGGTTTATTTCGGTTATGATGTTTGTAGTTCAACGGGGACGCGAAGAATAGTAGTCCTAGACGGTGAGGTGAACCAACGCCGCTCTATTCGATAATACTCTCACTCTACTCGTGGAACGCTGCCAAAACGCCATTCCACGTCGCTTTGTGGATAACTACAAACTAGCTCAACAACCTAATTCCTCCTTTGGCTTGCTATCTCTATGTAAATTGGCAATCTATTCGCTGTTATTTCGACAGATTATAATGCACTTGTCAATTAAAGTCAATGTTTTTTTTCAAAATGTGTAATGGTTGGAAAGATAGCAGACACACCTGTTCCCGACGTATTGGCAGGTCCATCACAAATCACCCCTTGATAATCAGTGTACGGTTCGTCGATCTCCCTTCATCATCTACGCAAGTCAACGTATGCTTACCAACCACAGGCGTCAGAAAAATCCTCTCAGTGGGGTTCCCGCCAAAAATCAACTCTCCATCGAGAAACCAGAAGATCTGTTTGGTACGATTTGATACGGAGGCTTCTAGAAAAATCTTCTGATACTCAAGTGGCACACCTTTCCGTATGTGATACTCATTGTCTTCGGCAGGTGAGCGGATAATCGGCCCTCGTCCAGCAACAACGCCGGAACAATCCGGGTTGTGCGGTGGTATGGTAGGAATCGCAAAGCCGCTGCGATTCAACCATGTCGTAATTTCGGCAGGCCACTCCTCAAAGAGGACGCGCTGATATTGCCGTCCGATCCGGCAGTGAGAACAAAGCACGGTTCTAGTTTGATCATCGACTGTGATGAGTTTGTGAATTGAGCATGGTTCATTTGAGGCAACACCAGGGATGTAGAAATCAACTTTGGAGGAAGGGCAGTGAACCGATACCGGCATTCCACTTAGCGCACAGATCTCGCGCGTATCAATGTCGTAAGGTGGCGTGAACCATCGGTTTGTGGAAGGTGTTGTCAGAGCGTTGAACAGCGCAAACAGAATGGGTGCGGCGGCTTCGGAACCGACGAGTGACGAAACGCCATGCCCGTCAAAATTCCCGACCCAAACTCCAACTGTGTATTCAGGCGTGTAACCGATGCTCCAGGCATCCCTATGTCCGTAGGAGGTTCCCGTTTTCCACGCAACTTTGGGGAGATTTATCGATGCTTCAAAACAGGTGGGTAGATCGGGACGGCGAACCTCTGTGAGCATTTCGGTTAAAATGAAACAGGCGGCTTTACTCAATATTCGTTTGGATGGAGGATTGAGTGAAGAAGGAGACCGGGAAGTTTGGAAATTCTGGGATGAGTTTTTTTCCCATTTTGCGGCGCCCCGACCATTGCTAATTTTCCTTCCGCCCATTTTCCTATCTCCCTTCCTTCCATTTCCCCATTTCTTTATCAATTGATAGGGTGCAAACTCCCCAAAATTAGCGAGTCCTGCGTAGAGTGTTGTCAATTCTAGCAACGACACTTCGCACCCACCCAATATCAGCGGCAGTCCATAGTGTTCCTTCGATTCAGGTAACGTGGACACGCCAGCGCGTTTGAGAAATGAATAAATACCGTCGTTCCCAAGTTGTGCGTAGAGATTCACGGCTGGCACGTTGAGCGAATGCGCCAAGGCCTCGCGTGCAGTTACATAACCACGATATCCACCGTCGTAATTGACGGGACGGTATCCTGAATAATCAACGGGGACATCGTGCAACAATCTCTCAGGGGTAATCAGTCCCCGGTCTAATGCGAGCGCGTAGATAAATGGTTTAAGCGTCGAACCCGGGGAACGCGGCGCAATTGCACCGTTGACCTGTCCTTCTCCCTTCCGATCGAAGAAATCGTAAGAACCCACCATCGCCAACACTTCGCGACTCTTGGTGTCCAGCACGACGACTGCACCTGTCGATATGCCCTCACGCCGCAACGGAGCGAGATGCGTGTGCAGAATGCGTTCTGAAAGCACTTGAATATTCGCATCAATCGTCGAGTGGATGCGACCCATTTTGGCGTGCGAAGATTCTGCTTTTACTAACAAGCGGGTGAGGTGCGGAGCTTTGAACGGCATCGGGTGACGTTTCGTAGGAATTGGTTCATTGACGGCTTCTCGAAATTCCACTTCGTTGATTTTTTTGTATTTGAGCATGCGCCTCAAAACCTTCTCACGAGCCTTCCGTGCGCTCTCAGGGTGGAGATCTGGACGTAATCGTGTTGGTGAGTTGGGAATGGCAGCCAGCAGCGCTGCTTCTCCCAAGCTGAGGTGGTTCTGCGTTTTATTAAAATAGATGCGAGATGCCGCCGAAGATCCGACGATATTGCCACCGTATGGTGCGATGTTGAAATAGAGGGTGAGAATCTCGTCTTTCGAGTACCTGATTTCAAGCTGGAGCGCACGGAACATTTCGATCAATTTGTTCCGAATCGTGCGTTCTTTCGGCTCCATCATCCGCGCCACCTGCATCGTGATAGTCGAGCCACCTCTGACAATTCGCCCTGCCTTGATATTGTCAATTGCTGCTTGGGCTATTGAGAATGGATTCATCCCGAAGTGGTAATAGAACCGTCGATCTTCATAAGTCAGCACAGCTTCTCGCAACTTCGGTGAAATCCCATCAAGGAACGGTTCGTAGATTCGCCATGAATCGTCCGGCGCGGTGAAGGCTCTGAGCCATTGTCCATGCCTGTCGAGGACCAACGTCGATCCGGGTTGGTGCAGTTTTTCAATCGGTAGCGGGAACAGCCAGTTTGCGATTACAAACAGAAATACGGGGATGAGCGCTGTTCCTGAAAGAAGGTAAAGGCAAAATCGGAGTCGTTTGGAATGGATGACTTTAATCATTTTACTCGTCTCCAGAAAAAGTCTTTGGACAGTTGGATGCAGGAGTCAAATTACAAAGATGACGTTCGGGAAAAAGATTTCACCCTTAGGCATTCAACTCTGCAAAATGCGCTTGATTTCCGAACGAACTTTGGATATACTTCCGAAACATACGGATGCAGCTACAATTTGATAAACAACCTAAAAAAATCGCTCAACAAGCACTGTATAAGAAGGAAAAACGAATGTGAACATCGAGCAAGTGCGCGAACAGGTGAGCGCTGGGGAATACTCTCTTCGCCCCCACGCCATTCAGCATGCCGCAAAAGAGGGATTTAACTCCAGCGATATTTTGCACGCGGTGCTGACAGGAGAAGTTATTGAGCACTATCCTGACCGTAACCGTTGTCTTTTCTATGCAGATATTGTCGTCGAGAGGATTATCCTGCCTTTACACGTCGTCTGCGAGTTTAATCCAGAACTTGACACTGTTGTTGTAGATATTGTCACTGCTTACGTGCCAACAGAAGAGAAGTGGGTTAGTCCACGACGAAGGAGAAGAAAATGACCATGAAGGGACTCAAAAAAATCTGCTCGGAATGTGGGATGAAGACAGAGCTACAAGCAATCTCCCTGGAAGTAGAACGTCATGGTATCAAAGCCACTATGACAGGCGTTCCCGCCATGGTCTGTCCAAGATGCGGAGAGCAATATATCCCTGGAGAGGTTGCGGGTAAAATAATCGATCTGCTCCACAATATCCTTGACCAAACTGAATCTGCCTTCCATCAAGCATATACATGGACGGACCCGGAGTTAGCATCTCCACAATTTAAAGGGCAACTGATTCTGGCGCTTGCATAGCGAAAGATGGTAACATCGTAGCCGAATTCGCAAGAATGCGTGAGGTCCGCAAGGTCTGTTCGGTCTGAATTCTTGCGAATTCAGCTACAGGTTGATATGACTCTCAATAATGCTCATTATCACTCCACCACTCGAATCTTCCCACTCGATGCCACCGACGACTTCGTCGGATCATACATTGCTTCGGCAGAAACGGGGGGAAGCGTAAAGTCTCCTCGTGTCACCGCCCGGAGCGCGTAGTAAAACTTCTGCTCCTGCTGACGTGGGAATTTCCCGAAGAAGATCAGACGGTCGTCTCGGATGTCCATGTAGTCTGGCTTAAAACTCTTTCCGGATATCCACGGAATACCGGCACGGGACTCTAAGCGCGGATTCTCAATCTCGAATCCTGCGGGTAACATGTCCACGACGACGACGTTTTCCAGATTTACCGTCAACGCTTTGACGCGGATCTCCGCAACGAACAGATCGCCGTGACTGAAAGTACCGTCCTCAATCGGGACGCCGTCTTCGGAAAGATATCGGCGTCTGACCTGCAACTCCTTATCGAACTCCTGGATGAATGACCCTGTCTGAACGCCGAAAGCTGTCCAGTAGTAGTAGCAGTTGCCCGCGCCTTCAAGGTTCAATTGCACTTGCGCTCCAACCCAGTTCTTATCCGCATATCGATGTTCCGTTGAATCGAAGTCTACGAGGGGCTCTCCATTTACCAAAATCTTGCCGGTATAGTCACTGCGAATCTGTTTCTTGAGCATCTTGCCGAGTGCGAGAAATGCGAAAGCGTTCTCCTGCGTCGTGTACCAGCGGTTGCTTTTCGACGCGCTATCACTGAGATTCTTGACAAGAATTGGCACCGCGGGGTGATTCTCATTGACCTCAGCCAGTACATCAAGCATAATCGCTTGGGCGCGGATAGGGGAATTAAAATTCCCACCCGATTCACGGTTACCATTCCCTTGCGGATTGACGGTTGATGGCAATAGCGATAAGGCAGAATTCATATCACCGGAGAGTGCGAATGCGCCGGCAAGCTGAAACTGGCTGTAATCGCTGAGCTGATTCAAACGGTTGTTTTTCAAATAAATCATCGTGCTCTTTTCGGGGTGCCCCGCCGCCGCTAAAACGTAGCAGGCATAAGTGACTCGCTGAAGCTCATACCGATTCTGTGCGTCCCGTTTCACTTCGTGTTTCAAGCCATTCAACATAGCATTGTAGACGCGATTAGAAACCTGATACCCCGCTTTCCGCGCTTCAACGAGGAAGTGTGCGGCGTAGATACTACCCCAATAGTTTGTGTATGAACCGCCCGGCCAATATGAAAAATATCCGGATGGCATCAGCATGTTTTCGAGCTTAATGATTCCCTCCTCGACGAAGTAATCTGCTCCGCCGTTTTGGAATAGTTTCGGCTCAACCAAACGGGCGATTTCGTTGAAATAGAGTAGCGGAAAAACCTTTGAGGTGGTCTGCTCGACACAGCCGTAAGGATAGGTCAGCAGATACCCGAGGCCACCCGCGAATTTCACGGCGGGAAATGGCGATAGGGTAAGCGTAAATTCAGTTGTCCCTTCAATGAAATTCGAAGGGAAAATAAAATCTGCGGGTTGCCCTGCTGAAACAACTCCGTAGCCCGTTTGGGTCACCGGTGGCGCGGCAGGCTGAAGGGGGAGATTAGTGACCATCTGTGTGCTTTCGTCATTCCCTATTGCCGAGAGGTTAAATGTTACCTTCCCCATTGCATCATGCGCCGCGATTTCAAAAAAGACCTGTCCCTCTTCCTCGGTGGCAAGGCTCACGGTTTGCCGACTTTCGCCAGCGATTTCGACATATCCTTCTACCCTCAACTCGATCTCAAAATCGCCCGGCTTTCCTGTGCCATTGAACACGTTGACGGGAATACGGAATCGATCGCCGCCGGAAATAAAACGCGGGAACGTCGGTGTCACAACGATCGGGTCTCGGACGATAACGGATCGGCTGGCTGAACCGAAGCGATCGCCGGAGAAAGCAACTGCCATGAGCCGCAAAGTTCCGTTAAACTGTGGCACGCTAAACCGAACAATCCCGCTGCCGGAGGCATCTGTTTCGACAACCCCTGACCAGAGAGAAACTGGCTTGACCCGTGTGACGCTGACGGTACTTAAACGCCTTTTACGGCCAGCTTCAATGCCATCACCGCCGGTGCTTGATTTCCCTTTTGCCGATTCGACTTCCGGTAGGATGGCGGAGTAGAGGTCATATGAGTCGATACCGAGCCCTCTTTGCCGAAGGAAATATCCGTGTGGATTGGGCGTTTGAAAACCGGTCAACTGGAGAATGCCTTCATCAACCGCGGCGATTGTGAGGTGTTTTTTCCCGCTCCCACCCTTGATTCGGAAGCCGACCTCAAGTGTACGATTCGGGCGAATTTTCTCAGGTGTATCAAGCTCAACCGTCAATCGGTTCACTTCTGCGTCAATTTTCAATGGCACTACACCAAATGCGCGGGCCGGCGCGTGTTTTTCCAACGATGTTGTCGAACGGATGAGATTCGCGGAAATATAAACGTTGGGCTTGTACCCTTTCCGAATCGGGATGTCAACAACAGCCGTGTTCTCCTTCATCGTGATAATCCGATAACTGAGCACCTCGTCCCGTTCAATTGTCAGGATAAGCTTGCCGGAAAAGGGGGCTTTTATCTGTGCCTTTGCGGTTTCACCCGGTCGGTACGAAGTTTTGTCCAGATCGATTTCCAAGCGGTCGGGGTTATCCATCGCCCAAGGTGCATAACCCCAGCCGGACGCATAAAACTCCGTCGAAGTCGACGCGCCAGATTCAACATCTTGGATTTCAATACGGTATTCACCCCAATCTTTCGGCGTGAATACAAAAGTGCCGACAGTGTCCATTGATGTTAACGGATGCGATTCGATTTTCACCGCCTGCTTTTCCGACACATATCGATATCCGCCTCGACGGGGGTTGCGTCTCAGAATGGAATTCCAGTGGAGTTGATAAACCGTTAGCGCAAGCTCTCGCTCCGCTGTGATTTTTCCCGCTTGATCAAGGGCAATGTACTCAATCTTCGTCTCCTCGCCCCTTTTTGCATAGCCCTCTCCCGCCCGCCGAATACCAACATAATGGGAGTAAGGGTGGATGGTAATTCGTTTATAAGTGCTCACCGCCCGTCCGCCCGGTTCGCTGACGGTTGCAACGAGGACACCACGCGCCGACGACGGAGATTTCAACTCCGTTGGAATTTTGAGAAGGTAGGTTGCCTTTCCATTTTCATCCGTGCGTGATTCTCCGAGTTCAATCCGCTGTTTCTGAAATTCCATTGCTGAATTGGAGAAGGTAAACGAGTTCCACGTTGAATTGGAGTTTAAGCCTGCCCCAACAAAAGCTACTGCCTCAATATCGCAGGACATAATCACTTTCCGTCCTACCGCTGGCGGACCAAACAGATTCACTGCCGCAACGTCAATTGTGACCTCATCGCCCAGAGCATAAACCGGTTTGTCTACGTTAAGCTCCACCTTGATTCGGTCGGGCATAAACTCCTCGACATTGAATTGCACCCGTCCGATCTCCTGATTGGCGACCAACAGCTTGGCGATATACCTACCTGTTTTCGCATACTCAGGGAATGGAACATTAAATTCGCACGCGCCTTGTGTATCTGTTTGCGCCCGAAATTCTCTCATGATACGCTGATCGGGAGCCAATATCTGCATCAGCACAGGGAATGAAGGCGGTGTTGTGGTATTCTTCCCACGCACGATGCCCACGAGGTTGGCAACTTCACCGGGACGATAAACCCCTCGGTCGGTGTAGATAAACGCTTCGTAGCCGTTGTCGAGGTATGGTGCGCCGACGACATTAAAGTCACTCGTTTGAAGTCGGCGTTGATTCAGTTCGATGAAAGAAAGGTCATTCCCCTTCGCCGCCGTAATCATGAATGGCGTAAAATCCGCTATCTTTTCCGAAATAGAGGTAAATTTGACGAGGCCATCAGCATTGGTGATTCCACTTAGCAACGTCTGGTTGTTACGGCTAATCAGTTCAATTTTTGCATTCCCGATTGGCTTCAAGGACGAGAGCGAGTTGACCCACACCCACAACCCCTCATTCGTTTTCTTCGCCATCAGTCCCAAATCCGTAATCATGACCCATTGGACAGCTCTTCTCCAACGCCGGCTGTTGTCACGGGCAGTGACACGGAAAATGCCAATCCTGTTGTCTGACAGATAATTTTTCAAAGGGATGGGGGTTGTCACCTCTTCATTCAACACCGACGGAATCTGGATTTCCCCGCTGTGGACGATTGTGCCTAGATTTCTCGTCCTTCGCCGCCAATTCTGCGAACTTGCAAGATAGATCAGATTGTTCGCAAAGATCTTCTCGATTTCGATCTGGACACGAGCGACGTTAATCGACGCCAAACCGACGTTCAGGTTTCCACCTCTGGGCAGATAAAGCCCATCTCCGACGAAACGGAGGTTCGGCTCAAGGTCGGGGATAGTCAGTGTTGTCGAAAAATCTCGCTTAAGGATGGCATCATCTTGTGCCTGTAAGCCCCGCCTGATTCTCACCGTATAGCGGCTACCCGGCTTAAACTGCCCATTGATTCGCAGGTAACGATACTGCGACGTCAGTTGATAATCCCCTTCAGGTTCGATGGTGATGTACGGTTGCGCCCTCTCGATATCGATAATCGAACTGAATTGAACCTGAATATAGTTTCCGTTTCCACTTTGCTGATTATGTGCTCTGAGGACCAGCAAGTCATCATGGCCTTTTAAAACAATTCGGGTGGAGTAAGCCCTCTCAAGACCGAGCTGACCATCGACACACTTGAATCCCTTGGCGATCTTCAGTTGGAGACGCTGATCATTTTCGACACGTGCTACCTCTTCGGTCTCCAACTCGATGATGTCAGCCTCCGCGCCTCCTGTGCGTATTTGGTACGGGATTTTTGCACCATCTGCGTATGTCACCGAAAGGTGCTCGCGTAAAGCGGCGATACGAACCGGATAGTTGAATTCAACCGTTCCAATTATTTTCGCATGACTTTTCTTCTGTGTACCATATTCAAATGAAAGCCTTGCACTCTTCACTTTGAAACGCGGGGTATTGAAGGAAAACTTCCGTTTACCTGTGAGAAGGTAATGTGGAGTTGAGCTAATCTGTGGTGAGATCTCAGCCGTATATTTGGTGGATGGGGTGAGGAGAACCTCGGGAAGGAAGGTCAGTTTGTCCTGCGCAGTCCATCGGAATTTCCCCTGAATGTGAGGGACGAATTCGATCGGTGCGCTGTCCAGATCTGTGTTGATTAAATTCTGCTCCACAATCGGGTGAGAAAAGGTGAAAGTGAAATTTTGCCGTCTGGAAACTTCGCCGTCCGGCGAGAGTGACGTTACAGAAAAGCGAGTCGCTTCCCTGTTGTTTTGCGTGGCGATGTAAATTGCTCCGACGACGATTACGGCGGAGAGCACCCCAATGACGATGAGTGACAACTTGTTGAGTTTCATGGCAATTTCCTCCGGGTATATTATCTTCAATTGAAGCACGGTGATTTTCTACCGCCTGTTTCGCGTTATGATTAAAGTTCAACGAACCGATGGAATCAACTTACAGTTGACAAAGGCAATTTCAATGCCAATCAACGAGCAAAGGTCAAAGATGAGGTTTGAGGCACGTTCTCTGCCTGCATTGCAAGATTCGACTTCCTGTCCAGAAACTGTCGCAATCTCATTTCAGTGTATTCAATCAACCGCACTAACTGTTTCGTTGTAACCACATACGAGTCACCGAAAATCGCGTCTCGTCACACATGAACTGCGTATAGTTTACCACTGAAATAATAGGATGGCAAAGGATAAGTCTGGAAGTATAGAGAGAGGGAAGGGCAAAAAGAAATGGGCAGGGAGATACAATTAAAGAAACAGGGAAACATCAAGTTCAATAGCTGGTGAGTCATTCACGCATTCAACGTTTTTGGCCAGATTGCCGGGAACGTAAAAACTGACTGAGCGAAGACAATTGGGCTGTACTCGCCTTTGATGCGGAAAGATTCTCAGCCTTAATTGCTTCATAAACTTCCTTCCGGTGAACACTGACTCGACGCGGTGCCGAAATTCCGAGTTTTACAACTTCACCACTCACATCGGTGATCATGATTTCAACATCATCACCGATCATGATGCTTTCATTCTTCTTCCGTGAAAGGATTAACATTTAACTTCCCTGTTGAATTATTTTGAAGAGGTCGTGTGGGAACTCAGCATATCCTGTTCTGTCGTAACAATTTTCATCCAATCCTCCTGTAAAGGCACGATGAAATCGCAAGCGCCCACAGGTACCGTTCACAC
>JADFGN010000087.1 GCA_022567695.1 Candidatus Poribacteria bacterium | reverse complement strand
CTTTGGTAAATTATAGCATACGGAGGGCCACCAGTCAACTGGCGCTCCGAATTCACCTGCCGCTTAAAAGACGGCAGTCCCCTTCGGAGGAAATTATGGGCAGTCGGGCTTGACGAAAGTCCTTTTCCCGTGTTTGGCGTTCATCATAAGGGACTTGTGCGGTATGTTCACGGGCAAAGATGCCTTGGGTATTTGCCGCAATCCGCTATCGCCCGCGTCGCACACCGCACGCAAGAGCGCGGCTCGAAGTTGCCCAACCTCGACAAAATCGTTGAAGTGACCCGCTTGTAGGGAAGCATCTTGCCGATTATCGGTAAAACTGAGTAGTTTCCGTGCATGGAAGGCGAGTGTTTTCTCGTTTCGCAATTGACGAATCGCGGATAGGCTTAAAATGGTTGTGGCGGTACTACGTCCCTCTGAACTGACGGAAGCCAGCTTGGCAAAATCTGAAGTCTGACGTGCCCCGTAAGCCACACCACAATGGAGACAAAAACGGAAGTGTCCGGGTAGGAAGTGGCATTCCAACCCGTCAGCATGTTGTTGACCGTCTTTACCGACACGCACGGGTTGGGGCAGGTATTCCCTTCGACCACTACGCAAACGAAGAACACCGCGGACCTCCTCCACCCAGTCGTCAGGTAGCCTTTGCAGAAAGGCTTGTGGGTCATTTGGCCACGGATGGTCTGCGCTGAGGTAGAGAAAACCTCGCTCATGTTCATCATCACTGACCGCATCTGACAATTCTCGGGGCGTAAAAAATGGTGTATCTGAATCGTTCGAATCGAGGGTCTCCCAGACACAGAAATATTCCTGACCACACTCCCGACAGAACACAAGTGGTAAAAGCACACGGCTTCGGTCGCCGGGGACATACTGCTGGCCAAAAAGCGTTACATATCGGTCGGACTCCTTTTCAATTGAGGCAAAGACAGAGCCACCACGACTGATAAACTGATGAAGTCGAAAGGCAAAGGGCGGAAAGCCAGTCTCCGGGTTAGGTGAGCATTCATATCCTGCCAATAACGCCTCTTGAATCACATCGGCACACCTCTCCATAGAAGTACTGATGAGTGCGCTCAGAGCGTGTGCGGCACCATCCGGACCTAAAATGCTTCGGGGCTTTGCCCGTATTATCCGTCCACTCTCCGCTTCCGTTGTAATACCAAAAGTATTCTCAATCCAGATTGAGAGCGGGGATGATACAAAACCTTGATAATCACGAGGGGGAGTCGCATCTTCTTCATTCACACGCTTTTTCAACTCCGACACAACTGCGGAGTCTGAAAAATCCCTTGCGGGTGTGACACGACATAGCGTTTCACCGATGACGTTTTCCCGACGAACGGTGCTACCAAAAAGTTGAGATGCAACGCTGGCAACCTCTGCCCGTTGTTCGTCATACGTGCCGCTACCTGCGAGCGTCGCCGAAGTCCCGACACATTGGAGGGAGGACGCATTCAAAAGGTCCCTCACCCGCCGGACAAGCAAGCCAACATCCGCGCCCCCGGCTCAAATGATGGGTTGAGTGCCAACAACGGATCGGGCCAGAGGAAGCCGGCATCGAGTTCCCCTAAAACCAATTCGCGAATTCTTTCATCGCGAATGTGGATAAAGCTTTTGATGTAGGACGCATAGTCATTTAAGAGTTGGTTGCGAAATTCAAAAATATCCATCCGTTCACCTTGCCTCCTGATAGGCTCTTTTCACATCTACATCTGTCAGTCTCAGATAGATCTTCGTCGTCTGCAACGATTTGTGTCCGGCCTGCCTTTGTACCGCGGCAAGCGGAACCTTCTTCACATAGTGGCGAATATGGGAATGCCTTAAGCTGTGAATCGTGTATTTGTAAAGCGGTTTCCCTGAACTGCTATGCCCATAGATCCCCTATAGCCCCGCTTTTTCGACGTACTTCTTGAAAATATGTTGAAGTCGCCGGGTCGTGAGGTGTCCGGTTTTGTTTTGCGTTGATGGGAGTAGAAAGGCATCCGGGTCTTTAATCCGTTCCTCCAGTTTGGTCATCATGTCCTTGTCCTTCAGGTGGGACTTCATATTCGTTCATCAAGCCTTGTGGCGCGTAACAGGTACGGCGTTGCCCAATTTTCGTGTTCTCCGCCGGGAAAAAAATCGAGTTTTCTCGAAAGTTAATATGCCGGAGTCGAATCTGGACGAACTCCCCCACGCGGCAACCCAGCTCGTAGATTAGACGCAACCACAGTTTATGGGTGTAGTCGTCAATAATGTCCCAAAGCCGCCCAAGGTTTTCCTCGGTGAGATAATGCAGATTTTCACCGAAGCGGTAATGATTTGAAATTGATTTGTCGGATTTCGAAAGGTTTACTTTTGACGAAGGCACCATGAAAAACTCCTAAAGCGACTCTAACACATTGGCAAGGGCTTTTGACTCCCCTATTCTGCATCAAGCAGACGGCAATATGTGACTCTCCAAGCGGCTTGGACGCGCTCGCTGAATCCGCCTTTGTCTCATGCGGTGACAAGGCAGATTTCGTTGCCTCCACCAATGCCGGCACATAAATCGAAAAAACACATCGGATGCCTATTGTGCCTTATCCTTTGTGCGTTTACGACCCCATCTTTTTTGAGTGCCTTCTTTCCCCAATGCGCTTAACTGACTAAATAATTCCCCAGAAAAAGATTATAGTTCTCCGTGAATGAGGGACGCCACGCGGCCTCGACAGACATATAAATAACGGAAGAAGTTGCGTGCCGCCTCAATTAAGTCGGTAATATCAGCGAAGTATTCATTGTGAGTGACCTTTGACCGGAAGAAACGGAACACCTTCTCAACTGGGTTGAGCTTTGCTGCGGTGTAAGGGGGAAGAAAGTAGAAATACAACCGCTCATTGACTAAAACTTCTCCATGAATTTTGCTGTACCCATGCGGGGACGCATTATCCATAACAATGACTACTGTCTCATTGGAGTATTGACGTTGTAACTGTTCAATAAATAAAAGAAACTCGCGTCCATTGAAATCTTTGGCCATTCGGTAATGGGTTTTGCAGGAAACAAAGTCAATGACTGTGTAGCCATAGCATCGGTCGTGGTTGTCATCGGTTCTTATTTCCCCTTGAGTGCCGACTTTTACCCACATTCGTGTAAGTGTGGCTAAAATCATAAG
Source organism: Candidatus Poribacteria bacterium (assembly GCA_022567695.1). Lineage (GTDB taxonomy): Bacteria > Poribacteria > WGA-4E > WGA-4E > PCPOR2b > JADFGN01. The sequence continues at coordinate 14,676 of JADFGN010000087.1, read as the reverse complement.
TTTGATTTCATCGAGAAAAAAGAGACGAATTTCTCCCGCCTCTGCTTGTTGTTTATATGCCAAAACGTCATCTATTGCTTTTTTTTTCTTCTTCATTAACCAGATGGTCGTTATTGTGGCGGGGTCTAACTAAGCTGTATCCAAGCTGATGAATGACTCGGCGAACTGTTTCACCAGACCGCTTAATCCCCCAAGTCTTTTTGATATGATACTTCATCACACGAGCCGTCCAATTGCTTTGGTTGTACCCAATCTCTTAAGGAGAATCACTCATCCATTGGTCAATCAAATCCAGTTGCGAGGTCGAAAGTTGAGCCGGCCGACCGGGTATCTGTGAGTCGTAAAGGGCTGATAGACCATAGACACGATAAGCATGGATATAGCGACAAGCCGTTGGATAGCTGGTACAGACAATTTTGGCCACTTCCTTCTGGCAGTATCCCTGATTCGAGAGTAGAACCATATGCGCTCGCTGTCTGAGTCGCCGCTTCGGCGCAAAATGATACATTTCCAATAACGTTTGCTCTTGCTGACAACTTAACGAGACGTGGTAGGCATTCATCCTATTTTCCCCTTTTTTCAATATCTTACCAGCATTCGTTAAGTCTGTAAAGTTAAAAAAACTTCTGGGGAATTATTTAGTACCTCACAAAGCGTTCTACTTGAAAGAGTAGGGCACTTTTTTTCTTAATCCTCCGAATCATTGGATAAGCGAAATAAGGATGGGATTCTTATGGTATCAGAACGTTTAGCCAAACGGAAATTAAACAACCTTATCCATTCTGTTCTACTGATGGGTGGAATGATATTGCTACTGTCATTACTGGGATGGATTATCGGCGGTATATTGGGCTTTATGTTTCTGGCGATTCTTGGAGGGATCTTTTTGTTTGTCAGTCCCCATGTGCCTCCACGATTAATCCTTCGAATGTATCATGCCCGTCCACTGACGACGTATGAAACCCCTCAGTTACTGCGTGACATCGATGTGTTGTCAAACCGAGCAAACCTGCCTTGTAACTAAATTTCTCTATTAAAGTATATATTTCAGACTACGGGACCCGCATGATAACTGATTTCTTGCGGAAACTTATTCATGAAAATTAGTTACGCCACCACTCTACTATATTCCAACCCAATCGGTTAACGCATTTGCTATCGGTAAATGTAACGATGCTGCCATTGGCGTGACTGATGGATTGTTACGTTACCTCAACAGGCGTGAATTAGTAGGCGTACTCGCTCATGAAATTAGCCATCTACGGGATAATGACTTACAGGTCATGGGATTGGCAAATCTCATCACACGGGCTACAAGCATGCTCTCTTGGATTGGGCAGATCTTGTTCTTTATTAACCTGCCATTGATCCTTCTTGGGGGTCATACGATTCCGTGGCTTTTCATCCTGCTGTTGATCTTTGCGCCAACGATCAGTTCCACCTTGCAACTTGCATTATCACGTGCTCGGGAATACGATGCCGACCTAGACGCAGTACAATTAACAGGCGACCCGCGTGGGTTGGCTTATGCGCTAGCAAAACTGGAAAACTTGAGTGCGAGCTTTATGGAACGAGTGTTCCTTCCGGGTCGGCGGATGCCTGAACCATCTTTATTTCGTACTCATCCAAGCACAGAAGAACGAATTCGTCGCCTACTTGAACTTGAAGATAAGCGTGTACCAGTAATGGACGCCCACGGGCGGTCTTATTTCGACACGGTTCGCTTGCCGACAGTAGGGACGCAAATTCCTCGTTGGGTTGTCGGCGGATAATGGTACTCATCGAAATGGGTTAGAGCCTTAAACATCAAAGGGAGTGGGCACAACTTGTGTTCCATTCCCTTTTTTTATTTGAGGCAATCTACGAAGCCGCAGGGTTGGGTAGCAAATCAGATTCTAAAAAAGGTGGATGACTTTTCGGATCTGTGTTAAGATGTGGAAACAATCATAGGGCATTTGCTTGTGATGTGCTATTGTTCAACCAGTACCTTCATCGCATTCCTTATAACGGTTGCCAGATAGCTGATTTTCTCCCGCTCGATCGTAAACCGGGATGGTTCACCATGCCTCGCAAGACAGAATTAAACATTCACGAAGCTGCTTGAGGTGACACCCTGTATTCTTGCGTCGTAAAGCAGAGGAACGGAAAATGGATAATTTGATTCAATGGTTACAACGGATACTTTTCACTCCGTTCGTATCGCTCGGAGGAAACGATATCAACCTGTTTGAAGTTATTGCATTTCTTTTTATTTTCGGGGCATTTCTGATTATCGCAAGGTTTCTGCGACATTCTTTACGCAAATTTTTTACGCAATTGAGGCTAGAGGAAAACGCCCGAGAACGCCTCCTTTGGCTTATTTTTCTCGCTGTCGTGTTCTTTGGCGTCGTTGTTGGACTGGCAACGATTGGCATTGACCTAACGTTATTAGGTGCAATCCTGACCACATCAATTCCACTCGGTGATGCGCAGTTAAATCTGGCTAAGCTCCTATCGTTTTTCGCCGTAATAGTCGGAGCAATTATTCTATCCAAACATATACGCCATGTATTGCGCAATCAGGTGCTACCTCCGTTTCGGCTTCCCATCAATGCCCAGTTTCTCCTCCTACGATTGGTTCACATCAGCATCTTAATTTCAGGAATTCTCATTGGGCTTAACATCACAGGCTTAAAACTGACCAGCATCGCTGTTGTGCTTGGCGGGCTCAGTATCGGTATCGGTTTTGGATTGCAGAACATTGCATCCAATCTGGTCTCTGGCGTGATTCTCATTTTCGAGAGGCCCATCCGCGTCGGCGATCGCGTGACGGTCAGTGATATGTATGGGAGCGTGCGAGCGATTAACATGCGTTCTACAGTCGTTGCCACCGACGACAACATTGAAGTCATTGTCCCAAACTCTCAATTTATATTCGAGTCCATTATTAACTGGACACACAGCAACAAGGAGATACGGATTAAAATCCCTGTTGGTGTGGCCTATGGCTCCGATACTACCTTGGTCAAGCAAGCATTGCTTGAGGTTGCAAAAGACCACTCGCAAGTTATTCAAACGCCCCAACCGCACGTTCCAAGTATTACTGCACCGCTTGTGCGGTTTGTCAATTTTGGAGCGTCGTCGCTCGATTTTGAACTGTTAGTGTGGATCTCTGATATACCAAAACAGTTTGACATTGCCAGCGATTTGCACTTTATGATTGACGAGAAATTCCGAGAGTATGACATTTCTATTCCTTTTCCTCAACAGGATGTTTACCTCCATCACAAACTATCGTTCACCCGGAGGCGGATAAGACTCCTGGCGCGGTAGGCACTTAATTAAATGAGGTATGGTCATAAATCATGGAAGTTAGATGACACAGCATTTACCCCGTAGCCGAACTCGCCAGAGTTCGGATGATACCCCTAAGTCTTGCGACTTAGGCTACAAATTATGACCACCTCTCAAATAAATGGAATCTTTAACTGGATCTCTAGGAAAGGTTGAGATAAGGAATCTCATCTTGTAAATGGCTCAATAACTTGTGGAAAGAGATAGGCCATAGCAGGCCGATGGTGCCACCACCGCAAATAAGCGTTATGTCTAAAAATCGCTCTATTGGAAATGCCTTGAAATTCATGTCTGGCAACATCATCGTCTTTTCGATCACGGGGCTGCTGGGCAACTTTGCTCGCTCGATGGTTTTTCCCTATGCTTCTCTATACATAATGGCACTCGGTGGAAATGCGCAAAAGATCGGCTTGGTGAATTTCCTCAGGCCGCTAGCGGGATTGATTGTGTTTCCCATCGCCGGCTACATTGCGGATGGAACCGGCAGAGTTAAGTTAATTGTGCTGGGGAACTACCTTGCTGTTGCCTTTATTTTGATGTATGTTCTCGCGCCAAGATGGGAGATAATCGCCATCGCAGCGTTACTCCAAGGCTTGTCGGTACTGGGGTTTCCGCCTCAATCTGCACTCATCGCCGACTCGCTATCCCCAGCAGACCGTGGGCGCGGCATCGCAACAATGAGCACCATCTCAAGTGGATTGTCAATCTTCGCGCCATATATCGCAGGAGTCGTTGTCGACCTCTACGGGCCCAACGCTGGTGTCCGGGCACTCTATGCCGCGATGACGTTGTTGTACCTGGCTTCCGCTGTCATACATGTCCGTTTCCTTAAAGAAACGATGCCGAACACGGAGACGCGGGTGAAAATTTCCTCTCTTCCTCGCGTACTTCGTGATGCGTATGGCGGCATGCCTACGCTGTTGAAGCAGTTACCCCCTTCTCTTTTAGCACTAGCGGGTGTCATCGTGTTGGGCTTTATGGCCAATGGTGTGGCTTCGTCTTTTTGGGTAGTTTTCGCGGTAGAGGAGATTGGGTTGTCCTCATCTCGGTGGGGCTTTATTTTATTGGTAGAAACGGCATTGCGACTTGTAATGTTCATTCCAGGGGGACTCTTGGTGGATCGCTGGGGACGGGCGCGCTCACTGCTTTTCGCCCTGCTAATTTCGCTGGTGTCAATTCCACTCTTCATTTTCGCCAAGAGTGTCGCAAGCGTTTTATTGATACGGAGTGCCGTCGCTATCGCATCCGCTATTACTATTCCCGCATGCACGGCGCTGATGGCAGATACGGTCCCGAGGGAGATTCGAGCACGGGTGATGGCTGCGATAGGACAGGGCGGATTTATGCTTGGCTCCGCAGGTGGTGGGACTGGTGGGCCCGGTGTTGGCTTTCTCATTACCCTCCCCTTGATGATGGCCTCTCTTGCGGGAGGGTATCTCTATGCCCAAAACCCGGCTTATCCGTGGTTCTTTGTTCTCATCACCACAACACTCTCGATAGTGCTGACGGCGTTTTTCATACGCGATCCGAAGAACGCAGAGATATAGGACACAATGAAAGCGGGGATGCAATGGTATGCATCCCCGGCTGGGTTGAGCAATACGAACGTCAGAGACGCAACTCAGACAGGCATTGTCCTGTGAGCGTAATCGCGTCCGGCAGTTGCAATCTCACCCGAGCTACCTCCAGACATGATTCGGATGCCTTCATCGATTTTCGATCCAACCCCATCCGGCGTTGCCGATTCGAGAAATGCAAGTCCAGCGGCTTTACACGCAGCAAACACGCGATTTCTTGCCGCTGTCAATTCCTCAGGGACTGGATGTGGTGTTCTCTGGTAGCCAAACGACATGCCCATGTCAGAAGGCCCCCATTCGGCAAAGGCAATGCCTGGTACTCGCGCTGTCAACTCAACGTTCGCCAAGGCTCGCTTGTTCTCGATTTTCAACCCTAGGAGTAACTCGCCGTTTGGATTCAGCGGCCACGGGTCGGCTTTCCCCAGGTACTCGTCTGCTGAAATACCCCAGATTGGTGCTGCGGAACCCTGTCCGGCTGAACCCCTTCGCCCAACCTCTAGTTGTGTACCAACGCCAATCGTCTGAAATGGATAGCGACAGCATTCCACAAACACTTTCACCGCTTCGGGCGATTCAGCATGACACAGGAGGATGCCGTGTACTCCCTGAGCCAATACTTGCCTGAACTGCCAAGCATTTGCCCGGATGACATCTGTGCTAGAGCCGTCTACTGGCATTTCCACGATGACAGCGGGTGTGAGGTGACCGCTGTTGGTTGGCCCTCCAGCAGCAAGCCCTCGCATGAAATTATTCAGTCCTGCCATATCGAACGCGCCGTGTTCCATACCAATGTTGATATAGTCTGCCCAGGTTTTTGCCGCAGCCTTGCCCGCCTCATAGGTGAGGTTGGCTCCTGTATGACTTCCTGTGTAGAAGACGGGTTGATCGTCGGAAAGTAACTCAATTGCTTTGTTAATTCGTTTTGGCATGATTCTCCTTTTTTTGTACTGCATCATGGGAAACAATGCAGTTTATGTTTGGACAAAGTATAGATTACAAATTATCCCTCAAGGGTTAGATTTCTGATTAAATCCCTGCTCTCGCAGAAACACATCCAGCTCTGCTCGTGCTGCGAATCTCTCAACCCGTCCCGCCATTGTTCGCGTCCACCGCGGTTCATTGCTATGCATCTGCTGAGATGTGTAAAACTCCACCATCACCAGTTCAAGATTACTGTGTATTTGGTTATCTTCGCATACTGAGACTCTATGAGTTTGCAGCTATTATATCAAAACGTCTGGATACGATCAACCCCAAAAGACCCTAATTTTTCATGGACTTACGGTTGACACCTTTTACCAGTTATGTTAAAATGGCTTAGAGCTTATTGGGAACCGTTGAAACTTGCCAGCCAAAGGAGAGAATAATTATGAGCAGTCCAAGATATAATCTGTTAGCAGAAGACCTAGAAAAACGGGGCGTTGAGATCGAAGGGTTAAAAGCCCTGCTGAAACAGCAACATATTGAAACCCCTTCGTGGGGATACGGTAATTCAGGGACTCGCTTCGGCGTATTTGCCCAAACCGGCGCGGCTCGAAACGCCCCTGAACGTTTGGAGGATGCAGCGACCGTGCATAGATTTACGGGTGTTGCTCCTACTGTCGCCCTCCATATTCCCTGGGACAAAACAGACGATTGGGATGGACTGAAGCAATACGCAGCAGACCTTGGAATCGGTATCGGCGCGATTAACCCAAATGTGTTTCAAGACCAGGAATACAAGTTGGGAAGTGTCTGCAACCACGATGCGGAAATTCGGCGTCTTGCGACAGATCACATGCTGGAATGTGTGGAGATTATGAAGGTTACTGGATCGAAACTCTTGAGCCTGTGGTTCGCTGATGGAACTAACTTCCCCGGTCAAGGGAATTTTCGCAAGCGTAAACGCTGGATGTATAAGTCTCTCCAAGAGGTCTACGAAACGTTGGCGGATGATGCACGTATGCTAATTGAATACAAATTCTTTGAGCCTGCGTTTTATCACACCGATCTCGCAGATTGGGGTACCGCTTACGTGATGGCAACAAAGTTGGGACCGAAAGCACAGGTATTAATTGACCTTGGACACCACCCGCAGGGCACAAATATTGAATACATCGTCGCTTATCTCATTGACGAAGGGCAACTCGGTGGCTTCCATTTCAACTGCCGCAAGTACGCTGATGACGATCTGACTGTCGGAACAATCAATCCCCAAGAACTCTTTCTCATTTATACGGAGCTTGTTGCAGCGGAGTTAGACCCCGATACAGAAACCGACATTGCTTACATGATCGATCAGAGCCACAATCTCAAACCCAAGGTTGAAGCAAGCATACAATCTGTCTGCAATTTACAGATGGCTTATGCGAGGGCATTGATCGTCGATCGACACGCACTAGCAGATGCGCAGGATGCTGGAGAGATTATCGACGCTGAACAGGTTTTGCAACGGGCGTATGAAACAGACGTATCACCACTGCTTGAGCAAGTTCGCTTGGAAATCGGTAGAGATCCAGATCCGTTAATGGCTTACCGTAAGAGCGGCTACTTCGAGAAGATTAGCGCAGCGCGTGTCGGCGGCGAGAGTCAAGGATGGGCATAGTCAATATAGGGGTACTTAGAGCTTATCCATAAATAACGCCGATTTTTAAGGTAACCTCCCGCAATTTTTCGGGGTGTCGTGCAGTCCAAAGGGTTGGAAGACGATATCGATGAGATGTTCGGATTGAGCAGCGAAATATCGAAATTCGCGGCAGAATACTTCGCATGAGATAATTTTGAGGCGCATAAGGATTTTCCTTGTCGCGTGTGATATAACAACGAATCCGAGGATTTAACGAATCTGAGTTCTGAGGCTCACGTGGACATTATTTGGAGGAAAGGTCTTCGCAGTAACGAAAAAAGACGAATTCAGTTGTTTGATGAATCATCCTAATTCGTTGTTATATCTTCCTGTCAAGATTCGTTGTCATATTCTCACGGTTTGAATCTCCAGACTTGTTGCATGGAAATTCGCAATGAGCCCAAGCCGAATATCAAAGAGCTTGAGATATTGGCGGAAACGTGTTTTGATTATGGGTGTGATCTCACGGACAGCAATCGGCGTCAGAAGTATTTTATTGTCCACGATCAGGATACGGGTTTCACGTGTTTCAATCGGTTGTCCACGAAACGGAATGGTAACTTCCTTCTTCAGCTCATAAGCTATATCATGCCAGCGTAGCTCAAGCTGAGTTGCACGTCGGTAGTGCATGTGCATAAAGCCGGGGCCCAGTTCGTTGTGGACCTCGTAGAGGATTGCCCGCAAATCTCCTGTCAGTTTCGGATACAGTAGATGGTCTAAGGCTTCGTTCGGTACAGCGTTGACCGAAGAACGACAGGCAGTTCGCTCACTTACAAAGTTGGGTATACGCTTGAATTTCAGATCGTTTCCCCCAAAGTTGACCAGAATGCCGAGTTTCAGACCGCTTACTTTGAGGTAGGTGATTACCTGTGCCTCGTCAATGGACAACATCTTTTCCTCCACCTTTAGTTCGAGTAGCAACTTTCGGTCAACCAACATATCCACGAAGAAGCGGCCAATCCGATACCCCTTGTAATGCAACGCATACTCCACCTGCCGTTGAGCGGCGATACCCCGTTCGTCCAGAGCGATGAGCAGTGCAGTTTCCCACCCCTTTTCCGAAAGCTCGAAGGCACACAATTCATTATAAACATCGTAAAAAGCACCTTGTACGGTGTAACTGAGTTCAGGGTAGATAAGTTCAGGCATCTGATGAATCCTACCGTTGAATGTCGATATAACAACAAATTCAAGGATTTATCGAATAGACGATGCCGACGCTAATAAGGTGTACTCCGATTTTCTTCAAGACAGCCAAAGGGTGAATATGCTAAACCCACCACTGATCGCTGTTTGATTGAGAGCAGACGAATTCAGTCATTCAGTGAATCCACTTCATTCGTTGTTATCTCTTCCCTACAGCAAATTCAAGGATTTATCGGATAGACGAGTATCAAAGTCAATACATTTCCGCCCGGTGTAATGGCGCATAAGCGTTAGCTGATTTAATTATCTTGCGTAGAAAGGCGATGGTGACTAAATGGTCGGAGCGATTGCAGGCGACATTATCGGTTCTGTTTACGAAGTTTACCCTATAAAGACGACTGAATTCCCGCTTTTTAATCGTCACTCACAGTTTACAGATGACACGGTCTTGACCGTCGCGGTTGCCCATGCAATTCTGAAAAAAGTGGATTACGTAACCTCGCTCAAAACCTTCGGACAGAAATATCCGTATGCGGGTTACGGCGCAACCTTTTTTCATTGGATTTTCTCCCCTAACAGCCAACCGTACAATAGCTGGGGCAACGGCTCTGCAATGAGAGTTAGTCCTATTGGTTTTGCTTGCGATTCCGTTGAAGATGTGCTGGCTGAAGCGAAAAAAAGTGCAGAAGTGACACATAACCACCCCGAAGGGATAAAAGGTGCTCAGGCAACCGCATTGTCCATATTTCTTGCCCGGACGGGAAAAAGTAAAGAGGACATTCGGCAGGAAATCAGCGAACGCTTTGCGTACAATCTGAATCGGACAGTGGACGAAATTAGGCCCGCCTATAGTTTTGATGTGTCCTGTCAAGGCTCTGTGCCGGAATCAATTATCGCTTTTTTGGATTCAGAAAACTTTGAAGATGCAGTCAGAAAAGGCATCTCCCTCGGTGGGGATAGCGATACGATTGCGTGTATAACGGGTGGAATCGCTCAAGCGTTTTACAAGAAAATCCCGCAGGGGATTATTTCAAATGTCAGGCGGAGGTTGCCTGACGAACTCCTGACAATCGTAGATGAGTTCAATACAAGATATGGGTTATGAAAAATGAAGTCCTATGTAATGCTCTCGGCCATTTTGCTATGTTCGTTATCGTTCAATGTGACAGACGCTCAACCGCCGGTTGATTGGTTTGATCACAACGAAGCATTCGTGAAGCGCTTTCAACAGGGTGAGTATGAGAAGGCAATTGCGCATGCGAAAAAGGCTTTAGGAGTCGCCAAAGATTCGCCTACAGTTGCGGAGTCCTTGCGCAATTTGGCGGAACTTTATGTCATTCAGAGAGACTATCATCGCGCAGAGACATTCCTCACGGAGGCATTGGAAATCAGGCAAAAGGCTGGTGAAAATTCGCCTGACGTGGCAGCAACCCTAAGCAATCTGGGATTCCTTCATTATCAACAGGGGAATTATGTCAAAGCAGGGACGCTTTACGACCAATCGTGGTCAATCTGGAAACCGATTGTTGAGTCCAAACCGAAATGGTCGAAGCCGCTTAACTTCGTGCCATTCTTAAATAATCTCGCACTGTATAAACCGAAGCAAAAATTGACTTCCATTGACTTTTCAGTATTCCTCAACAATCTGGCGTTACTTCACCAATCTCGCGGGAGATATGAGGAAGCCGAAGCACTTTACAATCGATCGCGGTCAATTTGGGAAACGGTTCTTCTTGAGGCGAAACACCCTTGTGTAGCAGCAATTCAGGATAATCAAGCTGAACTTTATGAAGTCCAGGGGCGATATTCAGAGGCCGAATCATTTTACAACAAAGCGCTGGCGATCTGGGAATCCCTAGGCACAGATGGACCAGACATGACGCTTGCCATGCAACATCTGGCTTTCTTTTATAAAGTTCGGGATAAGTATGTCCTCAATCATCCGCATGCCGATTCCCGCGCAGAGAAACCCATCCTCAGCGAAACTCGCTTCAGCGCAAATCTTCCCGATGCGGCGAAAAAACTGGAGAATCTCGCGAGAATTGCTAGCAAACAGGGCAAATATGCGGAAGCCGAACGACACTATCGGCGATTGCTGAGGACGCTTGCCCCGGAACGTATTGACGCTGCAAGAGCGCAAAATAATCTGGGATCGCTTTTTTACAAACAGGGAAGATATTCGGAGGCGGAGTTTCTCTATAAACAATCGTTGGTAACCCTTAAAATCGCGCTTGGTGAGAACGACCCGGATGTGGCAAGCATCCAAAACAATCTGGCGGTACTCTATGAAGTTCAGGGAAAATATTCTGACGCCGAAGCACTTTATGCGGAATCTCTAAAAATCTGGGAAGCGGCTTTGGGCGCAAATCACCCCGATGTGGCAAGTGCCCAAAATAATCTGGGGATTCTTTATTGTAGGCAGGGAAAGTATCCAGAAGCTGAACTTCTTCTCCAGAGTGCGCTGAGGACACTCGAAGCAGCTTTGGGTGCGAATCATCCCGATGTGGCAGATGCCCTGGATAGTCTTGCAGAACTCTATTATAAACAGGCAAAGTATTCGGAAGCCGAGCCGTTTTACAAGCGATCGTTAGCCATCTTTGAAGCCGAGTTTGGGCAGAACCATCCCGATGTTGCAAACGCGCTGAAAAATTTATCCGCACTTTATCGCGCACAAGGTAAGCACGATCAAGCCAAATCGACAATTGACCGAGCGATTCGGATATTCGATAATACCACAGGCTATCCACAATCGAGAGTGTCGGCTTACGCATTGCAAGCAAAATTGTTCAAGCAGAAAGGTGATTCTGATGGCGCATTCCGAGCGCTTGAAGAGGCGTTACGTTCTACTGAAGAACTTCGTCCACAAATCGGTGGCGGTGAACAGACGCGCGCGGGATTTTTCGAGAAATACGCTGACCTGTTCGATCTGATGACCGAATGGCAAATCGAGGATGGGAAGATTGAAAAAGCCATCGAATATGCTGAACGCGGCAGGGCGCGAGTCCTGCTGGACCAGCTGGCGGTGGGAAAAATAGATCTCCGTCGAAACATTCCAGAGGATATTCGCCAACCTCTTGAAAAGCGAGAAATGAAGGCCAAGTCAAAACTTGCGGAGTACCAGCAACGCATCACGCTGACGCGCTCTCGGAAAGACCTGTCAGATGCGGATCGACTCACGCGCATTACTGAACTTGAGGAAGGGCTTCGCACAGCCTATCGGGAGTATCAGCAGGTCTACGAAGATATCAAAAACGCCAGCCCGCTTTGGCGCGACCTGATTACGACTGGCGGCAAACCTGTCTCCTTGCGGACGATACAACGTCAGCTTATACCTATGGATGGCTTGATGTTAATCTACCAAATTGGTAAAGTGCAAAGCAATATTTTTGTGATTCCACCAAAGGGGCAGAATCCAGAAGCGATTCCGTTGATTGTCAATGACCGTATCGCCAAACAGCTTAAAGTAGATGCTGGCCCGTTAACATCAGCGTTACTACAACAGATTTTGTCTGCACGTTTGGACACAACATCGAGGAACAGGGGCGGAGGAACTAGCAGTGAGAGCGAGGTAACTTCGCTGATACCCAGTCGTGGTTTAAAGCGCAGGAAGGCTTCCTATGCTACCTCGCCAGAGGCGCGGCTCCATGCGCTTTGGCAACTTCTTGTGCCGAATGGACTTTGGGAGACGCTTGTGGAATCTTCGGAGGTGATTCTCATTCCAGATAGCGCGTTGCATCAGTTGCCCTTTGAAATGCTCGTTGTGCATCTGCAAGAAACGGCGACCCGCTACTGGCTTGATGAAGGGCCTGTTATTCGTTATGCGCCGTCCTCAACCACGCTCTACAATATCGAGAAACGTCCACCGTCACGCATCACACCCAATATCAATCAACCCGTTGTATTAAGCCTCGCGAACCCAATCTATGATCCGGTGAAAGTCATCCAGCGGCTCAAAAGTCAATCCACTTCCCGGTGGGAGCAGGTGAGGAAAAAATCAACTAACCTTGGATCTCAGGTTAAAAAGAGATCGATGAATCTGTGGAAACAAACCGTCGATCTCCGCGGGAAAATTCCTTTCGTTCGTACCCGTGATAGTTATGAACGTGCCGGGGGTTTATTGATAGAGTTACCGGGGACGGCTTTAGAAACAGAAGAAATTCGGAAAGCGTTTGCATCCAGTGGTGTTCTTCCGTTAACCGAACTGAAAGCCACGGAACCTCAGTTGCGAGAGAACGTCTCCGGTAAACGCTATGTTCATTTGGCAACGCACGGTCTAGTTGACGAAAGAGGCAGAAGTCTTTTCTCCGCGCTTGCCCTGACACCGCCGCCTGGTGAGGCAACCACCACTGAGGATGATGGCTTTCTTCAACTCTACGAGATCTACGAACTGAATCTGTCGGAATGTGAATTAGCGGTACTCTCTGCCTGCCAAAGCAACGTGGGAACGAACTTTGAAGGAGAGGGCGTATTTGCCCTGTCACGCGGTTTCCTCGCGGCCGGATCGCGCCGCGTCATCGGGAGCCAGTGGTCCGTGGACGATGCTTCGACGGCCGAGCTAATCGGCAATTTCTTCCGCAAGATTGCCGCTATGGAAAAGGCGGGGGAACGAATCGACATTGCTCAGGCGTTGCGAGATGCCAAACGACACGTCCGTAGTCAAGGACAGTGGTCAGTCCCTTACTATTGGGCACCGTTTATCTTGACCGGGAAGCGGTGAGGATATCTTGAATTCAAAAGATGGTTGATTGTAATGCGGAAATGGTTAATATCGTCGCAGGCATGTTCAGGCGTAAATGTCCGGCAACCTTTAGTTAGCGTAGGGATGGTAAGCGTCAAAAATACTGGGCTTGAGCAGAAGGTCAAGGTTCATGCGGTTTTGTGAGGTTGCCAAAATAAAAAAACACCGAGATTTCTCCCGATGCTTTTTACCCCAAAGTTGATATGATTGTGGGTGATGTTTCATTCCCTAATTTTTTATCAGTCGTAAGGAACTATGTTTTAGTCATCATAGTGGTCGTAGCTGTATCTGGAGAAGTGGGGAATCTTAAAAACAATCTTATCTTTTCCCTCTTTGAGTATACCTTCAATGGCTTCTCCGTCTTCATTATAGAGCCAAACGTGGCAGCCCGTATCGACATATTTCCCTTTAATTTCCAATTCTAATGGCTTATTTTCATCAAAGTAGGTGCCGCTTGGACCGCAAGTGAAATTGAAATGATAGTGGGTGCCACTGCCACACGGAACCAAATCCTCTGTCGTCTCAAAGGTGATTTCAGCCTTATCACGACCTTGCTCCTCCAAATAGGCTTTGAGTGCGCCTTTTTTGATTGTGACTTTGACCTTGTCCTTTTTGCTCGTTTTCACCACATCAAACTTGCCACCCTTGTCCCCTATCCATTTGCTGGCATTATGGGTTTGCACAGCCCATGCCGCACTCAAAGCAAAGACCAAAACCAAACTAAAAATGGCTATGGATTTCCTTGGTATTACAAACGGGTTTGACATTTTAATTGTCCTTATTCAAAAAGTTTCATACCGGATTATCCTTTTTCGGTAGCGCAGCCATTCTGGTATAGCGAGAATCTGTCGCTTTGTGTCCCACGATTTCTCGTGGTTTACCTTTTCGATTAAGGAAGTTACTCACCCATATAGATAGACTCCACAGATGTGATGGATTGACACACTAAAAGTGTCTAATGTGAACAGATGTCACACTGAAAAGCCGTCTAAGACCGATTGAATCAAGTATTAGGGGTAGAGTTGTTAATTGAGGGGTATATGGGCAAAATTCATACCAATCTGACATCTATTTGAGAAAGTCTCAAGCCGCTTACAATTTCGTCCATAAGCGTTCGACACCGATGAATACTGGGCATGGTCAAAGCCGTATGAGCAAAGGGTTTGACGACATCGGCATTCCCCGATGAGTGGTCAAATCCGATTTCTAAAGGTTGTGCGTCAACGAACCAGCTTGTCCGCATTTCGCATTTCGCATTTCGCATTTTTGCCACGAAT
>JADFGN010000086.1 GCA_022567695.1 Candidatus Poribacteria bacterium | reverse complement strand
TTTATGTATAGCAACCCTGATTTGGGAAAAGACTTAAGTTGGTGGAGTTTCATGTACTACAGCGTCGTGACTTTTACGACTTTGGGGTTTGGAGATATTGTGCCTAAGACAGCATGGGCACGTTTTTTCGTCACCTTTGAGGTCATCTTAGGCTACGTCATGCTGGGCGGGCTGATTGGCATCTTTGCGAATAAATTGGCACGGCGGAGTTGATTTTTCGGAAAGTTTGACTTAGAAAAATGCAGTGATAATAAGACTTTGCGTTCCACGAGTTTGTCATTTGCCGCAATCTGTCAAACTCGCCCAAGATTTCCCCAAAGGTACATGAGGATAGTCTTGGAGCCGAAATTTGGCATATCCGCTGAGTGTAAAATTTCGGGCTTCCGCGCTTACCCGACTCAACATGAAGAATGGTTCAAGCGTGTAAGAGACGATCTTGCCTCTGCTCAGGTTTCCATTCATAATCGCCCACAAACGAATAAAATCACGCCTTTTGCTTAACAACCGATCCCATCTCTCCTTCGCCCCCATCAATCTCAAATTGAACGGGTAAAAACTGCTGAACCAACCAAATATTTGTCGTGAGATGGCGCGTGATTCGAGAGGTCGTAAGACTCGATTTCCCTTTGGCGAGTGCCATCAGCAGGATAAGCTGATTCGCCAGATGGGGTTCAATTGCTGCTTCTGACGCTAGAAACTCCGAACACTCCTCACATGCCTCATCAGCGACCTGCTCTGCACGTTTCCCTCGCTTGCCGAGGGCGAAAAATCCACCTCGCGCATTGCCAAAAATCGTACTCAGAAAAACAAGCGTTCCCATTCCAATGGATTCTCCTTCTACCAGATCGATGTGAGCACTTGGTGTTAGTGGTTTTAGTCGCTTCAGACTTTGGTTCCGCTGGCGAACCGCAATGTGATTTGGCAAATTGGAAATGGCGGAGACCCCGCGAATTTCTTTTAGCTCTCCTCGTTGCCGGAGATCGATCCCTTGCCAACTTGAAACGGGCTGAAATCGTGCAATCGCTTCCCCGCCACCTTTGGGATACCAGCCCCACTTGTTCAATTTCAGTGAACCCTGGAAACCGAATTGAGATGCCATCGGTATGAAAACTTCCTGGAGATAGTGAACATTTGGACTCCAGGGTACGTGCGTACCACCGCGCAAAGTTACGGTTGATGGCACGTCAGCATGGGCAAGCGGCAGCGCAATCGCTTGATAGATGAGCGATAAAGACCCTGCGCTTGGTCGAACTTCAGCCACATCGAAAGTGTAATTTCCCCCGCGAAGTTCTTTGGGAATGAAAGTCAGCGTCTGCGATCCGAGCGAACCGCCCTTCACTTCCGCATTCGTAATCGCGGCAACCGCATTGACGCAGGTGAGATGTTGTGCGGCAAGGCCGGGCCTTTTGCGCCCGGAGCGAATGTTCGCAATCCGAATCGGTCGTCCGAGAATGGCAGATAAGCTCAAGCTCGATCTGAGGATCTGACCGCCACCTTCACCGTAATTTCCATCGATTTCGAGCAGATTCATGTTTTCTCTCCGTGCAATGAATGTGTTGAATGATTCATGATTTCCGAAGTTTTGACGAATATCGTTTCCATGTGATTAGGCTCTAGTGATATTTCTGTGGCAAAATGCAAGTCTCTAGCGAAGCGAGATCTCCGCTACGCGAGAGTCCCAGACCCGCGTAGCGGGGTGAATCCTGTATCCCTATTCTATAGACGATCTGAACAGCTACCGTTTAACAAACTCCTTGAGGAGGCGGCCGTTCACAAAATCACAGCCAGTGTGTTCACTCTATGCCTATTTCAACTCAACATTATCTTTATCGCGTTCGTCTCAATGGAGGAACGAGAGATGCAGTCAAGCACTATTACAAACAATTTATAGGAGGAAACAGAGATGAAAGTTGCAGCCATGTTTGGGGATATGACAGGGGGGCTTGTACAAAAACCGGACCCAATCCCGAAGGAGGATTTTGTTCTTGTCAAGGTGCATGCCGCGCCAATGTGTACGGAATATAAAGCGCTAAAAGGTGGGCACGAAGGATCTGGATTCGGGCACGAAGCTGCCGGAGAAGTTGTCGAAGTCGCTCAACCCGGACGTGTGAAGGTAGGCGATCGCGTTGTTGTACAACCCCAGTACGCATGTGGAACATGCCCGTCGTGTCTTGTTGGAGAACACATTCACTGTCGAAATGGACGGAACGTCCTCAAAATCACCGGATCGAGTACCGGCACAGCAACCTTTGCCCAATATTTGCTAAAACAGGATTGGTTGCTTTCACCAATTCCCGATGGTGTCAGCTATGAACACGCAGGAATGGGATGTTGTGGAATGGGGCCGACGTTTGGGGCAATGCAACAGATGCAGGTCAATGCACTCGATACAGTCCTCATCACGGGGTTAGGACCTGTAGGATTGGGCGGAGTCGCCAATGGGCATTATCGTGGTGCGCGTGTCATCGGGGTTGAAAGCCATCCATACCGTGCAAATCTAGCGAAAGAGTTGGGAGCCGATGTTGTGCTCGATCCCAATGATGAGGATGTGCTCGAACAGATTATGGACTTGACAAACGGGGTTGGTGTCGATAAAGCGATGGATTGCTCCGGTGCATCTCAGGCGCATCGACTGATGGTGGATGCCCTCCGACGCAAAGGTCAGGCGTGCTTCATCGGCGAGGGTGGTGAGTTTCCGCTCGGAGCTAGCCGGGACATGATTCGCAAAGGATTGGTTTTGCGTGGGAATTGGCACTACAATCTTGGGGATTATCCAAAGTTGATGAAAGTCATTGAGGAGTCGGCCGAACAGCTTGATAAATTTATCACACACACTTTCCCGATGAGTCAGGTACAGAAGGCGTGGGAGTTGCAAATTACTGGCGAGTGTGGAAAGGTTGTTCTGAATCCTTGGGCGTAAATCACTCGGCTGACGAGTCTGTAAAAATGGCATGACACAGACTGAGAAGGGAGAAATTTATGCAAGAAAATTTCGTCATTGCCATCAGTGCCGTTCCAGGCGGTGGGAAGACAACACTGGTGAAAAAGACGGCTGGACTTCTTGAGGCAACAACTCTGTTCTTCGATGATTATGCTTCTGTCTCCGAGTATCCAAAAGATATTATTCAGTGGATGAACGACGGTGCGGATCTGAATGAATGGAAAACACCTGTCTTTGCCAAAGATGTTGCCGCATTGAAACGAGGTGAGAGGATTATTCACCCGGTTGCGAATGACACAATAGAATCAAATGAGTTTATTGTTATCGAAGATCCTATTGGTCGGGGTCGAAATGAAATGACAGAGCTTATTGATTTCATGGTGCTGATTGACACGCCACTTGATATAGCTCTTGCCCGACGCCTGCTAAGAAACATTGAGAAGTATTACCGCTGTAAGGCAGAAGAACGCCTCGAAAAAGCCACCAAGGAAGAGCTAATTGAGTATCCCATTGAGTCCGTAAGCAAGGAGCTTAACAGATACCTTTCAGAGTACAGAGCCATATATCTTGCGTTTCAAGAGCAGATGTCATCTTACTGTGACCTAATTCTCGATGGGGGTCTACCTTCCGATGAATTAGCCAATCAACTGGTTGCAGCTGCTATGGAAAAACGGAAGTGACTCTCTTTAAATAATTCAAAGAGATTCAACTATAGGAGGGCTTAATGTCTGACCGAAAAAAGATCGCCGCGATTATTACAACCTACTATCCACTTTCCCACGCGGACGTGATTGTGACCAAGTATATGAAAGGCTTCCCGGCAGATGATGGACTACACACCCCGCGTGTCGATCTCGCTTCGATCTATTTGGATCAGGTCCATCCACGGGACATTGGACGCGGACTTGCTGAAAAACATAACGTCCCGATCTATCAAAGCATCCGGCAGGCATTGACGCTCGATGGAAATGAGCTTGCGGTTGATGGCGTGCTGCTCATTGGCGAACATGGGGATTATCCCTACAATGAAGTTGGGCAACATATGTATCCGCGCCGCTATATGTTCGAGCAGATTTGTGGGGTTTTCGCATCGAGTGGGCGTTCGGTGCCTGTGTTCTGTGATAAACATCTGTCGTACAATTGGCAGGACGCGAAGTGGATGTACGACCGTGCAAAAGCACTTGACGTACCATTCATGGCGGGGTCGTCGCTTCCGCTCTGTTGGCGAAACCCATTCATTGAATACGACCTCGATACACCATTAACAGCCGCGATAGGAATTGGGTACGGCGGGCTTGAATCGTATGGATACCACGCATTAGAGACGTTGCAATGTATGATTGAACGACGGGCAGGCGGGGAATCCGGGGTGATTGCTGTCCAATGTCTCGAAGGTGATGCAGTCTGGCAAGCTGGAGAAGCAGGTCTTTGGTCACGAGAATTGGCAGAAGCGGCATGCGCTCAAATTGCCAAAAGCCCCGACACGCCAATGGAGGAGGCATGTCAGAATCCGGCCGTTTTTCTAATTGAACATCGCGATGGATTCAAATCGGCGATGCTCATGCTGAACGGTTACATTAACAATTTCGCTTACGCAGGAAAATCAGAGGGAGGAATCGACGCAACAGAATTCTACCTACAGAATGGCGGGCCTTACGCTCATTTTAGCTATCTCAGCTTGAACATTGAGGAGATGTTTCTGACAGGTCGGTCACAGTATCCTGTTGAGCGAACGCTGTTGACGACAGGCATTCTTGATGCCGCTATGCAATCGCGTTATCAAGGGTATATTCGGCTTGAAACGCCGTACCTATCGGAAATTACCTACCAGTCTTATCAACAGATGCCGATTCGCCCCACGGCCTCTCGACCCGGCGGCGCAACGTTACATCCATGGCCACCAGATGAATAGAGGCTAGGGCGTTTCAAATGCCTGACGCAATTTCTGCTGTGTCACATTCGGATCTTCAATGATAATCCTTGCCCCCCCGATAATATCCATGAATCCCAATTCGCGGGGATAACGGGGAACGATGTGTAGGTGTAAATGTTCAATACTCGCTCCGGATGCGTCACCAACATTGTAGCCGATATTGTAGCCACGGGGTTGATAGACCTGATCAAGGACGCCCATACATTGACATTGGAGGGTGTGTACTTGACTGACTTCTGCTTGGGTGAGTTCGCGGATGTCAACAATGTGGCGATTGGGGAAGACCAACAGATGTCCCGGACTATAAGGATAGAGGTTCAGAGAAACGGTAAATAGTTCGGATTGATAAACCTCTAAGCGATCTACCTGATTATCTCCTGCAACAACACCGCACAGAATACACTCAACATTTGGTCGCGCCTTACCCTTGGCGTAAGCCATTTTATTCGGTACAAATAGGTTACTACGCATAGGCTATTCCATCGATTTAGAAGGCATTAAACGCTGAACTCTCTGAATCATTTATTTAGTCTCTCCTTCCTTTACAATAATCAACTGATTCGGCTTTACGTTAACCAGCCGATCGACCGTGCCGCTCGGCCACTGCACGTCGATTACCTCGATTTGCGAGTCACTACCTACGCCGAAAATCGCTGAAAGCTCGCTCTGTGAGCAGTAACTGCCCCCACTCTTGATGGTTCGTGTTTGAGTTCCAGAGCTCGACTTTATCGTGATTTTCGTGCCGATACCGTTTCGATTGCTTTTCGTTCCGATCAATTTCAATTTAATCCAGTGGTTTTGATTACCCCCATCGTTACGATAAAGATGCGCAGGCCCATTGGACGTGGTGACAAGTATATCCCAGTCGCCATCGTTGTCAATATCTCCATAAGCCGCACCCCGTCCGACAACTGGCTTCTGCATATCTGCCCCGACTTTTGATACAACCTCCTCAAACTTCCCTTTGCCCAAGTTGTGAAAGAGGTGGGGAACTTGTGCGTAAGTGACTTCGCTCTGAACGGCGTTGATTTCGTTTTCAACATGACCGTTTGCCGCGAAAATATCCAGTTGCCCGTCTAAGTCGAAATCAAAGAAAAAACAGGCAAATACAAGGGTCAACAAGCTCGCGTTGCCAATATTCGCAATAGGCGCATCATCAATGAAGAAATCCCCCTCGTTGTGATAGAGGTTCATCATCTCATTGGAAAAATTGCCGATGACGAGGCTTTCTCTGCCACTCCCATCGTAATCTCCCGCATCAATGCCCATTGCTCCCGTCGCAACGCCGTTTTCGTTATACGCAATGCCAGTAATCATCCCCGTTTCGATAAATGTGCCGTCTCCGTTATTTTGATAAAGCTTATTTGGCTGTGTGTCGTTCGCCTCAAAAATATCGGGCAAGCCATCGGAATTATAATCAAAGATGCAAACACCGAGAGATTTGCTTGTGACATTCTCAATCCGACTGATCCGCGATACATCAGCGAAAGTGCCGTCACCACGGTTTCTAAATAACCGACTGGTTTGTCCATTGTAGGATTCAGGAGTACAGTACGCTTTATTCGTGCCGTCCAAAGTACAGAAGAGATCGGTTTCAATCGTCCATTCGACATAGTTGGCGACGTATAAGTCCAGAGCCCCATCCTTGTCGTAATCGAACCACGCACAGCTTGTCCCAAAACCGGGGTTGTGAATCCCTGCTTGCTCTGTTACATCGACAAACGTCCCATCCCCCTGATTTTGAAACAAGTGGTCTGCGTCAAGACAACTGATGTAGAAATCGTCATCTCCATCGTTATCATAATCGGCAACGGCGATTCCCATGCCATACAACGGCACGGTTAAGCCAGCCTTCTGTGTAACATCGGTGAACATCCCATTTTGATTGTTACGATAAAGCGCCATTGTTTGCCGCTTCCCGGTCGGATGTCCTGCCCAATCTTTACCGTTCACCAACAAAATATCTTGCCAACCATCGTTGTCGTAGTCGATAAAAGCACAGCCCGCACCCATCGTTTCCGGCAGATACTTCTTCCCAAAAGCACCGCTATTGTGGACGAAATCGATGCCTGCTTCCTTTGTAATTTCAACGAATTGAGGAAGCGTTTCTGCGGTGATTGATGATTGAAAGGCGCACCAATAGATGAAACCGAAAACGCAGGTCAAGCTCCATTTTGTGATTGTTCTGATTTTTTCTTTGATCGGAATTGGCACTGATATCCTCTCTGATAATTGCAATTGTGCGAGGCGAAAATAGCTGTCACCTTCAGGTGGGAAGGTGAGGCTCCTACCGAACTAAAGCTCCGCGGGAGCGTCGCCCTCCCATGACGCATGACGTTTCAAATGTCCGCAACCGATCCATCGTCCTCATGCCGCCACATGTTGCGAAAACGGTATTCCGTGTAGGTGTTTGCCTCGATTCCCGCTTCGTCCAGTTCAATACCCAATCCCGGCCCCATCGGCAGATCGATATAACCATCCCGGAAAGAGAGCGGCTCTTTGAACAGCCCGTCTCCTGCACCACCGCCGAACTCTTGTATGAGGAAGTTCGGCGTGGCTGCCATCGCCTGAATAGACGCCGCAACCCCAACAGGGCCTGACGCCGAGTGCGGGGCGAGTGCGATGTAGTGAATCTCCGCAAGGGACGCAATTTTGCGCATCTCAGAAATACCGCCCGCATGTCGGATGTCAGGTTGTAGCACAGCAGCGGCTTTCTTCTCAATGATTTCCCGAAACCCCCATCGCGTCGTATTTCGTTCGCCCGTTGCAATCGGCGTTGAAGTCGAGCGTGCGATAGTGACCAGCGCATCGACGTTTTCCGGATGACACGGTTCCTCGACAAAGAGCAACCTAAACGGTTCAAGCTCCTTCAGCACGACAATCGACATCGCCGGGCTGAGGACGCGGTGGAAATCAACAGCGAGATCGACCCCTTTTCCAACGGCATCTCGCATCGCGCCCACCTTCGCCACAATCTCATCCACGACATCGGGGGTGTCGATGTAACGAACCGCTTTGGAAAACGGCGTTGTTTTAATTGCCGTGAATCCTTGATCGACACGGGCACGCGCATTTTTCGCGCACTCCTCCGGTGTCCGTCCACCCGCACTGCCATAAACGCGGATACGTTGCCGACACGCCCCACCGAGCAACTGCCAAATGGGAACGTTAAGCCATTTCCCCATAATGTCCCACATCGCTTGTTCAAGCCCACTCAATGCGGACAACAGAATCGGCATCTGTCGGCTGTAGCTTGAGCGGAAGATTGCCTGCCAGTGGTCTTCGATCTGACATGGATCTTTCCCGATCAGGTATTCGCCCATGTCTTCGATCGCCTGAGCAACAACCCGACCATGTTCGTAGTTCATTGGTTCGCCGTAGCCGACAATTCCTTCGTCGGTATACATCCGCAGCAGTAAGGCACGTTGCCGTAATGGTGTGACTTTTAATTTCGTAATTTTCATTGGCTGCTCCTGTGGAACATAAGTTTCTCTATGAAGTTGCGCCTTTCAAAATTCATAAAACGTCGGCATCTAACATGGGGATAGCACCGACGTCTTTACCCAACCATAATGCGAGCGCAAGCCCCGCCGAAATAACAACCAATCCCGCCGCAACAAAAAAAGGTAAGGAAACAGATATACTCTCCAACGTTCCACTGATAAGTTGACCGAAGAGCAATCCGGCACTCCACGCCAAATGCGTAATTCCGACACCCCGTCCCTTTTCCTCAGCGTCGCAAAACTCATTGATAAATCGGGGCATCGTCGTTGAAAGTGACCATGCCACGCCTGCGCCAAGGATGCCGAACACATAGAGTCCAATGGTTGAATTGACGGAAAGCGCGATACCTATAGCACTCAACGCAATGAGACAATTTGCAACAAAGGCTGGGAGACGATGGCCGATGGCGTCACAAATGCACCCTGTCAGGATTTTACAAAGGGCAGCAAACAACAAACTCAATGTGCCATAGTATGCTGCCATCTTGACTCCGGAGCTACGATAGACGAGAATTGGTATAAGCAGGCTTACGGTTCCCCAGTAATAGGTGGGCAAAAAACGTATTGCGAGCAGCAAACGCATTCCACGGTGGCGAAGTATTTTGCGATACCCCTTCACCGTTTGGGCAAAAGACTCCTGATGATGGCTAGCTATACTTTTTGGTAGGCTGGGCAAAAACAGAATTGCGATAGTAATGAGCAGCCCGATTAGAGGGATGGCACCGACTCCAACGACGCGATACCCAAAACGGTCGATTAATTCACCGGCAATTGCGCTGCCAATTGCCCCGCCAAAGGTCATGCAGAGAAAGTAGATTGCGGTTGCTAAACCGAGACGGGAGGCATCAACAGATGAAATTAAATATGACTGTCCACCAGCTGTCCTAAATCCGGAGGCAATTCCTTGATAGCACAGAATGCCCAAAATTAGCAACGGCTGTTGGGTAATGAATACCCCTCCCACAACTAATGCGCCTGTCATGCCGAGGATTAATGTCTGCTTCCGTCCGACCCGATCGCTGAAGACGCCTCCAACCAAAGCAAACACTCCACCCAACAATATAGGCAATGCGCGTAACATCGCTGCATAACCGACACTTTTGCCCAACGCATCGACGACATAAACCGGAAATAGGAGTTGGATGGGTGAGGTGACAATCCCCTCTCCAAGTAAGATGAGGGATAAGAAAACAAATTGTCGATTCCACATGCCATGAATTATACCAATTCCAGTCTACAGTTCGCAAGGCATTGACCCGCCAAATCAACTTACACCATAACAAAGAAAAGCCCGGCAACAGCATAGTTACCGGGCTTTCTGATAAAATCAACTGATATTGCTTTACAACGAGACACCTCGTTTTCCACAGACTTTGCGGATCTTATTAATGGCTCCGCCAATCTGTCTCCCGTTTCGTCTGACACCAAAGAGATGTTGGCTTACCACTCGCCTTGAAATTCCGAGTATTCGCGAAATCTCTTCCTGTGTTTTCTCTTCAAAAAAATAGAACTGTACACAGCGGCGTTGGAGTAGCGTAAGTTCTTGATCAATGATTTCACGAACATGTGTCAAAACGCTCTGCTTTTTAGCACGGGAGTCATGCTTCTTTTCGCGAAGCACGGGAGGTTCGTACCAGATCTGGTCTTCATTGCAGAATTGATTAAAATACGTCGGCGCAACGGGAATCTCCCAGAAGTCTGGGTTGAATTGCGACATAGATGAGCTTCTCCTTCTCGATATTACAGGCGAAAAGGTACCTATGCCACTGCCAATCTATTAAAAATGGCTCATCACAGAATGCTCAAAATGGTAGGAAATTGGGGTCGGAGGCAGAGGCACCTTCGCCGCGCATAGTATAGGTTGATATGGATTGAGTCGTGGAGTAAACAGCAGTCGTGGAGTCATAATTTGGTGCCTCCTTTCGTTCGTATTGTCGCGAGTTTATTTACAGAAGCTACGCACTTCAAATTGAATCTTGGTCAGGATACCAGATGCAGAATACAGATGAATTGCTGCATCATTGAAACAACTGCGTAACTTCCAATCTCTATAAAATTGATACTGTTATTATAACCTCAAAAGAATAAAATAATTCAGAAAATCTCAAATTTCATCGCATAAATCCTAGGGAGTCAGAGGGGCGATAGACCCTCTAACTCCGCTAGTTCCGAATATGTGGCGTTTAAGCGCCACACCACCTCGGTGATTTCAAAATCACCACCCCCTTTTCCGCTATGCGGCTTGGGATAAGACCGTGACCCATCCATCGCGGATGCACGATCTTTCACCCTAACACAATTTCGGATGCACTTTTTGCGATTTTTTTCTTAGAAAAAGTGCATTTTATACGACTTTTTCACTTAGAGGGTACACAAGACCTCTCCCGCGGCCCCTCTCCTACGAGGTTTCAGGGCGGACACTTGTAGCCGGATTCGCAAGAATTCGGGAATTAGTCCCGCCTGAACTCTTGCGAGTTCCGCTACGAACCGCTACGACCCTTCGGGTGGTCCGAAGAACGAAGCGCAAACCCGACGCACCTCGCGCATCCCACCACCCACAGGGTCTGTCCCCCAGTCGAAGACCTCACGCATTCTTACACATCGAGTCTAGCAAAACTCTCCCACAGATTCTTCCGTCGAAATTTGGGTTGCTAAACTTCATACAATGTGAGATGATAAAGGAAATTAGGTGAAACGAGCATCAATGAGAGATGCTAAAAATAAAGGAGTTCAAGATGAAAGCGGCTGTCTGTTATGAACTTGGTAAACCTTTAGTTATTGAAGATATTGATATCGATGAACCGCATGACGGGGAAGTGAAAGTCCGGCTGGTTGCGACTGCAATTTGTCATAGCGATGTTCACGCCATCAGAGGGGATTGGGGCGGAGAAGTTCCCTTCGTCGCAGGGCATGAGGCTGCGGGGGTCGTTGAAAAAATTGGGGAAAATGTCACCCGCATCAAGCCGGGCGAGCGCGTCGTCGTCTCCCTTTTACGCTCTTGCCAGCAGTGCTTTTACTGCACGACCGGAGTGCCGCACTTGTGTACCCACGAATTTGCCCTAGACCGTGAGACACGTCTTGTTAATAAGCGAGGCGAACCGATCCGTCATGGAATCAAGACGGCAGCTTTTGCCGAATACACGATTGTGCATCAAACGCAAGTTGTCAAAATGCCAGAAGATATGCCTTTGGATGCCGCCGCATTGCTCGCTTGTGGAGTTATTACGGGGTTGGGGGCAGTGGTCAACACGGCAAAAGTTGAACCCGCCCGTAGCGTTGTCGTCATTGGTGTTGGCGGCGTGGGACTCAATTCCATCCAAGGGGCGGTATTGGTGGGTGCGCATCCGATTATTGCAATCGATCTGCTCGACAATAAACTCACAGCGGCCCGATCTTTTGGTGCCACCCACACAATCAACGCTACACAGAATGATACGCTGGCAGAAACCGTAAGGGAGCTGACTTCAGGGCGAGGCGCAGACTACGTGTTCGTGACAGTTGGGAGTACAGCGGCAGTTGCCCAAGGGCTGGAACTGATTGGCAGACAAGGGACCGAAGTTCTCGTTGGAATCCCAGAAACCGGTGGAACGGTACCGCTACCGATTGGGCAGATGATATTCGGCGAGCGGCGAATCGTGGGAAGTCCCATGGGGTCTACTCATCTAAGCGTGGATGTTCCTCGATTGGTTAAACTCTATCAGCACAAACGCCTCAAGTTGGATGAGCTCATCACGGCACGTTTTCCCTTAGAACAGATTAACGAGGCAATCGAGTCGATGGAACGAGGCGAGGCGTTGAGGAACGTGATTATGTTTTGATAGAATGATAGCAAGATTTATCTCACCCAATCCGTGCAGTCAAGCCACCATCTACGGGCAGAAGAACACCTGTAATGTAATTTGCCTCATCGGACGCGAGGAATACGGCAGCGGCGGCGACGTCCCATCCGTTTCCCATTTTCCGTCTGAGTGGCACTCGTGCGTCCCGTTCCCGACGGATGGTTTCTCGGTCCACACCCCGCTCTCGAACCAATGTTCGATTGCCATCGGGGTATCCATCAAGCCGGGTAAAATCGCGTTCACACGCACGCCGTATTCTGCGTTTTCAATGGCGAGGTTTTGTGTCATCGCATTGATTCCGGCCTTGGCGATTTTGTCTGCACCAATGGGGCTTGCGAGCTCCTTTCTAACGATTACCTTTGATATACTTTCGCCGTCTCTGGACATTATACTCTCTGGAGGTTCCACTTGGGCCCCGACCTTATTCTACCGTGGGACCGTCACCGGCCAGGGTGGTTCGGTGCAGAATACGCTTGTGATTTCCGCTGTTCCAGGGGCGTCTCCGGTGCAGGCAGCAGCGGTTGTCATACGGTAGAAATCAGTGCAGGTTTTGGCTCCCGCCGCATCGCCTTTTTCCGTTCGCCCAACGGCCTCGTCTTTGAGGTCATACAAATTCTAGAATCGAAGGTGTAATTCGAAACGAAAAGAAGGAGAATCACCAAGCTTTTTCATTGCCGCACATCTCTTCGGATGCACAGTCTGGCTTGATGCCACTCCTACGATTTGCCCACTGATTGATTTTAATCCAATCGTCGGAAGGCTAACCGCTCGCCGACGAATCCTTCACGCCACACATTATCACACGCCTTAGCCATCTCCCCAAGATTCTCAGTGACCATCGCGAAGCGATTACCGGGCACCGGACCTGTTGTCGGTGAAAAAAGAAAATTGTCCCTGCCGTAGAAAATAGACAGATCGACCAGCCTGGTGCGGTGGCCAACATCGTGCACGTCTAGACGAGTGATGGTCCCGGGTGGAAAAAAGAAATAGAGCAGATCGCCGGGAATCGGCAGGGTGGTTGGGTTTTCGAGACCAATCTCAGTTGAGGCAAAGGGTGGAACGAGGGTGTAAACCTCGTTGTTTGCATACTTGGCGTGAAAAGCGTCGCCTTCCTGTGGTAGTGCTTTCCATACCGCCTCGCATGTTTTGGGTGCAAGGTCATCAAGCAGTTGGGCAACGCAACTCACACCGCGCTTTTTGAGCGTGACTTCAATGTATCGTGCCATTTTTTCTTTCCTCGATTTTCGAAATCATCATCATCAATCTTCCCAAATTGGATTGGGGGGTTAAGTTCCCTGCGAGCCGTAGTACCTCCCACATCGTCACTTGATTCGCTGTCAACACGGTTTTACCCACCTCAGCTTCGAGTTCAGACAAGAAAGATGTGGTGCCCCTCCGGTCATAGTGCTCCGGGTAGACCGGTTCCAGTGGCTGCCATTGGTCAGATTTACCGTCGGGAATATAATGCGATTGCGGCAGCAGCCATGCGTTCCCTTTAATCAGTAGGCATGTTGTCGCCAACAATCGCCCTTCGGTTCCAACGACCTTCATCACAGGGGACGTTCCGGTGGGAAAGCGGTGCTGTATGAGCGTCGCCGTGACGTTGTTGTCGAAATGCAGCGTCGCTGTGATCTGTTCACCAGCAATCGTTCCCATACCGAGCGGTGATGGAACGACATCTTCGGGCGTGATGGGATGATTATCGGTCAGGCCCACGGTGGAAACAGTGCGGCAGTGGCCGGCAAACTTGAGCATATTGTTCAGTTGATGGGTGCCGATGTTCATCAACCCCAAACCACCGTAGTAGGTTTTGCCGCGGCTGCTGATGTAGCGTAGTTCGCCAATGCGGCCTTCGGTGAATGCCTTGTACATCGCCCGCATGAACGCGCCAACCCGGGCTTGGTGATGCACAGCCACGCGAACTCCTTTCTCTCTTGCCTTTGCCATGACCGCATCGGCCTGTTCAAGGTCAACGCACATTGGCTTTTCAACCTCAATATGGACGCTGTGTTCCAACACCCACATTGAGAGCTCGTAATGTAACTCTGTCCCCGTCGGGATTGCCCCAATGTCGGGTTGGGTCTGGACAATCATCTCATCGAGGTCGGTAAACCGGGCGGTGACGGCCAACTCGCCCGGACGGGTCAACGAACTCTACACGAATCAGATTATCCCCTACTTCCGTGCACCGCATCTTTTCCTCGGCTTTCCAACCCGCTACATCGATCGCGGTTGGTCAGAATCGACCAAAGCCTTGCCTCAGCTTGAGTATCGCCGTCTCCGAGGCAGCAAATCTCAACGCGAAGGGACTGCCGTGACCGATGGAATGTTCATGAGCAGTCGCGATGGATACCACTTCAACATCTGGCCGGAATCGTTTATCCGTCCCGGTTTGCGGTTAAGAGATAACTGGTTCTACGGCGATAATTATCAGAACTGGGGATTGGTCGAGACCAAATCGCACATTGATGGTGCGCCTGATGAGATTTCCATCTACGTCAGCGAAGCCTCGCATCAAGGGGATGATTGCCGTTGGCGACGATTTACACTTCGGATTGATGGCTTTGTTTCGGTGCAAGCACCGTTGAGTGGTGGGGAATTTGTAAATCAAACCTGGAAATTCTAAATCAAACCCTTCATTCTTGACGCTCTACTGAGAGCATGCTATAATCTTGATGCGCGGCAACTGTAGAGATCGACCATTGATTGAGGGTTTAACCATTAAGTAAGGTAGGGACTATGCACAAACTCCTAGAAGAAAAGCCAAGAGAGAAGGAATTTTTAAGGGCATTAGAGTTGCTCTCGCCCGGAACAGAACTTCGTGAGGGAATCAATCATATTTTACAGGCGAGAATAGGTGGGCTCATCGTGATTGGAGATAGCCCAAATATATTGGAGTTAGCGGACTCCGGCTTTCAGATCGATTGTCAATACACACCAATGCGACTTTATGAACTCTCGAAAATGGATGGAGCGATTATTCTTTCAGCGGATCTTCGCCACATCATCCGCGCCAATGTATATCTTCGCCCGAACTTAGCCATTCCATCGAGGGAAACCGGTATGCGACATCAAGTTGCGGAAAAATTTTCAAAACAAACCGGAAAAATTGTGCTTGCGATTTCCCAACGTCGTCGAGGATTGACGCTCTACCTAAAAAACCAGCGTTATCTCTTCCGCGATCTACCCGTTCTCATCTCAGGTGCAAATCAGACTATGCTCGCACTAAATCGGTATTTGGAGACGCTGACCCGCGCAATGGATGGGCTTCAGGATGCGGAATTAACGAGTACCGTGACATTATCTGACATCGTAACTGTCATTCAGCGGGCTGAGATGGTTCGTCGGACCGAAAATGACCTCAACCGCTATGGAATCGAACTCGGCATTGAGGCGCAGTCTCTACAGCTTCGTCCTCCAGAATTGGAGATCGAAGAACAGGCATTTCTCGTCATTCGTGATTACTATCAAGCAGATCAGAGGGAAGAAGATGAGGTGTTTGAGCGCATTTTTAAACTGGATGCCCAAGCGCTCGCAGACCGCGGCAACATCTGTGTTGCACTCGGCTATCCACGCGATACCGCAGATGGCGTGGATACGATTGAACCACGTGGGTATCGTCTCTTGAGCCAAGTGCATCGCTTACCGATGAATGTCATTGAAAATGTCATCAGGACTTTTAAGACGCTTAGCGCAATCTACGAAGCGACAATCGAAGATCTACAAGCTGTTGAAGGTGTTGGCGAGGTGCGTGCAACGATGATCAAAGATGAACTTCTGAGGCTGAAATTTCCCCAACCGATTCGACAATACACACCGTTTTCTGCCGAGATACTCGACGAAGATCTTTGAGCGTGACACGGTTTGCATCTCTTGAATCCCGCCTTGATTTTCACTGCCTGAACGATGATCTATTTGGCAAATCCCTGCCCGAGGGATGAAACAACCGGTCAACTATCAGGGAGTCTAATCATATCCTCAACCTCATTGGTATCGGAACAACCCAGTCGGATAAGATACCGTGTGGATAGAATCCAGAAAAGAATTACGGGGATAAGTACCCAAGAGATCCATGCTAGTTTTTGAGGTGTTAAAGGCGTCTTTAAACTTTTGAGCCAAATATATAAAACCGCTGCACCGATTCCTTCTGACATGCGGGCGAATGCACCGTCAACGAGAATTTTAGCCATCGCACGCTTTTCCCTGCCGATCGGAAGAAAAACCTGCTCCCATGTCGAACGATGAATCGAAGATTTCAATCCGCCTTCGGTGACTTTGAGGATGGAACGACTCAGTATAGTCGTTGTGAAAGATACAATTCCTGTGCTTCCAAAAAGTGCTGTTGGGAATACCATCAGCGCACCACCGACTCCAAATCGTGATTGAATCCATGGGGCGACGATCAATTGCAAAACGAGTGAGGCGCTATTGAGGAAGATATAGAAATTCGCGAAAAATTGGGCGCGAATCTTACCTGAAATCGTTGCCATGGCATAGAATTGAAAATCAATATATAACGCCGCAAGCGCACTCAACCCACTAATGCCAAAAAGTGCAAGAATATAAGGCTGTTTCAACAATTCTTTAGGGAGTGCTCCCAACATCGACGTGGACGGTATTCCTTTTTTATCTGTTGCTATGTCTTTTGATTCCAGCGGCACAAAACGAGAATCCTCGATTGGGTATTTTCGATGGGCTCGCGAACTTATCCATCCTGCGATAATGAGCATCCCAGCCCCGCCGACGATCAGAAATCGGGGTGCGAGAAAAATCGAAATACCTTTTGACAAAAGCCCTCCGGTAATCCCGCCAAGCATTGATGCCGCGCCAATTCGACTGTAAGCCCAACGAGTCATCCGCCGATCTGCTCCTTCTAACAGGTCCCCGGCAAGGAGCCATGCCCCTGCAAAGACTGCCGCGAAGAGGCTAGGTACCATAACAAACAATCCCACCATCATCACCCTGTGTTTTGTATCTACAAAGGGAACAAAACACAGGAGTATAAACGCTGCGACAAGGAAGACGCCAGTACGGGCCTTTCGCGATCCCCACCGCTCGATTGCTTTCAAATGCATCATTGCCGCCGGTACCGACGCAACAGCGATAAAGATATAAGCCAACGGTAACTGTTTAAGACCACCAGAACTGAAGAACACCGCATCCCGTCCAGTCTTGATAGAGATAAAACCGACCATTGAGATGCCGACCACAAAAATCGGATACCATGCTCTTGATTTCGTCACTTTTTCAGATCTGTCCATAGAGCTTCGTCTCTCAATGTGTACCTTTCCTGACTGGCTATCAAATGACACTCAGTACGAATATACCACCTACCAGGGACTACCGACATCAACAGTTGAAAATAACTTAAATCTTTCAGGGCTACCAACAATGCCGATGGAAATCGGATGATTGATACTATGCAAACGAACGCCCAGCCCCAAACTGAGATGAGATTCTTCTTCCTGAAATTCTGTTGGATTTGAAGCTGTTCGACCTACATCAAACAAAAGGAATCCGTGAGATTTATTCGTTAATGGCCAAATGTATTCAAGGTTTAAGGCGAGCAATGCAAAATTACGAAACCGTTCTTTAGAAAAACCCT
>JADFGN010000639.1 GCA_022567695.1 Candidatus Poribacteria bacterium | reverse complement strand
CTTGATTTCATCGAGGGTATAGCCCCTGCTATAGTCATCTTTATAGCTTTCCATAAAAATGCCATTCACGTCAGGCGCGGATTGCGGAATTTTACGGGTATTGGCGTTGACCAATATCAACAACTCGTCTCCCACTTTGTCGCGTATCTTCTGCAACATAGCAAGTCTTGCATTTAATTCCGCCTCTCGACTGAGAATCGTCTCGGACCAATCATCAATCCCGACCGGACTCGTGGCGAAATCTCACATTCCATCGAATTAAGTGGTAAACTTCCCGGTGCTTTGATTTGCGCTTGATATCCTCCGTCTGGTGATGTTATCCAATGGAAAACATCCTTTGGAGGAATTGATGGATAATCTGCCCATCCGTCCCCGTCGAAACCGCACCATCACTGTCGATTTCAATTCGGAACAAACCTATCACCAGCTATGCGGTGATGGACCGGGTTTCATCGACTTTGTCGTTGCCTTTATTTTGTCACTCGGACTTCAACTGAAGCATAAATGATTCTTCCCATCCGAGCGGCTGACCCGCCACTCCCACTATGTCCGAGTTCGACTTAACGGGCTAACAATCTGGCGGATTCAATGTACCGCGTGCCGAGCCGTGTTTACCGTCTTACCCCACTTTGTACTGCGGTATCGACAGATGAAAGCCTCTATCGCCAAGAAAGCGCTGATGGCGACGCATGGCGGATTGAGTCTTCAGCTTTGCGCCGTGATTGAAAACATCTGTCCAATGGCAATCTATCGCTGGGTCTGTTGGGTGGGACAGACTTGTTTGGTGCGACTGATGACCCGCTGTCATCTACCGTTGCCCCAATACTTCATCGCCGACGAAAAACACAGCCATTGCTTGAGTAAACGGGTGTACCTGCCCACGATTGGATGCGGCCGGGTCCAAAAAGCATCTGGGCTACACGACCGCCAAGTCGGTTTCCGCGGCATCTTTTTCGTCAACAACGCTCGCAAGACCCCGAACAACCGATCATTGGGGCAACGATTGAGACGATTCGTCGAGGAGGTTCAAAGCCTGGCAGGAGAAGACAATGGAGAGCGGGTGCGGAAATGGATACAGCGGAAAAAGGCGGGCTGGCATGTTCTGTTTGCGGATGCGTCGATTCCCTTTTCGACAACGTGGGTTGATCAATTTCACAATGCGATGGACCGTAAACTCTTCATGATGAAGGGCTTTCATCACGAAGGAGGCAGCCAGCGAGTTTTTCTCAATGGATTAGCAATCTTGGCGAACTTAATTCCCTACCAGCGCCGGGCGATTAACGGGGGCAAATGTGCTGTCGAAGTCGAGGGTGGGAAGGTACCGACGAAGGATTGGTTCCTCAATCTCCAGATCCTTACCAGCGGCGGGTTTCAGTGACTTTACCCCTTAATTCGATGGAATGTGAGATTTCCATGCAATCTTCAACAAGCCAACTTTGTTCCATCGGTAATATCACCCCAATCGTTAATCGAAATCATGAATCGTGTGTCAAAACTTTAACATCTCTGCGTTTTGACTGGCAACCCAAAGCGGCGGTTGTTATTAAAGTATGAAAATAAATATACTATTATGTTAAAAGTTTTTTGAAGATCTGGGGCGCGGTGTGGAAAGCGACCCACATACCAACGAGAGCAATGATAGCTCTGAAAAATAGCTGGGGCGGGGGTTGCTCTATCCAAAAATGGCATCTAGGTATCCGACAACCATATCCCATTATACGCATCAGTAATCTGAAGTCAATCGAATGATTCCACAGGGATGATACCATGCGGAAAAAATCGTATCGCTACCCCTAAATTGTCAATTATCAAGGTGTAACGCCTTTTCCCATGGCGAGTTTAGGTTGTTCTCTTTATTCATGAGGTGCTACCTCAATCCGTCGTCTGGCCCATTTTTCGGATTGTTGGAGACCAGAACCTGTCTCAGAGCATCCAATATGCGAATCAGGATGTCTTGACCGAGATTGACCTCGTTGATGCGGAGAGCCCCGGCGATTTCCGGCAGCTTATTGTAAAGGAGATGTATAGCATCCTCCGCGTTGGCCGTCACGATCTGCTCTTTTTCCAGTTCTAAATCTAATTGGCCGATCTGGACTTCATGCGTCTTCTTTTCGGCTTCAATTGCCAGTCGAGCCTCATGTAGGGGACGCTCCACCTCCAGTGTCTCATGCTGGAGGGTGAACATTCGTCTCTGATTCTGCTGTTCCTGCTCGAAGAGGGCCAACTGATGCTCTATCTGATGCAATTTCAGAGCCTTCTCTTCACCCAGCTGCAAGCGATCAAACTCACTTTTCTGCCGTAGCGTGAGTTCCTCCATCTCGGACTTCCGTTCCAACTCTTGACGCTTGAACTCTTGCTCTCTCAAGGCGAGCTTCTCCTGCTGATTCAATCGCTGTTCGGCGATCTCCTGTTCCATTAGAAATTCCTCACGGGAGCGAGAAAAGCATCATTGGCTTGGTGAGCGTTTTTTGAAAACGCCTTGGGCAGACTTCGCCCCGCGAGAGCCAATAGTAGGTATCTTGTGTCCGATTTCCGTTGGCGATACTTGATAAAAGCATCAGAACCTGTTGGAGACAATCAATTGCGGCTATCGTCAGCCATCAAATAGATAGGACAAGACAATCAGGTAATGCCGCAAAAGGTTGATACGAAACAATCGAGTGGGTTTCATCCCCGGATAGGTCAACCGCTGGCTGACTCGGATGAGAAAGAGTGATAGCAGATTGAAGCGAGACAGAGATTGAAAAATGGAGCGTTGGGATACAGTCCATCGCCGAGAATCAAATCCACAAAGTTCGTGTTGTATTGGCGTTTTAAGTTGCGCAACAGGGCGTAGCTGGCAGGTAACTCCTTGCCCCGTTTGGGTATCGGTTCTAACCCAACCATCAAACTGATGGGACCGACAATCTCAAAGCAACTAGCGAAAAATCGCCCAAATCCACTCCCATCAATGATGCCAATGCGGCGTTTGCCATCACGGAGTTGGTATTTGCTCTGACCAGATTGTACTCCCAATTGGTAGGTGGCACGCAAAATGGGCCATAGCGTTTCTCGCGCCATCAAGCCTAAACTTCGGGCCATAGTACTATCGCTGACAGCGGGGGCTTTTCGTCCAAACCACCTTTGCCCTATGGGAGTTCGAAGCATCTGATCGCATCGCAGCAGCGATCCCCAGCCCATGGTGCCCATCAAAAAAACGGCTGAAAAGACCGTCGAAGCGGGGATTTTGCTTTCGCCTCTATGGTCTCGAACCTGAGTGGCTCGATGCGTGAGACGAAATTTCGCCTCACAGAATGATTGAAAGTCTGGTAATTTCTTCAGTTCGATAGATCTCACCTCCCTTTTTGAGTTCTTGAGAGATTCTTGTTCCGTGTATCGCCAGAATATCGGATTGGTGACCAGAGTTTACGATCTATCGAACCAAAATTCAACCCATTTTTCAGGCGTGGGGATAAGCATAATAAATCGGGGACTTTTGTCGAATTCCGCACGCCTTTTGCTGGCGAATCGGTAAACAAACCCCTGCAATTGCTGACCTTGGGTGTGAAAAAATCGGTGCCAAAACAGCTCACGCTCCCAATAAATTATGCTTACGGGCTGATTGCCAGACGCCGGGGTACCAATGAACTCCTGGAGGAACTGGACATCTGCTACCGCATTGTCACCGTTAATCTGCAGATTGGAAATGCCGACCGTGATCTTGTCATATTTTCTGCTCAAAGCCTCCATCTTCTTGCGCAACTGCCGTTTGGTCAGCCGCACCGGATGCTCCTTTCCGCCTTGAACGGTAACTTATTTTGAAAGCCTTTCACGTCGCCTAGTCACGTCGGCGGAAATAATCCA
>JADFGN010000638.1 GCA_022567695.1 Candidatus Poribacteria bacterium | reverse complement strand
TTCCTCAGAAGGTCGAGGTGGGGCAGGTTGTAGAATCGCCAGACGCCAGTCGGCATCGTAGATGGGTATACCTAAACTCTTTACAGTATCGGAATTTTTGCGATACTTCATCCCAAGGTGTATGAGTTCGGTGAGCTGAGGATTCGCGAATCGTCCCTCATTCTGAAGCTGTTTAAGCAACTCGATCGATTCGTCAAATAAAATTGTATCTTCTGCCAACTCGATGAGTATCCGCCCCGCTTCCTCATCATCTTCCGGGACGCCCTGCTTCACCAATTGCTGGGCATATCGCAGTTTATAGAATGGAAAGTCGGGGTCAAGAATGGTTGCCTGCTTTACATCTTCGCGATTGTCTGAATAGTGGTTTCGGTAATGATATAATGAAGCTAAAATTAATTGTGTCAGAGCAGGCTTAACTGATGTGCCCGTCGTCAAATGCTGAGTCACCAGATCGAAGTATTTACGGTAATTGAAAAGGCGACTGAAGAAGTCCCATGGAAACACATCTTCCATAACATCTATCTGCCAGCTCGACGCGGGAGCATTGCATGTTTCGTCCGCCAGTTTCAGTGCTTCTGCCACATCTTGTGGTTGGCCAAAGTGCAATGCCGTCCGAATCAGATTGAAGCGCAGCACCAACGATTCTGGAAATTGCACCAGCCCAGCCCGATAGTGCTGAATGGCTTGGCGCAAACAGTCCTGATCGACGAGCGTTTCTTTACCATTATGCGATGCTTGGAGATGTGCCATAGCATACTCCAGCACCAACTCCCTCGCGATATCAATCACGACATGCGAACTCGCTGCTTTTGCCTGCAACTTTGCAATATTGCACGCACGCATTTTCTGGAGTACATCAACCCCACCGGGCAACCAGCCTTTGCATAGAATTGTGCGTTTCTGAACTAACGGATCTTTCAGTTGTATGCGGTCACTGTGGGCGAGTGCTTCGGCATCCGATTGTCTATTACGTGGCCTCGCCGCAAGGAACGTTAGGAAACGGAGATATTGCGAAGCGACCCGTGAAAGCGCAAATTCACGGCGGATGATTTCCATACCCCGTCGGGCGCGGTTCTCGAATTCTGTCCATTCGTTGACAATCCGGTGAATGGTCGGAACGAGGTCATCTTCCTCAAGCGTATAGGTCAGCACACCTTCCTCTTCTCCTACGTATTGAGTTAAGGCACTGCCTTTCTGCGTCACAACAGCGCAACCCATACTCAACGCTTCGAGTCCCCGTGTCGGCGTGGCGCCGGGATGCCGCACGTAGGTAACACACACTTTTGACTGCCGCAGCATGGCGTGGTAGATATGCGGTTCGACAAAGCCATGAATAGCCAGCGTCTTGATAGAATCTGGCATCCGCAAGAGCTGATGCAAGAGCCGGACTTTATCGGGATGATAGGGGTGCGTCACCGAACCGGATAGAAAAACATCAATGTCCCGCCGCTCGGGTGAGAGAGGCGGAAGCGTGTCGGCAATACCAAACGATTTGGGAAATGTAGACACTGGAAGAGCCACCAAGTTACATACATCGCGCCATTCGGTTTGATCGGTCACCAGCAGTTCATCAAAGGCGTGAAGCCACGGATACACCGCCTGAATATGTAAATCGTAGTCCGCCGTCTGTGCGATGATCGGACAAGGTAGTTCTTGAATGTTCGGCGGAATGAGATGCCACTCTACCATTTGGCAAATATAGAAATCGGGTGGGTTGCTGAAATCGCAGAATTTGCGGATATCTGCGTCCGGCTCATTTGCCAAATCCTGCGGGTGAAAACTGATGTTCTGAACTTTGAATTTACCGTCCTGTGCCGCTGCCGTTAGGAGGTCATGTGGCGGTTTACGAGTCCAAGGCAACTGGGCAAGAACATGAATCTGAGGCTTGCGAATGAGTTCTAGCAGATTGCGTGAATGTTGAGCAGAACGAAATTCGCGCTCGGATATTTCTTCCAATATGCGCACAGCCGTTGCTTCATCGCCATTTATCCAGTGCGTCACTGCAAGATAGAATTGGGAGTCGGGAAGATCAAAGCGGTTTAAGCCGTCGATTGCCGCCTGCGTTCTGCCAATAAGTCCCATTGCAGCATACGTCTGCCATTGATCCGAATCGTCTGCCATTGCGACATCGGCATAATTTCCTGCTGAAAACAGCTCCGTGGTTGCATCCTGTGGGGGAGTCGATGTCATAGTTTCAATGCTCACAATGGTGTATCACCTTCGCTATCGCTTTCCGCAAATCGGGAATCGTTACTGGCTTTGGTATCATGTCATCCACACCAGATGGCTTCTCATCGGTGACTTCCATCATTTCTGCAAAGCCTGTCAACATGACGATCGGCTTATTCGGGGCAATCTTTTTGATAGCGACTGACAGTTCTTCCCCGTTCATTTCGGGCATCGCAAGATCTACCACAACCACATCAAACCTGTCAGCATAGAATTTCTCCAAACCTTCACGGCCGTTGATTGCAGTGACGACGGTATGACCATCGGCGGTGAGATAGTCGGTCAGGGTGTCGAGGGTGCCTTGTTCGTCGTCCACCACAAGCACATGCAGCGAGCGGGATAAGGCTTCTGTGTGCTGTCCGATGCTTTGTGTCTGTATATCTGACTGGATTGGCAGCCTAATTATAAAGGTTGTGCCCTTCCCTGGTTTGGTGATAATGTCAATCCTTCCTTCGTGTCGTTGGATGATGCCGTGAACCATCGCAAGTCCTAAGCCGGTGCCTCTCTGTTTATCTTGCTTAGTGGTGAAAAACGGCTCGAAGCATCGCTCGCGGGCTTCTTTGGTCATGCCTGTGCCGGTGTCACTGACTTCAAGGGTGACGTGGTCGCCATCGATACAAGTGCGAATAGTGATTGTCCCCCCATAAGGCATCGCGTCTACGGCATTGAAAATAAGGTTAGTCAACACTTCGCGCAACTCATGTTCATTACCGGCGACGAGCGGAATGTCGTGGACAAAATCTGTATTTATGCTGATGGTGATGCCCGTAGCCTGCGCTTGGTCTTTCCATTTAGGGCTTGTCAGCGAAATGGTCGCCTCGACCAGTTGATTGAGGTTGACCGGTTGGAAAATTTCACTCGGATCGCGGCGCCGATAAAACTCACGCAAGCGCCTCACAACATGTGCAGCGTCTTGAGCGGCAACGTTCATCCTTTGTATGGATGTGGAAATTTTCTCCTTGTCCTCCAGGATTTCAGGGTGATGAATCAACATTTCACTGAACGATAGTATCGGCGTTAGTGCGTTGTTGAAGTCGTGTGCAATGCCGCTTGCCATCGTGCCGAGTGCACGCAAGCGTTCCTGCTGGATAAGTTGTTGTTGCGTCTGCTTCAGGTCGGCGTCTAGTCGGTGGTTACTTTCTTGCAATTCCTTCTTCGCCTTATACAGCTCTATTGCTATCTCGATGGCGATAGAAAATTGCATGTCTTGTAAAGGTTTAAGGATATAGCCAAGGGGTCTTGTTTTCTTTGCACGTTGGAATATACTCTTCTCGCCATGGGCAGTCACATAGATCGCCGGAACATTGAAACGATTACGGATTTGTCCGGCAGCTTCTATGCCATCCATATCTCCTTTGAGAACAATATCCATGAGCACGAAGTCTGGCTTTGTCTCTGCGACTTTTTGAATAGATTCCTCTCCGGAGGAGGCGATAGCAGTCACCGTATGTCCCATATCTTCCAACCTAAATCGTATATCCTCGGCTGTGATACGTTCATCTTCAACAACCATGATTTCCATGATTAACTCCCTTCTACTTCAAAGGTGATTTCAAATTTTGTACCCTCGCTTCTATCGAGCTTGATTGTCCCCTTTAACTGTTCCGTTAACATG
>JADFGN010000637.1 GCA_022567695.1 Candidatus Poribacteria bacterium | reverse complement strand
TCGACGACAAAGCGAAATAGGTCTTCAGCGGGATTATGCTTCTGTTGCGATGAAATCTGATATCTGCATACACCATCATCGGACTCCATCTTTTTGAAACTGGACACAAAACTGAGGGTTTCCAACTTTGCCTCGATCTCTTCGCTTTCGCCTCGGATCGAGATGTGAACCATCTGTTCCCCTTTTGCGCGTTCGGCCAACTCGTCTGGAGTCCCATTCGCGACAATCTTTCCGTCGCTGATAATCAGGACACGACTACAGGTCGCTGAAACTTCAGACAAAATATGTGTGCTAAAAATGATTGTCTTTTGCTTACCGATCTCTTTAATCAGGTTGCGAATCTCAATAATTTGGGAAGGGTCAAGTCCAGAGGTAGGCTCATCAAGGATGAGGATAGGTGGATCGTGAATCAAGCTTTGTGCCAAGCCGAGTCGCTGTCGGTAACCTTTGGAGAGTTCGCCGATATCTTTTTGGATCACCGAGCCCAGCCCGCAGATTTCGACAATTTCTTTGATTCGCGGGCTACGTTTGTTCTTAGGAATGTCGCGAATCTCAGCGATAAATTTGAGGTAGTCGATCACGCCCATGTCGGGATAAAGTGGTGCGCTTTCGGGCAAGTAACCAATCCGCTTACGAACCTCAAGCGAGTTTTCAGAGATGTCGTACCCATCAATGCTCGCCGTTCCACCATCCGCGGGAAGATAGCACGTCAGCATACGCATCGTGGTGGTTTTTCCGGCACCGTTCGGTCCGAGAAATCCGAGGACCTCTCCGGCGCTTGCATCGAAGGAGACATCATTTACAGCAATGGTTGGACCGTACCGTTTGGTCAAATTCCTGACCTCAATCATAAGCGTCTTCTCCTCTGTGTGAAACTTTGAATCTCAAAATTAAAAAATAATATAGCATGTGAGCGAAAATCCCGTCAAGCCAAATTTCAGATGAACCTGTTCGCTTCATGGTGAATACCCGACTCCAAAATCAAACTGGTATGATAGCGCTACTCCTTCTGATCAACAAACTTCAGGGCGGCCGAATTCATACAATAGCGAAGTCCAGTCGGTGGAGGGCCATCATCAAACACATGTCCTAGGTGCGCATCACAGCGACTGCACATCGCTTCTGTCCTTATCATCCCGAAGGTTGTATCGCTCTCCACTTTGACATTCTCCTCTGAAATCGCTTTCCAGAAACTGGGCCAACCCGTTCCAGAATCAAATTTCGCGTCAGAATTAAATAGGACATTCCCGCAACACACACATTGATATACGCCTTCTCCTTTGAAGTCATGGTATTCGCCTGTGAAGGCACGCTCCGTTCCTTTTTGACGAGTCATGGCATATTGCTCTGGCGTCAATTGCTCGCGCCATTCTTCATCGGTTTTAATGACTTTTTCAGACACGTTACTTCTCCCTTTTTGAAATGATGCCCATTTGATTTACAATGGACGAAACTCCACCAATCTGCTCTTCGAGTCATATCCGGGGGCTCCGACATACTGAACAGCATTGGGGTTGATAGAATCGGTGTGTGGAAAATGGATATGCCCACAGAACACTGCCACCAGATTCACTGCTCCCGCAAGGGTATGCACAAAATCTAAGGTCGATGGCAGATCGTCTCCTGTGCCCCACCGATCGCGGCTTTCGATAGCCCAGTCCGGGTCACCGATCAGAATCGGTGCTTTCCAGCGTTCTATGGTCGGATGACGTAATGTCGGGAGGCTCAGCGGGATATGGGTGAGAAGAACCGTTGGAGATCCATTTGCTAGATGTGTTTTG
Organism: Candidatus Poribacteria bacterium; assembly: GCA_022567695.1. Lineage (GTDB taxonomy): Bacteria > Poribacteria > WGA-4E > WGA-4E > PCPOR2b > JADFGN01. The sequence continues at coordinate 2,066 of JADFGN010000637.1, read as the reverse complement.
ACAAACTCAAGTTGCTGTGCGTTAATTTGGTAGGTAGAATTATCAACCAGCAAAAATTGGATGCCACCGATTTCGTGTCGAGCGTATGCTGCCCTCCCATGATGAAGCGGTTTCAGGGTAGGCCACCACGCCTGTCGTAACTCGTCACGACCTTTCAAACCGGGAAAATGCCAGTCGTGATTACCAGCGGTATACAGCACTGGCACATCCACTTGAGCAATCGAATTGCGTGCATTTTCAACAGACGCTTGGGACGGAAAGTGAATGATGTCACCCGTCAATGCAATGAAGTCCAGATCGAGTTGACTCGCTTCCGCCATCATCTTGTGAAATGTCCCGTGTCTCGATGCCATACGCTGACAGTGCCTTTCACAAGCCGCTACATGCGCCCCATCGCGCTCATCGATGAGTGCAACGTGCGAGTCGGTTATATGAAGCATCCGAACGGTTTGATTCAATCCTTCCACACCGATTGTTGCGGTTTCATCGGTCCACGTGTGCGTCACTCGCATGCGGTATCCTCCTAGGTTTTGGCGACATCATTCGCGATGCGCCTCCGCTGAATCCTGCGGTTCAAAGCCGACCACCTCACGGGCATGCGACACATCACGGTAACTCCACTTGTTGTCCGACACCACAAAGAAAATGTCGAACCTTACTTTATCGGGGGCCTCAACGCACTTTTCAACCATCTGTGCGATGTCTCGCTGGCTGCACCAGACTGAAAACATACGCGGACTCGTGGGCCGATTTTCACGGGTGACGGCACCAATGCGTAGGCAGATGGTGGAGATGTCGTAGGTATCGGAAAAATGTCTCGCCAATGCCTCACCCCAAACCTTGCTGCCTCCGTAAAGACCACTCGGTCGAATGGGTGATTCGTGGGTCAGCTTATCCCAAGTGTCGGGGGCTTCATCGGAGCGTCCTTCGGCAATTGCACCGTAGGGGTGGTCGCGCTCCCATCCGCTGACGGTTGCACCGCTGCTGGCGTAAATAATGCGTTTAACGCCGGCTCGACGTGATGCCTCGAAAACGTTGTAAGTCCCGATGATATTGTGGTTCAGTACCTCCTCCCACGCCGCGTTCCCTCGCACGACGGCTGCTAAATGCACTACCACATCCACGCCATCGAAGGCGGGTTGAATGGCATCTAAATCGGTGATATCCGCTTGATGACATTCTACTCCTGTCAAGGGACGACGGTTAAGCGCACTTAAGGTATACTTACCTTCTAGTTGCTCGCGTACAACGCCGCCGATTAATCCGCTCATGCCAGTGATGAGCACTTTTTTAGAGGACACGTTGGGCTTTCTCATTTCAGACATATTTCTGCCTTCCATAATGGAATTATTTAGACTATATCATTGGGCTTTAACTCTTGCCCAAGTGGTGGTCAATTTACCCCCAGCTTCAACAGCGAAAGTATCCTGGTCGTTGAGGAAGATATTCGTCACCGTTGCTGTACCGGTTGTTTGTCCAGCGTTGTGACCGTTGATAGCGATACCCACATAAACAGGATCTTTGAGTATCACTTCGGAATTGTCGAGTTTACCATCTGGCTTGTCCTCGATAGACTCAAAGTTCTTGCCCCGGTCAAAGGAAACAGAGGCGGTGAACTTATCACCTTTGCGGACGAACTTATACGTCACAGGCCATTTCAATTTCGTCCAGCCATTGCTCCCCGGCCCCGCAGCGCCGCCTTTGTCCGGTCGAGAAATAATTTTGGTGCCTTTGTCATTGAGTGCTTCCGGATGGTTGCTGCACGTCGATTGGATAAAGATATAAGGGGTCATCGGATCAAGCTCCTGAGCAATCATAACGCCGCACTTGCTCCACGTCGTCGCGGGGTCGGTGGTATGCTCTTCGATAGTATACACGATCGTGAAATCCCCTTTGATTGGATCTTTCAGGTGGACATAGGTGCAGCCGAGTTTATTACTCCAGATGTCTCCACCGGTCGCGCTGGTTATGAAGCCGTTGTCTAAGAATTCAACTTCGCCCGGTTCATAAGGGCCCTGTTCACTATCTGCACCGCCGAGTGGCGTGACTACCCACTCAAAATCGGC
>JADFGN010000085.1 GCA_022567695.1 Candidatus Poribacteria bacterium | reverse complement strand
TCCAAGATTTGGATCTCGTACCTGCCCATGAAATACACTCCGGAGTTAGAACCTGTAGGCACGACAAACTCGATATGCAATTCGCAATCGCCGTGCTGATGCGCCGTATAAAGGTCTGCGGTACGCCCTGTGGGGCCATTGTAGAATATACCTTCGCCCGGCTCAGTTACAAACAGTTTGGGGTTTTCCGGGCCAGGTGTAACTGCACCGACAACGCTCCATTCATGTTTTTCGTTTCCGCTCCGGGCGAGCCAATTGTCCAGATTTTTGCCATTAAAAAGCTGAATTTCACTTCCAGATTGAATGCTCATAGAAAAGCCCTTTCCTTTCACAAACGAGATTGAAGTTGATTTCATTTGTGTGAGAGCATATCATATCTATTCGCTCAAAGTCAATAAACTTCCGAAGGAGAGCAACTGATGAAACTGAAAATTGGCATTGCCGGTTTAGGGCGTGGGCGCACATGGGTAAACAACTTCTCAACGCACAAACAGTCTGACGTTGCCCCCCAAAATGCCAAATGTGTTATTAACTTAACGTTGCGGGAGTTTAGACCCAGACCACACCCCAAAAATCAGTGGCGATATAGTAGATACACGGCTTGGCTGGACCTATGCTGTCGCCTACATTCGTGCGTTTCGGAAAATGGTTTATACCGTTCGTTAGAAATGAGAGTGTTTTTTGAACACTACACCGCTTACTTGGGGACTGCATCCGTTTTAAGAATCGATAGAATTAGGAGGAAAAATGAAAGCAGCGTATTATCAGGGAACCAAATCGTTTTCAATAAAAGACTGTATTCCGCAACAACCGCGTACAGATGAAGTTCGTATCGACGTGTCTCATTGCGGCATCTGTGGGACAGACCTCCATGTCTATCGTGGTCATATGGACGAACGCGTCAATTTCCCTCAGATTATCGGGCACGAAATGTCAGGCGTCATTGCGGAAGTCGGGAAAGGGGTGGAGGCGTTTGCGATCGGCGACCCCGTTGTTGTGCGCCCCCTCGCCTCATGTGGGAATTGTCCAGCTTGTCACGCAGGACATCGCCATATCTGCCAGAACCTGAATTTTATGGGCATTGATTCACCGGGCGCGTTTCAAACCTCATGGACAGTTCCCGCCGATGTACTTCATAAACTCCCCCCGAACATCGATATGAAGATGGCAGCACTCATCGAACCCTTGGCGGTCGCATGCCATGATGTGCGTCTGGGTCAGATTCAAGCTGACGAGAAGGTCGTCGTTATTGGTGGAGGACCGATCGGAATGTTAGTCTCTATTGTCGCTCAATCGAAAGGGGCGACCGTGATATTATCTGAAATCAATCCGTTTCGCCTCAATCTGGCAAAGGGTTTCGGACTCGATCCGGTCAATCCAACACAGCAAGATCTCCTGCGTTACGTTGAGGATAAAACCGGAGGTGCTGGTGCTGATGCCGTCTTTGAAGTTTCCGGTTCAGAGTCGGGCGCTGAAGTGATGACTGAACTTCCTCGAACACGGGGTCGTATCATTGTCGTCGCCATTTTTCCTGAACCTCAACCGGTAGATTTGTTCAGATTTTTCTGGCGCGAAATTCAGATGCGAGGAACGCGCGTGTATGAGCCGGAAGATTATGAAGAAGCAATCGTGCTGGTTGCTTCTGGCGCGTTACCTTTGGAAAAACTCATTACCGCCGTGCAACCTTTGGAAGAATTGCCAGAAGCCTTTCGGTCTCTTGATACAAGCCCAAATCATTTGAAGATATTGATCGATTGTTCAGGCTAGGAATTAGGATTAACTCCACCTCGAATTCTGGGCGGCGCCTCAACCTGTGTTTGGAGTCAACCATTCTGTTACCACCGCGTCTATAAGACGGTTAGATGGATGGGTATGTTACATTTTGAAACGTCACGTGCCGAACGTTCAACTCAAGTGTGCAACATGTCACTGATGATAGGCGACGTTTTCATGGACGAACAGGTGACGTACCAACACCTTTTGCCGTAACTTTCTGAAAGGAGCTGTGGAAACAATGATGCGAACAAGCCTATTCAGCCCGGCTACACGGGATTTGCATCGATCTTCGATCGAGATGCGAGCAGTTGCACGTAACCTGTTGTTGCTATCACTTTTTATGGTGGTTGGTTGCGCTACATTTCCACCCGATTACCAATCGGATGTACCATTCGAGGATTTCCGTTCGGGTTCGCTCTCCGGAAAGGCACGGCGGGTGGAACGGACTCTGATCAGCAACGAAGTACGCTGTATTGCTACCGACTTAAACAATGTGTGGATTGCAACGGCAGCCGGTGTTTCGCGCTGGGAGCGCGACCAGGGAAAGTGGTTCCACTACACGAAGGAAGATGGCTTGGCGAACGATGGGGTAAATGCTGTTGCAGTTGATGGTCAATGGGTTTGGTTTGCCACGGATGAAGGGGTGAGCCGCTACGACCTACAGACGAACACCTTCAAGACCTTCCGTAGCATTGATGGGTTAGCGAGCGATCAGGTCTCATCCATTGCGGTGGACGGTAACTACGTTTGGTTTGGAACATCCAACGGGCTAAACCGTTATGACAAAACCATTGACAGTTGGGCCGTGCGTACCCGTAAGGATGGTCTGGTCAGCAAGAAGATTACAACGATTGCAGTCGAGGCCGAGTACGTGTGGGTTGGCACGGGTAAGGAAAAAGAACAGCGCGAGCGCAGAGGTCCACGGAGTGAATCTAAGCCCAGCGAAGGAGGGGTGAGCCGGTACCATCGAGCCACCGATTCCTGGAATAACTATACGAAATCAGATGGCCTGGTGGACAATGAGATCACTACCATTACTGTGGATGAAGATAGTGTTTGGTTTGGTACCCAAAACGCAGGAGTCAGTCAATATAGTAAGGTGGACCAAACCTTCATCAAGACATTTACGAAGACCGATTTGCTTAAAAGTAATATGATCACTTCTATCCGCGCAGATGGATTCCAGATATGGTTTGGTACTGCCAATGCAGGTGTGCATCGTTTCATCAAGGCCGTCAACACCTGGATCTATTACACCAAAAAGGACGGGCTGGCGAGCAATCATGTGACCTGGATTACGGTACAAGGAAATGATGTCTGGTTTGGAAGCAAAGAAGATGGTGTGAGCCGCTTCGATAAGGTAAGCGGCAAGTGGACGATTTACAGGCAAGCCGATTTTCTCGCTGATAACGATGTCCGGGATATAGCACGTGATGCGGATGGGAATCTCTGGATCGCGACAGTAGCAGGAATTTCCATTTACCATCCCCAAACGCACAGTTGGGACGTGATCTCCAGAGAAGATGGACTGACGACTCCCTATATCACATCGATGCATGTTGAGCCCTTCGGCTCCGCTCAGGATCAACGGAGTTTATCCCGAGTCCCGAGGGGCGAAATCCCGACCAGCGGGATGAATGGCCAGCAGGATAGTCCCAGCGCGCATACAACAAGTCTGCGCGCTGGGACTATCTGGATCGGTACCGATCGAGGGCTTGGCTCACGGGCTCTCAACGGCGGAGAGTGGACATTTCATTCGCCTTCCCGATCGGAGGGAGATTCCTTTGTGACGGCGCTCGATGCGGATGGGGATGTCCTTTGGCTCGGCACCAGTTCAGGCCCCGCCATGTATGACACTGCTTCTCAAAAATGGTCCCAACTTGCTACACCAGACGGGACCCCCAATGCGCTCGTCTTATCCGTACTTTCTCGGGATGGGGTTGTCTGGTTTGGTGGAGCGAATGGTATCTGGCGATATTCGATTGCGAATAAGGTCGAGCCCCGATCCACAGATTGGGATAAACTGCGCGAAGAGCCCCATTTGATCGGGGAGATGCATCATGAGGCGGAGGGCCTTCCCCATATCTACGTCAATGTGTTGCTGGATACAGGGGATGAACTCTGGGCAGGAACTCGCCGGGGACTCGCTCGATATGATAGTACCCAGGAGCGTTGGATACCCCTACCGTGGGTTGAACAACTTCCCTCTCCCAACGTCACTGCGCTCGGTTTTCGGGATGGCATCCTCTGGGTGGGCACTCCACACGGTCTGGGACGCTATGTGATCGCTGAGGATTCCTGGAGTTCTATCTCAAACGTACCGTACAACATTCGAGCCATCCTCTGTGATGAAAGTGAAACGCTCTGGTTAGCGACAACCATCGGACTCGTTGAATATGGCATACAAAATGGTAAACTGACGCTTCATCAATCCCGCCCGGTGCGTGAGCCATTGTTGGAAACCAGCGTTTCAAATATCGAATTTGATGGGGATTATATCTGGTTTAGTAACTGGTTCTCTTCACCGAACGGATGCATCCTACGTTATCACCGGCCTACGGAAACATGGCAGCGTTTCACACGGATGGATATTCTCAAGTCCACTCAGAAAAGGTCGATGACCCAGATTCGTTGGATTTATGTGGATGATGACGCAGTATGGTTCACAACCGATTTAGGCGTGCTCCGGTACGATAAAAGTGGGGATACGTGGAAACACTTTACGATACAGGATGGACTCGGGACGAACGATTTGGATAAGATTTCCGCAAGTTCACGTAGTGTCTGGGTAAGTTCAATGATAGGTGTCGAGTTGAGCCGTTATGATAAAGCGACGGAAACATGGAGCGTGATTCCTCTTGAAGCAAAAGTTCCGTTTGAGGAGGTGAATTGTATTGCGGTTGATGGTCCGGAGGTATGGTTCGGATCGGGTAGCAGCCTTTATCGTTACAATGAAGTGACAGATGAATGGCGGCAATTTACGCCAAAGGATGGGCTGGCAGGCAGAGGCGCAGAATGGATTACCATAGATGACGATTTCATCTGGATTGCTCGTTCGGGTTGGGACGATAATAACCGCGCGTTATCACAATATGATAAAAAAGCGGATAAGTGGACGACATTTTCAACCACTGGCGTGCTTGTTGCGGACGACATTGAACGAATCATTGCAACGGACGACGATGTGTGGATCATCTACAGACCCTGGCGGGATGCAGGGGTTACCCGATACGACAGGCGTACGAGAGAGTGGACGACCATCCAGTCGAAGGGGGATTTCGGCAGTGGTGTGACCGAACTTGCTAAGGACGAAGATTATCTCTGGCTGGCAACGCTAAATGATGGAATCAAGCGATTCCATTTTGCCTCCGGTACCTGGACATCGTTTGAGGATCGGAGCGGCCTGTTGCATAACCACACAAATGAACGTGCCCTCAAGGTGGATAAGAATTATGTATGGATAGGTACGCCTCGTGGACTCTCCTGTTATGACAAACAGAAGGAATCCTGGACATCCTACACGGCTTTGCCAACCCTCCAGGGGCGTGCTGTCCGAACGGTGGATACAGATGAACGTTTCGTGTGGATGGGAAGTGACAACGGTCTGTCTCGCTACGACAAGGCGCTAGGGACCTGGAAGATTTATCGTAAGAAGGGTGGCCGGCAGGAACTGCAAGTCGGCGGCAACCGATGGAGTTGGTACGAACCGGAGTCGGAAGACAGTCTATCCGATAATGTGGTGAGTTCCATTGTGGTGGATGACCAATACGTCTGGGTCGGCACCCGCGACGGAGCGAACCGCTTTGATAAGATCGCCGATCGCTGGGATCGGTACAAAACCGAGCATGGGCTGCCCGCCAATGATGTGACTTCTGTCAGCAGCGATGGCAATAACATCTGGGTCGGTACCAACGCAGGGATCGGAAAGTACCCCCGGACCGCGGATGACCTCAACGCCTGGATTAGTTACACATCTGGTACGGAGATCCAGCCATCAGGCGTCTCCAAGGAGTTCGCAGAGACATTGGTTACGGATGAAGTCTGGTGTATCGCCGCCAGCAAGAAATATGTGTGGGTCGGTACACGGCGAGGTGCGAGTCAATACAACATCGGTAAGGACATCTGGAAGACGTTCACCATCGGAGATGGCCTTGCCAGCAATGAAGTCAGCTGTATTGCGATTGACGAGGATCGGGTGTGGTTTGGAAGTGACCGCGGTGTAACGGTTTACGATGATAAAACAAAGGATTGGGTCACCTACACGACTCAGGATGGCCTCGCCAGTGACCGAGTCACTGCTATCAATATTGATGGCACTGAGGTGTGGATTGGTACCTACGATGCGGGAGTGAGTCGGTTCAACCGAGAGACAAATCGCTGGACGACTTACACCCGGGAAGATGGCCTCGCCCATAATGGCATCCTCTCTATCGCTGTAGATGACCCTTACGTGTGGTTCGGCACCCATCGTGGCTTGAGCCGTCTGGATAAACGCACGGAGATCTGGACGACCTTCACAGAGCACTACGGACCGGAAGATATTTGAGGTGAAGAAACCGAGTTTCCTGGATAAACCCGGTTTCTTCTCTAGATAAGATTCTATGAAAATGAAACCCAGCGATCGAAAGCGCTTGCTTTCTGGCTTTCTAGTTTTCTTGCTTTGCTGCTTTCTCGCTTTCCGAGCTGAAGCGGAGGATGTGTACAGTCTATTCGGCAAGCTTTTCCTATCTGGGCGTATCGAATACGATTTCACAAATAAGCGGGACTTTCTCGCGGATACCGAAGAAGAGCTGATCAGGCAAGACGAATTCGATTTCGACCGCGTGTTCCGGCGCGGATTCCACAGCGTCATGGTCATCGAGGAGACCGCAGGGAATGTCAAGAATATCCTCAGTTTAGGGGAGGTCCCAACTACCTTTACAAAGTTCACTTTCGATCAGATTGACCTTTCGGGCGTCCGTTGGGAGGTCCGCTCAGAACGCACTGATTGGACGTTTTTAATGGTCCCCGGTCTGCTCAACCGCGTAACAGGTCGAGAAGGGGTAGGGGGTTCAGGAATCGGGTTGAGGGAAGTCACAAAATTCGGCAAGTCCAAGATCGGGATTTCCTGGTATTTCCGCGAAACGCCTGTGTGGGCGTTGGATATGGAGACCAACTTTGCAAACTACGGTTTGAAGGGGGAATTGGCCGTCACACCCAAGAGCGCATTGAAAAAAGACCTCGGTTCACGTTTTGATGCGATGACGACAGTATTCAAAGCATTCCGGACCGTTGGAGACACGATTTTCCAGGCGGAAGTCTTTCGGGTCGGTCCCCGCTTCGACGCCTCCCGATCCGTGGGAGACAACGACGATCAGGACCGGTATACCGATAACACACTGCTCGATCCACCTTCCCTGATTATTCCCGGTGACCTCGATAAAAATAACAATGGTACCTTCGACTATGAGGATGACATCCTGCTTTTTGATGTCGATGAGGATTTCCTTGACGAAAGCGATCGGAACAACAACGGTATCCGGGATGAAGAGGAGAACGACAAAGATCCCAATTACGAATTCGATGTCGGGCTGAGAGGGATACGCCTACTCATGAAGCGCAAAACCACTCGTCAAGGAAGCTCGGTAGACCTCGATGTCGGCTTGCAACTCGAAACAAACCTCAAAAAGAAAAATCTGAGGGGTGCTCCATCCACCACGAAAGCATTCGCCAACCTGGTTTACAAGAAAGAACTCGCGCAGGATTCTTCGATTGTGTTCGAGAATGAACTGAAGTTGGTCAAGGATCGAATTCCTGATGAGACATGGTATTTCGCCGGTTTCCTGAGTGAAGACGACCAACTCCTGTATCGAGCGCAACCGGAGATAGAGAAAATGGAAGTGGCGGGAGATGTGACGTTTTACGATGTCGATGGCGGCGTCGAGGTCGAAAAACGACGCCGGGATCCGCTGTTGATGCAGAACGACCTGATCAACACCGCCAAAATTACATGGGAATATAGCGGGATAAAACGCATGGTCACAACAGGTCGCGCCAAATTGCAATATGACTTCGATTTGGATCGGGGGGATAAACATTACGAGGTCGGCATCTTCAAAACCCTGTATCGTATGCGTCCCTCCAAATCTCTTGAGATCAGCCCGATGTTCAAATACACGATTCGCAACGGCTTCCGGATGGCCAAAGACCATATTGAAGACCTCGTATTGGAGGCAGAAGTCGATGGAGAGAAAGTCTCTGGTCGTATCCGACTACGCCAGATTGAACAGGCGGATGTGCGTGATATGGCTTCTGCGTTCATCCTCAAGGTGGTCTACCAGTTCACCAAGACTATCAGGATCACCGGAGGCGGGCAGCTCTTGCTCTTCAATGATTTGCTTGAGGACGAGAACGATTTTGTCCGCCAGGCGCTTTTAGCGGAGATGGAAAAAAGTTTTGTTGCCTACGAAAAGGAACTCTTTCTACACATCGGCGCCCGGTATATCGATCAGCGGGCGACAGGGGAGGCCAACGATCAGAATTTCATGGAAACCTTCGTGCGTGTTTTTGGAAAGTTCTAAGTAGGTCAGGCTGTACCTGACGAATCGGTAGCTGTTACTTAAGATATTGAAACACAAGAAGAGAAAATATGTCCATACTTAACCAGTTTCGATTGGAAGGAAAAATCGCCCTCGTTACCGGCTGCAAGCGTGGTATTGGAAAAGCGATGGCACTTGGATTAGCGGAAGCGGGTGCTGATATCATTGGCGTCAGTAAAACCCTTGAAACCGAGAGGAGTCAGATTGAGAAAGAAGTCCAAGCATTGAAACAGAACTTCAAGGGATACACTTGCGATTTTTCCGATCGGGATGGACTTTATGATTTTATCGAAAAAGTGAAAGCCGACTTCCCGGTGATTGATATTTTGGTGAATAATGCGGGAGCGATTTTACGCAAACCGGCGGCGGAGCATCCGGACGAATACTGGGACAAGGTAGTTGAAATCAATCAAAGTGCTCAATTTATCCTAACCCGGGAGATCGGAAAGCGAATGGTCGAAAAGGGGCAGGGAAAAATCATCTTTACCGCATCGCTGCTTACCTTCCAAGGCGGCATTATGGTTCCCGGTTACGCTGCGAGTAAAGGTGCCATCGGGCAACTGACGATGGCTTTCGCCAATGAATGGGCATCTAAAGGAGTGAACGTCAACGCGATTGCACCCGGATATATCGAAACAGATAATACAGAAGCACTTCGCAATGACCCCGTGCGCAGCGAGCAGATTTTAAGTCGCATCCCCGCAGGCCGATGGGGAAAACCTGAAGATTTTAAGGGCATCATTGTTTATCTTGCCTCCAAAGCGTCCGATTATGTGCATGGAAGCATCATGCTTGTTGACGGTGGATGGATGGGTCGGTGAGGATTTCCAACTCCGAAAATACTTGACGGCTTTTCCAATCTTGTGTATCATAATCGGTGAATTTGCTTACCCACAGGAAACCTAAACCAGCATAAGTCAAGGAGACAGACCAATGGCAAAAATGTATCGTGTAGGTATTGTCGGATGTGGTGGTATGGGACGCTCTCATTCCAGAGCGTGGACTGGAAATCCAGCAACGGAGGTTGTCGCGGCTACAGATGTCAATGAGGCATCGGTGAAAAGGGTCGCCGAAGAATTCTCTATTTCCGGCATATACACCGACTATAACGAAATGTTTGCGAAAGAGGATTTGGACATCGTTAGCATCCCGACATGGCAAGGGGTCCGCGCCGAAATTACCGTCGCAGCGGCAAACGCGGGGATCAAAGGAATCATCGGCGAAAAACCGATGTCCGCGTCCCTAGGTGACGCCGATGATATGATTGAAGCGTGCGAGAAAAACGGCGCAAAGTTGGTCATCGGGCATAATGGCCGCTTCAGCCCCGCAAAGAACGAAATCCGAAGGCTTGTTGCCGATGGGGCCATTGGACAACCAACGTTTGTTCATCACCGCGCAAAGTCTACCGCCGGGCTACTGAATACAGGCACACACGCCATTGATGGATGGCGGCAAATTTTATCCGACCCGGAAACGCTTTGGGTGATTGGGCAAACTTCTCGTACCACCGATCGCTGGGAGCGTCGCACCATCTGTGAAGATCTGTGCATGGGGCTAGTTTGCTTTGAAGGCGGCACACGCGGAATCTATGAAGGCGACTTGCCTGAACCCAGAGTGTCGATGCCGACAATTTCCGGAACCGAGGGGCAAATCCGAGCCGGAGAAGGCGGCGTGATATTGCTCCAAAATAACAACGCGAGCGGTTGGCAGGAAATCACACCTGCACCGGTGGAAACCGATCAATATCAGGAGTTAATCGATTGGATGGAGGGGAAGATTCCTCAACACCGGAGTACCGGGCGACAAGCGAGGTATACGGTGGAAATCATGATGGCAATCTACGAGTCGTTACGAATCAAAAATGTGGTCACAATGCCGCTGAAAACACGGGAATTACCGCTTGCGTTGATGGTGGAAGATGGGACTCTGCCTGTGCTGAAGGAGGGACGTTACGATATTCGTGCCCCATTCCCGGAGCAGAATTAACTCAGCGTTCGCCAAAATCACAATTCCAATTTTTTCTTGACACGCTCTGAATATTCATGCTAAAATCAAAATAATCTGCTTCTATATCATGCTCGAATGCCCTTCTCGACGGAGTCTTTAGGGGCGGACACTTCTTCAAAAACCCCCTCTAACTCCCCCTTCGTAAGGGGGAGAACTGAGATATAACGCGGTTTCCCCTCCTTACCAAGGAGGGGCTAGGGGAGGTTGGTAAAAACCGTCCGCCCCTGAATGACGGAGTCCAGAGGGGCTTCTTTTTTTACTAAGGAGAGATTTAAATGGAAAAACGACAATTGGGTCGGGATGGGGATTTCGTCTCCACAATCGGTTTCGGTGCATGGCCAATCAGCGGCGCAATGGGCACCGTCGATGAACAGACCGCCATTGCGACGGTGCATGCCGCAATCGATAGCGGTATTACCTTGATCGATACCGCTCAAGGATATCGAACTTCAGAAGCACTCGTCGGTAAAGCTTTGAAGGAGGGACATCGGGAAAGGGTTTTTCTCGCAACAAAGGTCACCGGACGATATTCTCGGCAAGCCATCCGTGAAGCAATCGAAAATAGCTTACGCAACCTACAGACTGACCATGTTGACCTCTATCAAATTCACGGGTGGAATCCGCAATATCCGATTGATGAGAGCATGGAGGCGATGGAGCAATTGCGTCAAGAAGGGAAAACGCGATATATCGGCGTTTCTAATTTTAACGTCGGGCAGATGAAGACAGCCGCTCAAACGGCACCTTTTCATTCACTCCAACCTCGATATAATCTACTAGACCGTGAGATTGAATCGGACATCCTCCCATACTGTGAGGCTGAAGGGATTGGGATTTTGGCACATAGTCCATTGGCAAAGGGGGTACTCACCGGCAAATATGCGCCCGACCATCAATTTCCACAAAATGATGAACGGTCACAGATGTCACGATTTCAGGGAGAGGAATTTCGGCGAAACCTTGAAAAAGCTGAGAAGCTCAAAACAATCGCCCAGCGATGCAATCTGACACTTATCCAATTGGCAATCGGATGGTTGTTGCGGCTTTCTGCCGTGACGTGTGTGTTGGTTGGTGCTAAAAACCCGGCGCAGGTTGCCGAACATGTTGGCGGACAGGGATGGCAGTTGAGTGATGAGGAGTTGCAGGAGATTGAAGGGGTGCTGGCTTCCGAGCCTAAGACCTACTGATAATCTCCACAATCTGTTGCAGGCCATCGTGAACTATACGCATCTGATTCAGAACATTTCTTCCTAGCAAAACGTTAGATCGTCTGGTTGCAGTCACTTGAACCATTGGAAACTGCCAGGTTCCGATGACAAAATCGACCCAGTAAATTGGGCGTCTTGAGACATGGCCGTCGTAAGCACGGAGATGTATGACACCATCTGACCGTAATTGCCATTGTTGCACCAAATCTGATGGAATTACCGTCAAAGAAGCACCTGAATCCAACTTCGCTTCGCAAACCACCAGTGGACCTGGCCGTTGGGCAGGTTTGATCTGAAGGGTAAAGTATGGAGCCGAAGGACTCTCCCTCGTGTTATATGGAAAAGTCAGCATAATTTATTACATCTCCTTGGTCGGGATTCCGTCCTTCAAGACCTGCTGAGTGTAGATTGGCAGATCGTAGCCATGCACACGGCGAATCCGTATCACTAATTCGCGTTCATCATCATCGAAGTCGAGGACATTCCCTTCATAAAACGCAACATATTTACCTTCATATTTCTCTAGTAACTTCTCGCGCATTTGTTCAAAGAGATCACATTGCCTCTCAAACTGCCGGTTGTATTCTTCATAAGACAGCTTGGAGTGTTTTACTGTCGCAGTTGCCATCAATTGTCGCCTCCTTTTTTGCCTATCGGCATGGCTTGACAATGTTAGATTTCAGTCCGTTGGATGGACATGGCTCATCCGATAGGCTGAAATTCGTTAAGGAGTGAAGGGTTGAACGAAGCGAAAAACCGATGTAAAATTATAGATTGAGAAGATCATATCGTCAAGGCTAAACAACGTTTTGCGTTTGGTAGGCATGAAGGCGAAGTTGATTTCACAGAAGATAAAATCTGTGTTGGCAGACTCGATATAGCCATGGAATTGCAAGAAGGTAAGGATGCAAGATACAAGATGCAAGATACAAGATGCAGGATGCAGGATGCAAGATGTAAAATACAAGATACAAGATGCAAGGTGCAAGATACAAGATGCAAGATGCTGAATCCTGATTTTTTGGCTTAGGAGAGGATGGTCGCATGAACGTGAGATACTTCCTCCTCGGGGGGGTTGCTTTATTGATTGGTTTCCTATTCTATCCGCGTGGCGAGGATGCCTTGAAGATGGATAGACAGTTTATCAAACCGGTGCGCACACTCGATAATGAACCCCTTCATTACACAGATATTCTGAGAGCAAATCCGATCGTGACGACTTACGACCTCGGTTTTGCTTACAAAGTCGATAAGGTCGATATCCGATTTGATAATCCCAATGAAAATGGCCCAAAGCAATATGATATTCTAGTTCACACAGATCGCAGTAAAAATCCTTTTGTTCGGGCGTTTTCCTACAGCGGTTCATCGCGTGAGTACACCTACACGTTGCAATCCTTCTCGGTTCCTCTTGAGGCACGCTGGATACAAGTCGTGATAAACGATTGGTTCAGTAACAAGCCCGTTCTGAAAGAAGATGAGTTTCGGGTCGGCGTGCGCTATCAATCGCATAGCCCAATCCTATCCGTGAGTGCAAACTACAATAATTCTGTAGAATTGCAGAAATTGATCGACCTGATGCCTTTTGAAGACTCGAAGTGGATTGCGGCAGAGCGGATAGTGAAAACGGTCCAAAAAGACGGCAAAGAGGAAAATGAAATTTCCTACAAAGCACCGACAGGCGCGGTTGAAGTTACAGCGGATTTGGGGTCAATATCCACAATTTACGGAGTCCGTCTGACATCAGACCACCCCGAAAGTAGTGTCAAACGTTACCACATCCTCACTAGCCCAGATGGACAGAAGTACAAGGAGACTTATGTGTCCGATGTGCTGCCTGACGACACCGTCGTTGCTTACCATCGCTTTGAGAAACCGGTGTCAGGGCGTTATGTTCGCTTGCGAATCGATCATGGGGATTGGCATGGCGATCATCCAGAGCTTCGAGAGTTTGAACTTTTCACCGATTCCTATCGACAGCTTTCCCCGGTTGACCGCGAATTAAGCGACTACAACGCCGTGCAGATGCACTATGAAAATATGGGTGAAGCAAATAACGCCTTCGCGCCTCATCTTGTGCAAGGCTTTGCATTCGAGGATGAAAACGGTTATCTCCTCCCGGAAGGCGGTGAAGAAAACCGAGTGGAGGTGAACCACACACCAAGCCAGCGGAGTTTTGCGTATCACTATGATACAGTAAAGGTCAGATATTCTGAATTAGACCCTTCACGACTGTATTGGGTGGAGGTGACCTATCTACAAAGGAAAAACGCCCAGCGGATACAGAACCTGAGTGTTGATGGGTTTATCCTGCACGGTGCCATGATGATTCCCAAAGGCAAAGCGGAATCTTATATCTATGCACTTCCAAGCGAAGCTTATGCGGATGGAAAGATTGAATTGAGCTTCAATCGCTTGGCGGGTCCGAATGCTGTCGTCTCAGAGGTTTTTATCTTTGAAGCTCAACCGATAGGAGAGCTAAGGGCGATAGCTGCAAATCAGGCAGATAAAACCATTGGCAGAGCGATTCGTGTGGACTCGGCTAATCGCATTGTCATTGATGGAAAGATTAATGAATGGCCATCCTTTTATCCGATGCTTCCTAAAGACCATGAAACAACTGACAGCGCGCCGATTGTCCTTCACACCCAGTGGGACGATGATAATTTTTACATTGTTGCACTCATCAACCGACGAGTTCCTCTGCCTAAATTCAAAGAGAACAATCATCAAGACGGACACGAAGCGTTGCATCTGTTCCTTGATACCGCCCTCAACCGATCGCCGGGGATGTACAAATCCAGCGACCACCATTTCGTCTTCACAATCTTCAAATCAAACGTTCTGCCGTCACAGGTCCATCACCATCTGGACTCGATTCAGAGAAACATTCCACATCGTCAAGAAATTGAGGCGAGGGTCGCCGTCCTCCCAAACAATAGGGCGAAATCCGACGCCGGTTATATCCTGGAAGCGCGTATCCCTAAAGATCTTGTGCTTCACGGTTGGAATCCAGCCATCGGGAAATCCATCGGCTTCAACTATGTAATGGCGAACCTTAAACTCTCAAACAATCGATCGGGTTGGTTTGCTTATGCAACTGATGAACTCAACGCTTCACCGAATCGGTGGCATGAAGTTGAATTCGTGGATGCAATCAGCGGACGAGTTGCTTTCCTAGATGAACATGCCTCGCAACAGATCAAAACCTTCAACGCCGGAGATATGTTGACGCTCTGTGTTTGGGATGCTGACCGCAATGTAGACCGTTATCAGTCCGAATCGGTGGAGATAGAATTGCGAAATGAGGCAACGGGCCAGCTGATGACCGTCGTTTTGCATGAGAGCAATCTTGCCGTCCTTGCGGATGACGACCCGACTAATGACCGTGTCACCAACAGTGCGCTTTTTGCCGCAAAAGTTCCAACCGCCTACCAGCTAGAAGAAGAGGAAACTGGGCAATTGGAAGAAGAGACAGAGCGGACAAAAGTTCAGAAGTTTGGAAGTTCAGGCGACACGAAACGGGGCATGCGCAAATTAGGAAATGAGGGAATCGGGCAATCCGGAAATTGGGAACTCATCCAATACGCACCACGCAATACACAAGCCACAATTCCTCTCCTTCTCGTTCGTGGAGAGGAGCAAGTTTCTCTGACCTACATCGATCCTTACTACAGCCGCGCGCAACGAAATCACCCGGTGAGAACTTCTGCAACCGTCAATACAGGAACAACGGGAGTCGTTACGATAACGGACGGGGCAGGGAAGCCGGTCAAAGAATTGTTGCTTGGTGATGAGATTTTTATCTGGGTTCAAGATGCAGACCTACCTCGCCCCCCGAACGAGAGGGTGCCTGCAAATAATGTAGGAGCTGAATCTCTTCCGCGAAACGAAGAAACGGAATCCCCTCCGCAGAGCGAGGAAGCTGGAGAGACCCAGTCAAAAAACGATACTGTGGAAAATTATGAACTCAAAGCGAGTTTCATAATCCCTGAAACGGAAGAGGTTGAGTCCGTTAAATTAACTTACCAGCCGGAGAAAGATCTCTACGTTGCCTCCATTGTCACGGCTTATAGCGAAACGCCGCAACCGAACAATGGCGTTTTGCAGGCCGTTGGCATGCAGGAGGTGTGGGCACTTTACTTAGATTGGATTCAGAAGACAGGCGAAACAAACGTTCTTGTGGGTGCGAGGACAGTCGTCACAATTGGAGATACCGCCCGCGTTGAATTTCTCCCGACGCTAGATTTGATCGCTTTCAATAATAGTAAGTTCTTCAAAGCTGGAAGCCTGCTTACCATCATGCTCAAAGATACAGACCGGAACCAAGACGATAGCCGAAAAGAATCGATTCGTGTAACTTTGGGAGGCGATGTTCTTAAAGATCAAAATGAGCTCACGCTTGAGGAAACAACTTTAGCTTCAGGAGAGTTCACAGGCACATTCCAGACGATGTACGCCCCATCTGCAAGGGCAAACAACGATGTGCTTGAGGTCATGGGCAAGGAGACTGTTACCGTCAGATACCTCGACGCCTTGCAAGGCTCTGGGGAGACGAATGTCGTCGTCACCGATCGAGCGCACGTAAGGGCCGGCAGCGAGGGGGTACTTGAAATCGTTCAGGTGAATTATGTGTCGCTTGAAGATTTTAACGCCGGTGATACGCTCTATTTCCGCCTTCGTGATGAGGATATTGTCGATGATTTCGCCGAAATCAAGGTCATCGGCGATCAGCTTAACGATCAGGAGACGGTGCAATTGTTCCTCTCGCCGCCTTGGGAATCCTCCCGCGTTTATCCTGTCGAAGGTACTTTCTTCGGTTCAATCAAAACGGTCTACGATGTGGAAAGATTCGCGGACGATGGACGGTTACAGGTTGTCGGCGGCGAACAGATTGCGGTCATCTACGTTGATGAGTTGCAATCCACTGGAGAAACGTCGGTTGAAATTTACAAAACATGTATCGCAAACGCTGGTACGACGGGCTTTCTCAGGGTGTACAATAAGATGGATTTCGACCTCGAATCTGATGAAAACTTCGAGATATTGCAATTCCGGGCGGGGGATACTTTAATTTTGGAAATTCAAGACATGGACTTGAATACCACAAACGCAGTTGTAAATCTCTTTGAAACCGATTTCGTCGAAAACACGGAGCGTGACAATATCCGCGTCGTGATGGTTGAGGTGAGCGGAAGCGCGGGCGTTTTTCGGGGAGAGGTAAAAACGGGCTACGGTGAAACTCCCATCCCAAACGATGACATTCTACAAGTGCAGGGTGGCGGGATTGTGACCTTCACCTACACCGATGCCTTACAAGAAACTGGAGAGACCCAAGTCCCTATTCACGTTGAACTCTCCGTCGAAACAGGAGTTAAAGGAGAGTTAGAAATTTATAGCGCAGAGAGTGGGGTACAAATCAGCGGTTTCTCAGTCGGCACAGGCAGTTTCAATGCAGGTGAAAAATTGCGGATTCAGTTGACGGATAAGGACGTGAATGCTTCCTCTGCGGCGATAGACACAGCGGAGGTGTTTGCTTCCGGCAACGTGATCGGCGATCAACTCAAGCTCATCTTGAGTGAGACTGAGCCCGACAGCGCGGTTTTTGTCAGCGAGTTGTGGACGCAACAGCACACAGAATACAATTTGACCGATGGGATGCTACAGGTTACGGACAAAGAGGTGATCAACGTCGAATATATCGATGCAATAACGGCAACGGGTGAAACGGATGTTCGCGTACAAGCCAGAGCCGTTGTATTGAGTAGTAGCACCGGCCTGTTACGAATTGTCGATGAAAACGGCATCCAAGCCGACCTTTCGGGTGCGAGGACAGACCTTGCATCTGAACACGAATTAGGAAGCTTCAACAGTGGCGAGACAATCTACTTCCGGTTAACCGACCTGCTTTTAAGCACAGTTGTCGATGCCGATGAAGTCATAATCACCGTTACGGGTAGCAAAACGAAGGATGAGGTTAAAGCCATCCTCCTAAAACATCCGGAGGCAGAAGGGGTTTACGTTAATTCTGTCCCGACCCGATACGGCACAGCGCCGATCGCCGATGATACGCTCGATGTGCAGGGCGGTGAAGAGATCCGTGCCGTTTACATCCCCCCAGTCGAGATTGCCCACGATTTTGCAATTGCCGATCACGCTTACGTCAATGAAGGGGTTCGGGGGCATCTCGTCATCGTTAGGCAAGACGGCAAGATCGTTCGCAATTTTAACATCAACACGCCGCTCTATTTTCGTCTGGAAGATTCTGATCTGAATCTCGATCCCTTTGTGATAGAATCAACGAACATATCCATTGTCAAAACCAATCGGCGAGAGGGCACGCAACCGTCACTCCCCATCGTCGTTCCTCTGTACGAAGAAGGT